>NZ_SCOC01000011.1:0-166583 GCF_005502615.1 Gordonia sp. ALPHA1B1 | reverse complement strand
GGATGTGTATAAGAGACGGCCCTTCGACTTCGGCGACAGCGCAGCCGGGACGACGGCAGGTGAACCGTGTTCGACGTTCAGCATCTTGCTGATCGGTTGCATCAGCGAGGTGGGCAGTTCGGTGGCCGTCGACATCGCCGGCGACACGACGTCGAGGATCGAGCTGGCCAGCGTGAACGGCGATTGTCCCGCGCCCGCGGTGGGTGCACCGGTGACGGCGACCGGGGCACCGTTTACGGCCATCGCCGTCGTCGGGCCGAGTAGTTCGGCCCGGGTCACCGCGACCGCGGCGGTCGCCTGCGACAGTCCGACGGAGGCGAACCCGGCCGCAGCTGCGAAGCCTGCGCCGACCGCCGGTGTCATCATCATCGGTACCGCGAAGCCGGTGATCTTCGCGACCGTCGCCGCGATGATCCCCTGCACCACTGCCAAGC
Organism: Gordonia sp. ALPHA1B1; assembly: GCF_005502615.1. NCBI lineage: Bacteria > Bacillati > Actinomycetota > Actinomycetes > Mycobacteriales > Gordoniaceae > Gordonia > Gordonia sp. ALPHA1B1. The sequence continues at coordinate 166,149 of NZ_SCOC01000011.1, read as the reverse complement.
CCTTTGCCACGATCGCGGCCGCCGTCTTGGTATCCAACGAGATCCCCGACCCCTGCGTGGCCAGAGCCGAACTGTTCGCCCCCGCCTCGGCGGTCTTGGCGCCGGCGCTCACCGCGCCCTGCCCTGCCCACAGCTGGTCGGCGAGTTTGAGTGCGCTCTGCCCCATCGTCATCGACGTCTCGAGCACCTTGGTGAGGCTCTCGAAGATGACGGTCGGGTCGAATCCGCCACCCGAGAGATCACCGGTGCCGAAACCACCCAGCAGATCGGTCATCGGTTTGATGAACATGTCCAGGTTCGGTGGCTGCAGCGGTGGCAGTCCCGGCATCGGCGGCAACGGGGGCAGCACCGGCAGCGGAGGCAGACCCAGTCCGCCCAGGACGTCGGCGACCGTGCGGTCGAGGATCGGGCCGAGCGGGGTCGCCTCGATCATCTCCTGCACCGTCATGTGATTCAGGGCAGGCACATCCGGGATGCCCGGTAGCGGTGGAACCGTCACAGCACCGAACGGATGGCTGCGGCGCTGGCGGCGTCGGTGCCCTCGAACTCGGCGAGACCCGCCGCAGTCGATGCCGCGGTGGCGGCATGCACGGCCGCGAGTTGCCCCACGGACATGAGGTGACTGGCCTGCGCAGCGATGAAGGCGGCGAGGAACTCCTGCCCGATGAGCCCGAAGACGGGGACCATCGCCGCTGTGTTGGCCGCGGCGTCGATCGACCCGGCGGTGCCGACGGCGGTCGCCATCGCGGCGTTCGTGGCGGCGAAGCCCTCGAGGACCTCCGGCGTCACCTTGACGTTCGTCATTCTCGAACCCCCTCGTGGGTGTCAGTCTGATGGATCGGTGTCATGTCGGCCGGGTCCGTCATTCGGCCGGACGAGCGGCCAGCATGTCGCCGAACGACTCGTTGAACTCCTCGGTCACCGCGGCGATCCGGGCGTAGACCTTCTGTGCGGCCAGCGCGGCGGTCGTCACGACCTGGTCGGCCAGCCGGCTCGCACCGAGTTCGTTGGCGCCGTAGGCGAATTCGAGGTCGATGAGCGCGCCCTTGCCGTCCACCTCGGCGGTGACCAGCCCGTCGGACGACGTCTCCCGGACCGAGATCGCGCGTAGCTTCTCCTGAAACCCGTGCAGGCCGTCGAGCTGCCGTTGCGCGCGCGCCTCGAGTTCGTCCATTCCCCAGGTCATCGCTGCAACCACGACGCGGGCGCGTCGGCTTCCTCGTCGTCGCGCCACTCGGCTCGTGCGAGATCGTCCGGGCGGGGCAACTGCATCTCCTGCACGAGGTCCCGGTCGATGCCGGCGGCGAGCAGGTTCTCGCGGAGCCGGATACCGGCGGACATCGCCGCCTGCTGACAGAGTCGGAGGATGTCCCCGGCGAGCAGAACCGGATCCTTGTCGAGTTCGGACGCCTCGATACGAACTGCCACCGGAAGACCTTGCGCGGTGGTCCGGACGCCGAGCCCGCCCGACCGTGACCGCGCGGTCACGAACTCGTGCAACACCGCCCACGGGTCGTCGGGATCACCGTCGACGAGATCCCGAGGATCGTCGGAGTAGGTCATGGAAAGCTGCACCCCCTTCACGCCGAATATGACGCAGCCGGGGCCCCTTCCGGTTCCATCGAATTTTCGTTCGACGGAACCAGACCTCCCACATACGGATCCGTGAAGAACCGCGCACCCCGCTGCGCACATGTGTTGAGTGTCTGCATAGTGCCATACTCGGTTCGGCCTCACCACACCAGAGATGCACTATGCCGAACGCGTGTCCTCGAGACGGCTCTGTGGACGTCGTCCGGACCAGGTCGAGGACCTTGGGTAGACTGCCGCAGGACGCAGCCGGGGTCGATCGACAAAACGGGGTGGATCGCTGCACGCCTCGCCGAACTCGCCGCAACGCGATCGGCGCCCGGCCGCTTGACCAGAGGATTCCCCGATGACGTACGAGAACCCGACGAGACCGGACGGAACCGGGCCCGGCACCCCTGATGCCGACGCCCCGGCGCCGCCGCCCTGGCTGCAGTTCGCCCCGCCGACCGCCGCTCCACAACAGCCGCCGGCAGCAGCGCCCGCGCCGCCCGCACCCCGGGGACCGTCCGCACGTCCGGACAGCGGATCACCGGCCCGCGAGACGATGCCCCCGCGGCCGGACTTCGAAAGCCGGTCGGCGCCACCGCCCGACCATCCCGCCGCCGTCCGTCCGCCCGCCGACCACGCCGGCGCCGCCGACCACCCCGGGGCCGCGCCCGCCGATCCGCATCCTCACGGCGGGCCCGTTCCGCCGGAGCCGCGTCCCGAGATCTCACCGACTGAGTACCCGGTCGCTCCCCCGTGGTCGCCGCAGGCCCCTCCCGTCCCAGGGCCGGACCACTTCGGACCCGACAACCTCGGACCCGGGCACGTCACCGGCCCGGCACCGTCATCCGGAATGCCGCCGCACCCCGCCGCGTCGCAGATCGTGCCGCCCGCCCCGCCGGCTCCCCAGTCCGCTCCCGCGTGGTCCGCCCAGCCGGGGATGCCACCGACTCCGGTCGCCGGCCATCAACCTCCGCCGTACGCGGGTCCCGCTCCGATGGGCCCCGGTCCCGCGCCCGCCTTTCCCGGGCAGCCGATGCAGCACGGATACGGGCCGCCGTCGGGAGGCCCTTCGCTCGACGAGGTGGCACTCATCCGGAAGGCCCGTCGCGCGCCGAGTCGCGGCTGGCGTCGTGCGGTGCACACGCTGTCTGCCGGTGCGATCAATCCCGGTGAGTCGCAGGGCGACATCGAATATCAGCAGCTGCTCGAACGGGTGAACCGGCCGGTCCGGGGCGACTATCGGATCGCCGTGCTGTCGCTGAAGGGCGGAGTCGGCAAGACGACGACCACCGTCGGCCTCGGCTCGACGTTCGCCTCCCTGCGGGGCGACCGCGTCATCGCCGTCGACGCCAATCCCGACCTCGGTACGCTCGCACAGCGCATTCCGCAGCAGACCCGGTCGACCGTCCGCGACCTGCTCGCCGATGAGAACGTCTACCGCTACTCAGACGTCCGGGCCCACACGTCGCAGGCGCCGAGTCGCCTCGAAGTCCTTGCCTCCGAACGAGATCCGGCGATGGCCGAGGCGTTCAACGAGGAGGAGTACCGCGGCGTCATCACCGTGCTGCAGCGCTTCTACAACATCATCATCACCGACTGCGGCACCGGTCTGAGCCACTCGGCGATGAACGGGGTCCTCGACCTCGCGAACACGATCATCCTCGTCAGTTCCCCGGCTCTCGACGGCGCCCGCAGCGCCGGCGCGACCCTGGACTGGCTGGAGGCGCACGGTTTCGGGCACCTCGTCTCGCGCGCCGTGGTCGTCCTGAGTTCGTCGCGACCCGGGTCGTCGACCATCGACACCGACCAGCTGGGTCAACACTTCCTCACGCGGTGCCGCGCCGTGCACAAGATCCCGTTCGACGACCACCTCGCCGAAGGCGCGGACGTCGACCTCGAACTGATGTCGAAGCCGACGAAGCGATCGTTCGTCGAACTCGCGGCGACCATCGCCGACGATTTCTCGGGTGGCCCCGGACAACGGGAGGAGCCGTTCCTCCGCTGACCGACCCCTGATTCCGGGCGGCGGAAGGGACCTGGTGCGACGCGGGGCAGACCCTTCGTGACGCGCCCTCCGCAAGCTCCGGGCGCTCCTCAGTATCTGCGGCCTCGCAGCCGTCGTGGACTTCGAGAGAACACTTGTGAGCGCCCAGATTTCATGCTCCCTGAGGTGCGAGCGAAGCGAGCCACGAAGGGTGTAGCAACGTGTCTCGCCAGCCCTTCGTGGCTCGTCGCTAGCGCTCCTCGCGCCTCAGGGAGCACAGGGAGGGCATCGCTTCACCCCATAGACCAGCGGTTTTGTTGTTCTTTCGGATCAGGGACCGGTGATTCGCCTCAGGGCGTCTCGGCGCGCCGATCGCGCCGCGCGATCCGCCAGCGCCGACCGAAGTGGATGAATGTCGGTATGACGATCGTGCACACGGAGGCGATGATGAAGATCTCGATGTTGTCGCGGATGACCGGGATGTTGCCGAGGAAGTAGCCGAGCAGGATGATCCCGGCCGCCCAGGTGAAACTGCCGAGCACGCTGAAGAGGGTGAACGTCCGATGTGGCATGCCGCTGAAGCCGGCGACCAGCGGGGTCAGGGTGCGGACGATCCCGATGAACCGGCCGAAGAACACGGTGAGCGGCCCGAAGCGGTCGAAGTAGTGGTTCGTCCTGGCCAGATACTCGGGTCCGATGGTGCGCATCAGTTTGCCCTCGACCACCCCGCGCCCCACACGGCGGCCGATGAAGTAGCCGCACTGGTCGCCGATGATCGCCGCCAGCGGCACAGCCAGGCACAACAGCCACAGCGGTGCGAAGGGATCGGGTTGCGCGGCGAACACGCCGGCGGTGAAGAGCACCGAGTCGCCGGGAAAGATGAACCCGACCAGGATGCCGGTCTCCACGAAGATCAGCACGCAGAGTCCGATGAGGCCACCGGTGGCCACGAAGGACTCGATGTCGAAGGGGTTCATCGAATCCAACACTAGTGGCGCAGCGACCCGCCGGGGCCCGGTGACCGTCGCGACGTGGCAAAGCGTCGGCAACCATTCAGATCCCGGCAACCCAGGTCGCAGCCGGCACCCGGCACCCGCCGCGCACGACGACCGGTGATGCGGTTTACTCGACGCCTAGCGGGACAACGCCCATTGCCATCCACCGCTCCGTCGCGAGGACGCGACCGACACCGCCCGAGCGACACCGAGGGGAGAGACAGTGCCCACCAAGCACCGGGATCCGTCCCCGACCACGACGTCCGGTCCGACGCTGCGTCCGGTCTCCGACACCGACGTCCGCATCGAGTACCACACCATCCACGGCTACCGGCGCGCCTACCGGATCGCCGGCAGCGGTCCGGCGCTGCTGCTCATCCACGGCATCGGTGACAACTCGTCGACGTGGGACGAGGTCATCCCGATCCTCGCGCAGCACTACACCGTCATCGCACCCGACCTGCTCGGCCACGGGGAATCGGACAAGCCACGCGCCGACTACTCGGTGCCGGCCTTCGCCAACGGCATGCGCGACCTCCTCGTCGTCCTGGGGATCAGCAAGGTGACGGTCGTCGGCCACTCCCTGGGCGGCGGCGTCGCAATGCAGTTCTGCTATCAGTTCCCGCGCTTCGTCGAGCGCCTGGTGCTGGTCGCGGCCGGCGGGGTCACCCGCGACGTCAACCCCGCCCTGCGGTTGTTCTCGCTGCCCGTCGTCCCGCAGGTGCTGTCGGTACTCCGCGTCCCCGGCGTGATCCCTGGTCTCACGACGCTCGCGAAAGCGATCGTCGCCGCGCCGATGCCGCCCCTGTTCCCGTCCTCGGCCACGCCCGAACATCTACTGGCCGACCACGAGGACCTCATGCGGGTCCTCGGTGGGCTTGCCGACCCCACCGCGTCGGCCGCCTTCCTCCGTACTCTGCGCGCCGTCGTCGACTGGCGCGGCCAGTCCGTCACGATGCTCGACCGCTGCTACCTCACCGAGCGCCTGCCGGTCCTGCTCGTGTGGGGCGACCGGGACATCGTGATCCCCCATCACCACGGCGAACTGGCGCACTCGGCGATCCCACACTCGGAGTTCGAGACCTTCTCCGGCTCAGGACATTTCCCGTTCCACGACGACCCCGAACGGTTCTGCCGGATCGTCATCGACTTCATCGCGCGCCACGCGCCGGTGGAATTCGATCCGCTCAACTGGCGGCATCTGATGTCCGAGGGCGCCCATCCGGAGCAGTTCGTCGGCGACGACGAGACCGTCGACGAGGTGCTCGAGGCCTTCGGAGACGAGCGCAACGCCACCTGACCCGAAACACACTCGCGTATGCCACCATTGCGGGATGACGTACCCGGGGAATGGCAATGACGGCACCCGTCCGTTGCCGCATCAGCCGAACGCCTACGACTCCAGTCCCGGCTTCGTGCCCGCTCCCGCCCAATTCCCGGGCCCCGGCATGGGTTACGCGCCGCCCGGGCCGTTCTTCGACGCGGGTGCCGCGGCATTACCCGAGCCGCCGCTCGTGGTCATCGGTGACATCACGTGCACCCAGCACTACGTGATCACGCCGTCGGGCACGTTCCCGCTCGCGGGTTCGCAGTGGGAGGTCACCGACATGTCCGTGTCCTCCGAACAGATGTCGCAGACGGGCCTGGTGCTGGCGCTCGTCGGGTTCTTTCTGATCTGCTTTCTGAGTCTGCTGTTCTTGCTGATGAAAGAACGGCGCACAACGGGCTTCATCCAGGTACGGGTCCGGGGCGCGGGCGGCGCGATGCACGTCACCAACGTCCCCGCCACGTCGCCCTGGACGATGAGCGATGTGTCCGGTCGCGTGTACTACGCACGCGAACTGGCCACCGTCGCCTGAGCCGACCGCACGTTCGAGATGAGCACGCCGCTCTATCCAGTCACGAGGAGGACCACCCGATGACCACACCAGACAACCCGGGCGACAAGCCCCACGACCCGTTCGTCAAGCAGCCACCGGCCGACGCCTCGCCGTCGTACGGCACCGACCCCGGCCAGCAGCCGGGGGGTTCGGAGTTCGGCACCGCCGGGACCTCGCAGCCCGGCGTCGGCAATCCCCAGTACGGCGACCAGCAGTACGGGAGCCAGCAGTACGGCGACCAGCAATACGGGAACCAGCAGTACGGGGCACCCCAGCAGTACGGCGACCAGCAGTTCGGGGGCCAGCAGTTCGGGGCACCGCAGCAGTACGGCGCACCCCAGCAGTACGGGGCTCCGCAGGGCGGGTATCCCGCGGCGCCCGGTTACGGCTACGGCGGCGCACCCGACCCCACTGCTCCCTACGGCCGTGACCCGTCCACCGGCGAGCCGCTGTCCGACAAGTCGAAGCTGGTTGCCGGCCTGCTGCAGATCTTCCTGGGCAGCCTGGGCGTCGGCCGCTTCTACATCGGCGACAACACCACCGGCGCGATCCAACTCGGCCTGACGATCCTCGGCTACATCACCGCGATCTTCTTGATCGGGTTCGTCATCATCTTCGGTGTCGCCATCTGGGCGCTGGTCGACGGCATCATGATGCTGACCGGCAGTGTTCGGGACAAGAACGGCCTCAAGCTGGGCAACTGACCGCTGCGCTCGAGGAGGCCCCGGGGATCTGTCCCCGGGGCCTCCTTGTGTCACAACAACTCCGGGCTCGCCGTCGAGACGGCGGGTGGTCACCCACCACAGCAACCGGTCGACCCGCGCACGTCACGGGTCACCGTGTTGCGGGCGGCGAGTTCGTCGTCGGCGGGATAGTCGACGCCGACCAGGCACAGACCCCGGGCCTCGGCGACGGGGACCTGACTGCTGCGGGTTCGCTCATCGAGAAGCCCACGGCACCAGTCGATGTCGCGCCTGCCGTCGCCCACACTCGCGACCGCGCCGACCAGCGACCGCACCATCGACCAGCAGAACGCGTCCGCGCTCACCTCGCCGACGAGGACTCCTTCGGCGTCCCGTCTCCAAGAGAACCGCTGCAGTTCCCGGATCGTGGTCGCACCCTCCCGCCGACGGCAGAACGCCGCGAAGTCGTTCAGGCCGAGCAACTCCGACGATGCCGCGTTCAACGCTTCGACGTCGAGCGGCCGACGCCATGTCGCGGTCGTCCGCGCGACCACCGGTTCGGCACCCCACCGTGCATCGGTCAACCGATAGCGGTAATGCCGGCGCAGCGCCGAGAACCGAGCGTCGAACTCGTCCGGGACAACGCGCACGGCCGTCACCCGGACGTCATCGGGACACATCTTCGCGAGACGCCCGACGAGCGTCGCGGGATCACCGGCGATCGATCGGGTCTCCAGTACCGACTTCGGAACCTCGGCGTGCGCGACCTGCCCAGTGGCATGCACACCGGCGTCGGTGCGCCCCGCCACCGTCAGCCGCACCGGCACCCGCAGGACCGTCGACAACCTGGTCTCGAGTTCCTCGCACACGCTGCGCTGGCCGACCTGCCGTGCCCATCCGGCGAAGTCGGTGCCGTCGTACGAGATGTCGAAGCGGAGACGACAGAACCCGCCGGCACCGGAATCGGCGCCGACGGGTTCGGTCTGCGGTTCTCGACTCAGTCGACTACTTCTTCTCACCGTCGACGTCGGCTCCGGCTGCCTCGGCATCGGGAGCGGTCGCGGCGGTGGACTCGTCGTCGATAGCCTCGGCGACAGCCTCGGCGTTGGCGACCTCGGCATCGGTGGCGTCGGCCTCGACGGCCTCCACCACGTTCGCGTCAGCCGAATCGGTATCAGAGGACCCGCTCGCTGCGCTCCCGGCGTCCGGGTCAGCGACAACCTCTTCGGTGGCGTCGAGCTTGTCCTCGGCGGCCTTCTTGGAGGCGGCGACGCGGGTCGCGCGGCTGGCCTCGCTCGACGCGGTGGACTCGCGCACCAGCTCGATCACGGCCATCGGGGCGTTGTCACCCTTGCGCGGCAGCGTCTTGATGATGCGGGTGTAGCCACCCGGACGATCGGCGAAGAACGGGCCGATCTCGTCGAACAGCGTGTGCACGACGTCCTTGTCACGGATGTCCTTCAGCACCTCACGACGGTTGGCCAGCTTGCCGGCCTTGGCGTGGGTGATGATCTTCTCCGCGTACGGACGCAGGCGCTTGGCCTTGGCTTCCGTGGTGGTGATGCGGCCGTGCTCGAAGAGCGAGGTGGCGAGATTCGCCAGCATCGCCTTCTGGTGGCTGGCCGACCCGCCGAGGCGGGCACCCTTGGTGGGCTTGGGCATTGTCTTCTCCTAGGAGGACTCCACATCACTCGATGCGGAAGTCAGGGTTTGGGCAGTGACAGCTACCGCCGCGTCGTAGCGACTACAGCTGCTCGGTCTCCGCGAAATCCTCACCGGAATCGGCGTCGAAGGACGCGTCTTCCGACCACGTGCCGGTGGCCGGGTCGTAACCCGCGACCTGCGACGGATCGAAGCTGGCCGGGCTGTCCTTAAGAGACAGACCGAGCGCGTGCAGCTTGACCTTGACCTCGTCGATCGACTTCTGACCGAAGTTGCGGATGTCGAGCAGATCCGACTCGGTCCGTGCAACCAGCTCGCCGACGGTGTGCACACCCTCGCGCTTGAGGCAGTTGTAGGAACGAACGGTCAGCTCGAGATCCTCGATCGGCAGGCTGAACGAGGCGATGTGGTCGGCCTCGGCCGGCGACGGCCCGATCTCGATGCCCTCGGCCTCGACGTTCAGCTCCCGGGCGAGCCCGAACAGCTCCACCAGGGTCTTGCCCGCCGATGCCAGCGCGTCACGCGCACTGATCGAGTTCTTGGTCTCCACATCGAGCACCAGTCGATCGAAGTCGGTGCGCTGTTCGACACGCGTGGCCTCGACCTTGTAGGTCACCTTGAGCACCGGCGAGTAGATCGAGTCGACCGGGATGCGGCCGATCTCGGCACCCGACGCCTTGTTCTGCACGGCCGGGACGTAGCCGCGGCCCCGCTCGACGACGAGCTCGATCTCGAGCTTGCCCTTGTCGTTCAGGGTGGCGATGTGCAGATCGGGGTTGTGCACGGTGACACCGGCCGGCGGCACGATGTCGGCACCGGTGACGGTGCCCGGACCCTGCTTGCGCACGTACATGGTGACCGGCTCGTCCTCGTCCGAGCTGACCACGAGGCCCTTGAGGTTCAGGATGATGTCGGTGACATCCTCCTTGACCCCGGCCACGGTGGTGAACTCGTGGAGGACACCGTCGATGCGGATGCTGGTGATGGCTGCACCCGGGATCGAGCTGAGCAGGGTACGACGCAGCGAGTTGCCGAGGGTGTAGCCGAAGCCCGGCTCGAGCGGCTCGATGACGAACTTCGAGCGGTTCTCGGCGAGGACTTCCTCGGTGAGGGTGGGTCGCTGTGAGATGAGCATTCTGTGGATCTCTCCTTTGGCCGCCCGCTATATGACGGCCTCGAGGGTGTACCGAACAGCTGTTGCTGTCGGGCGGGTGTTGCTCGAAGGACTACTTGGAGTAGAACTCGACGATGAGCTGCTCGGTCAGCGGGACATCGATCTGGGCACGCTCGGGCACGCTGTGCACGAGAACACGCAGGGTCGACGGCACGACCTGGAGCCAACCCGGAACCGGACGATCGCCGACGAGCTCCTTGGCGATCTGGAACGGGACGGTCTGCAGCGACTTCGGGCGGACATCGATGATGTCGTACTGGCTGACGCGGTAGCTGGGCACGTCGACCTTCACACCGTTGACGGTGAAGTGGCCGTGGCTGACCAGCTGGCGGGCCTGACGACGGGTACGCGCGATGCCGGAGCGGTAGATCACGTTGTCGAGACGGGTCTCGAGGATCTTCAGCAGTTCGTCACCGGTCTTGCCGGTGCGACGGTTCGCCTCTTCGTAGTAGCGACGGAACTGCTTCTCCAGGACGCCGTAGGTGAAGCGCGCCTTCTGCTTCTCCTGTAGCTGGAGCAGGTACTCGCTCTCCTTGATCCGCGAGCGGCCGTGCTGGCCGGGCGGGTAGGGGCGACGCTCGAATGCAGCGTCTCCACCGATCAGGTCGACGCGAAGACGACGAGACTTCTTGGTTGCGGGGCCGGTATAACGAGCCATGTTTCTCTGTTCCTCCCTTTCCCGCTAGACCCGACGCCGCTTGGGCGGACGGCAACCGTTGTGCGGCTGCGGGGTGACATCGGAAATGGTGCCGACCTCGAGGCCGGCTGCCTGCAGGGAGCGGATGGCGGTCTCGCGACCCGAACCCGGTCCCTTGACGAACACGTCGACCTTCTTGACGCCGTGCTCCTGGGCCTTGCGCGCAGCGTTCTCGGCCGCGAGCTGAGCCGCGAACGGGGTGCTCTTGCGCGAGCCCTTGAAACCGACGTGGCCCGACGACGCCCAGCTGATGATGTTGCCGCTGGGATCGCTGATCGACACGATGGTGTTGTTGAACGTCGACTTGATGTGTGCGTGGCCGTGCGGGACGTTCTTCTTATCGCGACGGCGGGTGCCCTTCTTGGGGCCTGCGCTACGTGACTTCGGAGGCATTACTTCTTCTTCCCGGCGATGGTCTTCTTCGGGCCCTTGCGAGTGCGGGCATTGGTCTTGGTGCGCTGTCCACGAACGGGCAGGCCACGACGGTGGCGCAGACCCTGGTAGCAGCCGATCTCGATCTTGCGACGGATGTCGGCCTGCACCTCGCGACGGAGGTCACCCTCGACCTTCACCGAGGCTTCGATGTACTCACGCAGCTTCGAGACGTCTGCGTCGGTGAGATCCTTCGCTCGGAGGTCGGGGCTCAGGCCCGTTCCCTCGAGGATCTCCTTGGAGGTGGTGCGCCCAACTCCGTAGATGTAGGTCAGTGCGATCTCCAGCCGCTTCTCGCGGGGGAGATCCACACCAGCAACACGTGCCATGTGGCGGATTTCCTTTTCGATTCTCAGAGGTCTGCTCCCAGTCCGTCCCGCGAGCTGGTGCCGAACCGTGTGTCCGGCCTCGTGGGCTCCGGCCTCTGATCCGGAGGTGGGCGGTGACGCGTCTGTCGCCGCTGGTGTTGGGAGGTCCTGTTGTATTCAGTTGTCGGTCTTCAGTTGTTCTGACTCAAGCGACCCGGAGGGTGCGCGTGATCAGCCCTGACGCTGCTTGTGACGCAGGTTCTCGCAGATCACCATGACCCGACCGTTACGACGGATCACCTTGCACTTCTCGCAGATCGGCTTGACGCTCGGCTGAACCTTCACGTCAATCTCTCCTGCTCGGCTCGCCCGCGCGCACGCCGAAACGGCCGTACACGTGGGTGTCGGTCTCCTCCCGAACGGATGTCCGGGAAGTCTGTCCCCGGCGACGCCGGGAAAGTCCTACTTGTAGCGGTACACGATTCGCCCACGAGCCAGGTCGTAGGGCGAGAGTTCCACGACGACCCGGTCCTCGGGCAGGATGCGGATGTAGTGCTGCCGCATCTTGCCGCTGATGTGGGCGAGAACCTTGTGTCCGTTCTCCAGCTCAATACGAAACATCGCATTGGGCAGGGGTTCGATCACTCGACCCTCGACCTCGATGGCCCCGTCTTTCTTCGCCATGTCCTCCGCGATCCTGGCCGTGACCACGACATCCGGGCGACGTCGCGGCCCATTGGCCGGGTTGAATCAGTGTTTGTCCGTTAGGGTGTGGGCACCGGTCCGCGAGGACCTGCACCCGGTGTGCGCCGACCGGACCCACGTGCTGACACGCCGAGGCCCGGCGCGCGATGCGCACCGACGGTCCATGCTACGCGAACAGGCAGGCCAGGCCAAATGCGTGCGCGGCGTCGCAAGGAGGTCCAAGCGGATGGGGACGGTCGACGACTATCTCGACGGGCTCGACCCGGACGACCGCGCGGTCATCTCCCGGATCTATGACGTCTCCCGCGACACGGTCCCCGGCACCGCGCAGGGCAAGGGCTACGGGATGCCGGCCCTGACGTATCGCGGTAGCCCGCTCCTGTCGGTGATGCGCACCAAGAAGCACATCGGGCTGTACCCGTTCAGCCCCGACGCGGTCGACGCCGGGCGGCCGTTCCTCGCGGGTTTCGACGTCCAGAAGGGCACCGTACGTTTCCAGCCCGACGCCCCTCCGTCGGACGACGCGATCCGCGCCATGATGACGTTCCGTCGCGATCAGATCGATGGTTGAGGCGAGGGGTGCTGGCACACTGTCGCCATGCTTGCCTTCCTTGTCCGCACCGTACTGACCGCGGTGGCGTTGTGGGTCGCGACGCTGATCGTGCCGGGCATCGACTTCGTGGGCGGTTCGACGACCGCCGAGAAAGTCGGTATCGCCCTGGTGGTCGCCGTGATCTTCGGTGTTCTGAACGCGATCATCAAGCCGATCGTGCAGATCATCGCGATCCCCTTCTACATCCTCACGCTCGGTCTGATCCACATCGTCATCAACGCGTTGATGCTGGAGCTCACCGCATGGATCACCCGTAACACGACGCACTGGGGGCTCGAGGTCGACGATTTCTTCTGGTCGGCGATCTTCGGCGCGATCGTCGTGTCGGTCGTCGGCTGGCTGCTCGCGCTGCTGATGCGGGACCCGGTCGACCGATGACGAGAACACGCGGCGCCGACACACGGCGCCCCGCACTCCGGACGACGTCGGTCCTCGCGGCGCTCGCCGCCGTGGTCCTGGTGGTGGCCGGGTGCGGCAGCGACACCGGCGGGGAGCCACGGTCGGTGACCGTCGTCGGGTCGGGCCAGGTCAGCGGCACCCCGGACACCCTGCGCGCCGACATCGGCGTGGAGGCGACCGCGTCCGATGTGACGACCGCGCTGAACGAGACGAGCGCCAAGGTCACCGCGGTCACCGACGCGGTCGTCGCGGCCGGAGTGGAGCGCAAGGACGTCGCCACGCAGCAGGTGTCGGTGAACCCGCAGTATTCGAGTCCGGCACCCGGCGGTTCGAGCCGGATCAGCGGATACACCGCGACCAACACCATCCGCGTGACCATCCGCGACATCTCGACGGCGTCGACCGTGCTGAGCGCCGCCGCGACCGCCGGTGGGGACAACACGCGCATCAACAACGTCGCCTTCGCCATCGACGACGACTCGGAACTCCTCGAGAAGGCGCGCGAAGCCGCGTTCACCGACGCCCGGGGCCGCGCGCAGCAGTACGCCGGTCTCGCCGGCGACTCACTCGGCGACGTGCTGACCATCAAGGAGAGCACCAGCGGCCAGGAACAGCCGGTCTCGCCCGGTACCTTCGAACGCGACGTGGCGGCCGCGCCCGTACCGGTCGAGCCCGGCCAGCAGGAACTCACCTTCACCGTCACGGTCACGTTCGCGCTCGACTGAACACCCCGTCCGTGCACCGCACCCGGAGATCGGAGGACCGATGCGCGCCGTGCTCCAGCGCGTCAGCCGAGCGAGTGTGAGCGTCGACGGCGAGGTCGTCGGCGAGCTCGACATCCCGCCCGGCGGCGCGGGTCTCGTCGCGCTCGTCGGTGTCACGCACGACGACACCACCGACCACGCGGTCCGGCTCGCCGACAAGATCTGGCGCCTGCGGATCTTCGACGGCGGGGACGGTCCCGAACGCGCGGCCGCCGACCTCGACGCCCCGATCCTGGTGATCAGCCAGTTCACGCTCTATGCCAACACCGCGAAGGGCCGGCGCCCGTCGTGGAATGCCGCCGCGCCCGGGCCCGTCGCCGAACCGCTGGTCGACGCGGTGGTCGACGCGCTCCGGGCCGCCGGCGCCACCGTGGCCACCGGCCGTTTCGGGGCGCACATGGAAGTCGGTCTCGTCAACGACGGCCCGGTCACCCTGGTGCTCGACGTCTGAGACCGCAGCCACGAACAGTCGCAGGACTACCGTGGTGCCGGTGGGACGAATCACCGCACGCCGCCGCGTCACCCGTATCCGACGCGATGCGGAACCGACGCAGCGCGCGGACACCCTGGCCGTCGAGGAGCCGCTCGAGATCCGGGTCGGCGGGCGCACACTCGCGGTCACCATGCGCACTCCCGGCCACGACTTCGAACTGGTCGCCGGCTACCTGGTCTCCGAAGGTGTGGTGACCACCGGCGCGGATTACTCGACGGCCCGTTACTGCGCAGGCACCGACGCGCAGGGCGCCAACACCTACAACGTCATCGACGCGACGCTCGCCCCGCATGTGCCGCCACCCGGTTCCGAGATGGTCCGCGCCAACCCCGTCACGAGTGCATGCGGCATCTGCGGCAAGGACAGCATCGCCGCGGTCCACACCGCGTCGGTCCATGATCCCGCCGCCGACACCATGACCGTGGCCGCCGGGACGGTCCTGGACCTCCCCGACCGGTTGCGCGCCGAACAGAGCGTCTTCGACAAGACCGGTGGCCTGCACGCCGCCGCGCTGTTCGACGCGGATGGTCGCATGCTCGCCGTCCGGGAGGACGTCGGTCGGCACAACGCCGTGGACAAGGTGATCGGGTGGGCGGTTCTCGCCGACCGACTACCCCTGTCGGGCACCGTCCTCCAGGTCTCCGGCCGCGCGAGCTTCGAACTCGTCCAGAAAGCCGCGATGGCGGGAATCTCGATGCTGTGCGCGGTCTCCGCGCCGTCGTCACTGGCGGCCGACGCCGCCGACGACCTCGGCATCACGCTCGTCGGCTTCTCTCGCGGCGAGTCGATGGTGATCTACAGCCGTCCCGATCGGATCTCCCTGTCCGAAGCCGCGATCACCGAAGAGGTTTCGGTCCCGCGCTGAGGTCGTGACGACGCGGGTCGTCGAGGGCGACCCCGCTGATCGGATCGAACCAGTACGTCTCGTCGACCTCCGGGGTCAGCCCGATCACGTCACCGACCTCGATCGTCCGGCGATGATCGACACGGATGACGATGCGACTCCCGCGCAGCCGGACGTCCGCGCTGCAGTAGACGAACTGTTCGGCCCCCAGCTCCTCGACGAGATCGACCGTTGCAGTGAGGTTCCCGGCCTGCGGTGCAGCCGACACCTGCCACGACTCGGCACGCAGACCGACGACGACGTCGCCCGCGGACGCCGACGACAGCACCGACGGCGGAACCCGGACCTCGGCGCCACCGAGGCGTACGATGCCCGCGTCCACCCGGGCGTCGATCAGACACATCTGCGGTGAGCCCATGAACGACGCCACGAACAGGTTCGCGGGCCGCGAGTAGATCTCACGCGGACTCCCGACCTGTTGCAGCACACCGTGGTCGAGTACCGCGACCCGGTGCCCCATGGTCATCGCCTCGACCTGGTCGTGGGTCACATAGAGCGTCGTGATGCCGAGTTCCCGCTGCATGGCCGCGATCTGGGCACGCGTGCTCACCCGCAACTTGGCGTCGAGGTTCGACAGCGGCTCATCCATGCAGAAGACCTTGGGACGCCGCACGATCGCCCGCCCCATCGCCACCCGCTGCCGTTGCCCGCCGGACAGCTTCGCCGGCTTGCGACCGAGAAGCGGGGTGAGCTCGAGCATCTCGGCCACCTCACCGACCCGGGCCGCGGTGTCGGACTTGCTCATCCCGGCATTGCGGAGCGCGAAGCCCATGTTGTCGGCGACCGTCATGTTCGGGTACAGGGCGTAGTTCTGGAAGACCATCGCCACGTCCCTGGCCTTCGGCGCCATCCCGACGACGTCGACGTCGTCGATCAGGATCGCACCGGATTCGACCGACTCCAGACCCGCGACCATCCGCAGGCTCGTGGACTTGCCGCATCCCGACGGTCCCACGAGCACCATGAACTCGCCGTCGTCGACGGCCAGGTCGAGCGAGTCGACGGCGGGTTTCTGGCCGTCGGCGAAGCGCCGGGTCGCGCCGTCGAAGGTCACTGACGCCACGACCGGCCCCCTCGTCGCCGGCCCACGACCGGCCCCGCCACGTCGCCCGTCATGACGGGAGCTTCGGCGCGATCTGCGCCTCGTAGATCTGCGCGATCTGGCGCTGGGTGTCGGCGAGGGTCGCGGCGACATCGGCGTTCTGCAGGCCGATGCGCTCGTAACCGGTGCCGATGATCTTGTCGCCGCCGGGGACGAAGACCCGCGCGTTGTTCTGCGGTTGTGTCCGGGGAAGCTGCTCGATGGCGGTGGCGAAGTTCGGGTTCTTCTCCAGGAACGCGACCATCGACGGGTCGTCCTGCGCGGATTTCCGCACCGGCATGTAGCCGACATTCTGCGCGAAGTAGGCGGTGTTCTCGGTGTTGGTGATGAACTCGATGAACTTCAGCGCGTTGACCTTGCGGTCGTCGGACAGTTTGGCCGGGACCGCGAGACCGGCACCACCCGTCGGGCAACCCGAAACCCCCTGCGGCGCGGGCAGGAAGGCCGTACCGAAGTCGAAGGCGGCGTTCTCCGTGATGCCCGACAGGTCGCCGGTCGAGGCGATGGTCGAGGCGATGATGCCGGCGCTGAAGTCGCCCGCGATGTCGTTCGAGATCTTCGCGTACCGCTTCGTGTTGATCGAGTCGCTCAGATATTGCGCGGCCGCAACGGTCTTCGGGTCGGTGAACTTCAGCTCCCAGTCGTTCGAGTAGGCGCCGCCGAATGTCCAGGTCGGCCCCTGGAAGGTCCATCCGAGGTAGTCGGTCGCGTTGCCCCAGCCGTGCGCGCGCTTGTCGCCGCCGACCACGGTCTGGATCCGCGGGCCCCAGTCGTCGAACTCGTCCCAGGTCTGCGGGCCGCGGTCGGGCAGGCCGGCCCGGCGCCACACGTCTTTGTTGTAGTAGAACAGCGGAGTCGACCGCGCGTACGGCAACGCCCACGTCTGGTTGTTCCACTTGTAGTCGCCGACAAGCGAATCGACGTAGTCGGCGGTGTTCACGTTCGCACGGCCGAAGAGGTCGTCGAGGGGGCTGATCGCGCCGATGAGCGCGAAGTTGAACCACCAGACGTCGGACAGGATCATGATGTCGGGCACGGCGCCGCCGGACAGCGCGGCGTTGAACTTCTGGGCCGCCTCCTCGTAGTTCTTGCCGGCGTCGACCAACTGGACGGTGATACCCGGGTTGGCCGCCTCGAAGCGCGAGATGAGTTCTCGTTCGACCTCGACCGACTTGCCGGGGTGGTTCGACCAGAAGCTCAGCTTCGAGGCGTCGCCCGACGACGAACCGCCGTCACCCGAGGTTCCGGCGCATGCGGCCACCAGAGCACCGGCCGCGGCCGTCGCGGACGCGGCGAGGAACCCGCGCCGGGACATGTTCATCATCTGTCGTCTCCTTCGATCGTCTGTGTGTGAGTCGTTCTCGTGCATGGTGGTTCTCGTGCTGGGCGTTCTCGTGCCTGGTGTTCTGGCTTGTGGGGTGCCGGCCGGTCAGCCCTTGACGGCCCCGGAGGTCAGACCCTTGATCATGTGCCGTTGCAGGGCCAGGAAGAGGACGAGCATCGGCAGCATCGCGAGCACGGTTGCCGCCATGACCGGGCCCCAGTTGGTGAGACCGTCGCTGTTCTGCAGGAGGGTCAATCCCACGGGTAGCGTGGCGACCGAGGCGTCGTCGGCCATCAGGAACGGCCACAGGTACTCGTTCCACTCGTTGACGAGGGTGATCGTCGCGAAGGCGACCATCGTCGGGATCGACAGCGGCAGCACCACTCTGGTGAGCAGGCGGAAGTGACCCGCCCCGTCCATCCGCGCCGCCTCGATGATCTCGGGTGGGATGGACAGGAAGTGATTGCGCATCAGGAAGGTCCCGAATGCGACACCGGCGAGCGGCAGGATGATGCCGATGAAGGTGTTCCGCAGTCCCAGTTGGGCCACCAGGGCGTAGTTGGTGACGACGGTGATCTGGTTGGGCACCATGAGCGCGGCGATGATGACGACGAACACGATGTTCTTGCCCGGGAAGCGCAGGAACACCAGCCCGTACGCGCTCAGCACGCCCAGCAGGAATTTCGCCACGCCGAGGATCGAGGTCACGATGACCGAGTTGCGCAGGTAGTCCCAGAACGGTACCGACGTCGTGGCCTCGACGTAGTTCTCGGGACGCCACGTCGACGGCCACCACACGGCCGGTTGCACGTAGATCTCGGTGCGATCCTTGAACGACGCCAACAGGATCCACACCAGGGGCAGCGCAATGATCACCAGCACGACCGTCATCGCCGCGTACCCGCACGCATCCGCCAGTCGTCGGCGGGTGGCCGGCGTCATCGCCTCACCGCCGGGGCGCCGTCGCTTCTGCCCGGGACCCGCCGGCGGACGTCCGGACTCCTCTGTGTGGCCCGGCTCGGCAACCCGTCTGGACGCCGGACTCGTGGTGACGGGCCTCATCGCGCTCCCCTGTCCATCATGCGCACCTGGATCACCGTGATGGCCAGCAGGACGACGAACATGACGGTCGCGACGGTGGCGCCGTAGCCGGCACGGAAGTTGACGAAACTCTCTTCGTAGACCTGGTAGACCATCGTGGTGGTGCCATTGCCCAACGGGCCGCCCCGGGTCATCACGTTGATGATGTCGAACACCTGTAACGAGTTGAGCAGCACGGTGATCGACAGGAAGAAGGTCGTGGGCCGCAGTTGCGGCAACAGCACCTTGCGAAAGTAGGTCCACCAGCCGGCTCCGTCGATCGCGGCCGCTTCGTCCAGGTCGGTCCGTTTACCCTGCAGCGCAGCCAGATAGATGACGAAGGCGTAGCCGAGGTTCTTCCAGATGTAGGTCACCGTGATCATGAACAGTGCCCACGACGGCTGCTGGTAGAAGTCAGGTGCAGAGCCCAGTCCGAGGCGCACCATCACGTCGTTGACGAGGCCGAAACTGGGGTCGAAGACGAACTGAAAAGCGATGCCGACCGCCGCCCCGGACAGCACGAACGGAGCAAAAGCTGCCGATCGCACCAGATTTCGGCCGCGCAGTTTACGGTCGAGCAACAGTGCGAGCGCCAGGCCGATGACCATGCTGCCGACGACAGCGGCGACCGTGAAGATGACGGTGTTGGCGACGATCACCCGGGTATCGGCACGGGTGAACCATTCGAGGTAGTTGTCGATCCCGACGAACGTCGCTCCCGCCTCGGCGATGTTCCAGTCGTAGAACGACATCCGGATGTTCTCGACGAGCGGTCGATACGTGAACACGCCGAGGAGGACGAGGTTCGGCACGACGAGCAGGAGGAACAGCCCATGGCTTCGCCAGGGACGCCGCCCCGTTGCGGGCAGCACATGTTCGTCGACCGATGACACTGGCGAAGTCTCGCCGTAGGAGACGACCGGATGGTGAACTCAGGCGGCGATTCCCGTGAACGATGCCTTCACAGCCGGGGCGGGCGGGTCAGTCCCCTCGTGACGCCGCCAGCCGGACCAGCTGACCGGTAGTGGCATCCGGCAGGTACGCCCTGGAGATGGCCACACCGATACGCGGCAGGTCGGATTCGTCGCGGAACGCCAGGTAGACGGGCTCGTAGCGGGGATTGAACTTCTTCTTGAAGGTGTGCAGCGAGCGGAATCCGTAATAGGGCTCGAGCGCGGCGCCCAGCGTGTCGAGCAGTTTGTCGAGCGGCTCGGCGTCGAAGTCGCCCGTTCGCGCCAGCGGCGCTCCGGACAGCGAGATGAACTGCGCACCCTCGTCTTTGAAGGCGACTGCCGACGAGGCGATGAGATACTCGACGACCGGCCCGAACCCGTCCGTACGGCGTCGCATGATGTCGAGCGTCCATCCCGCGACGTCGCCACCCGGCGCGTACACCGGTAGCCACGAGAGCACGCCGTGCACGTTGCCCGTCGGATCCACCGCGAGTGCCACCCGGACCGCGGGGTCCATCGCCTCCTCGACACTGCCCAGGGTGAACCCCATCTCGGGAAGGCCCTTGTCCCCCACCCACTCCTCCGAGATCGCGCGCACCTGGGTCTTGACGGCGAACGACTCGTCGGCCAGCGAGACCATCCGCATCGAGATGTCCTGCTTGGTGGCCTTGTTCATCGCCGATCGCACGTGCTGCCAAGGCTTGCCCTTGAACTCCAGACCCGGCAGGTCGACGATCGTGTCCTCGGCGATCTGCACACTGAGCCATCCGCGTCCGGTGACGATCTCCGAGGTCGCCGAGCCGATCGAGAACCAGCACGGAGTCGCGCCGGCGCTCTCCGCGAGGTCGACGAAGGCGTCGACGGCGTCGGCCAACCGCTCGGGTGCGCACACCGGGTCGGCCAGGGCCACCATGGTCCCGACGTGCTTTCGGTAGGTCACGACGGACTGGTCGTCGAGATCGCCCGCAGCGCCGGTGAACTGGTAGCTGTTGCCCGGCCAGGTCGTCATCCACGACATCGTGCCGCCGCCGTGCACCCGCAGCAGTTCCTTGACGCGGCCGACCGGATCGTCGTCCGAACCGGACGCACCGACCTGACGCACGCGCCACGGCACCGCGAACGCGAACCGGCCGGGGATCAGGATGGCCAGGACCAGCACCCAGAGCAACGTGGTTCCGAGCGTCACGGCGCCCTCGGACGACACGTCGGTGAAGACCACCAGGATCACCGCCAGGAGGGTCGCGATGACGTTGAGTGCACCGAGGACGACGGCCACCCACCACGCCCACCGCTTACCCCGCCGCAGTTGATCGGCGATGAGCACGTTGACGACGAGGCCGATGAGCATCGTGAACACCGAGTCGTCCCCGGCGTCGGTCGGCCCGAGCGGCCCGCTGCCCGGGAACAGGAACACCAGGAGGTTCGCACCCGCGATGACCAGCAGGGCAGCGCAACCCAGCATGCGGACCTCACGCCGGGTACGCGGCACCCAGCCATGTTCGTTGGTGGCGAAGAACTTCTCCCCCACGATCAGCATGATGATCGCGGCGAGAACGTACTCGACCGAGGCGAGGGTCCCCTCGAACAAGAAGGCCACCGAGACGACCGCCCCCAACAGGACCCGGACACGTAGCCGCCAGGGCGAACGCACGGTCGCCGAGGCCACCGCGACCGCCGAGACCACCAACGCCCCCACCCCGGTGGCGCGCGACTCGGCGAGTTGTTCCGCCCACCGCCACGACGTCACCTCGGAGGACAGCAACCACAGCAGCAACACCGTCAGCAGGGATGCGATCAGGTGGCCGCCCACACCGACCAGAACAGCCTTCACGGTGCCCAATTGCCACTCGGCCCAACCCATTCCGACGACGACCGCCACCAGCGCCAGCAGGTACAGCCAGGGCCCGGGTTCGACGAACGCGGAGCTGACCGGCGTCCACCACTTGCCCTCTCGGAGCGCCGGAAGCCCGAACGCCACCTCGTGATACCACGACTTGTCGTTCGCCCTACCCCACAGCGATCCGGTCGTCGCGCCGACGATCAGCAGGGCCGCCGCGAGGGCGACAGTGAACGGAAGCCGCCGCACGACGGTGAGCCAGGAGACGTCGGAATGCATGGTCAACGGTACGACGACACGACCGGCCGCACACGGTCATCTGGTTGATCGGTCACCCGCCAGCGTTGGAACCCACCATTCGTCGTCACGACGCCACAAACGGGCACATCGTCGATGCGGATGGAACCGGGGTCGAGCCACCACGTCACGTCCGGGCCCCATCCGGGGGGCACCGTGGCCCCGTCCCGCTCCGGGAGTGGGATCTCGATCCCCGCACTCGTCAGATAACCGTTGACGCTCACGTGGACGGCATCGAGGTCGGCGGCGACGGCTTGCCAGTCGGGCACGAACCAGCGGCGATGCCGTCCGGTGGTGTTGTACCAGTCCCATCTCCTCGACGCGGTCACCTCGAGTGGGTAGCGGTCGACCAGCCGAGCCCAGTCCGCGGGTGCCGCGACTTCGTATACCCGCGCGGGTTCGCCGACGGACACCGTCCAGACTCGGGCCTCCTCTCCGATCGAGGTGTCTTCCTCGGCGACGAGCTGCAACGCGCCGAGGCCCGGGCGGGCACGCGTCGTCTGCACCGTCCCCGCGGCTTACGGCGTCGACCACCACTCGTCACTGAACGCGCGGTGAGGATTGCGCTCGAACTCCCGACGCGAGCGCGCCTCGCCGGCTTCGACGTGGGCCCGCCACTCATCCCACCGCACGCGCTCGCTCCGGTATGGCAGGGCGGACTCCGGGAGCGCCTCGCTTCCGAACGGGTAGGCGATCACGCGCTGGAATGCGAGATCGACCGGGTCGTCCCACCATGCACAGACCGGATGGCGGAGCAACACCCCCGCTACCGGCTCGAGGAGCGCAACGATTTCAGGTGCGGCATAGCGGATGTCCTCCTCGTCGGGAGGCTGCCAGTACCGAGCGAAGTCCACCGCGTACCCGAGTGCACCCAGGAGCTCCGATTCATCCGCCGCCACGAGACCTTCAACGTCGACGCTCCGAATCGCGGCCTGAACGTCTGCAGATGTCCGAGGTCTCCGATACTGATCGACCCGGTCACCCGTGGCGTAACGGAATGCCATGTTCGCGCAGAGGAATCGTCCGCGTGGCGTAGCGAGGATCTCTTGGGTGCGGGCCATCTCGCCGACGGTATCGGTGACGGATGCCGCACGCCATGGGATTAGTGCTCGCGGCCTACCAAACCGCTGAGATGATGCACTCCGCGCTGTCGCGCGAACCGCCTTACCATCCCCCACCGACAACCGTTCGCCACCCACGAGATAACGAAACACGTTGCACACCAACCGAATAGCCGGTAGTGTGGAACTCACATTCGATTCACCACGGGGGGGTGAGGTCGTGTTTGATTCCCAACGAGACGTCGGCACCGACGCGCCGACCCCTCGTGCGGTCGAATTGGTTGCCGATCTGCATCGCACCCTGGACAAGTTGCAGACCGTGGATCTGTCGCCGTGTACCGATGCCGAACTCGCCGACGTGGCCGCGGAAACCGAACGCGCCATCGCACGGTTGATTGTTGCCGGTGATCGGCAGATCGATCAGGTCGAGGCCCGCGACCTGCCCCGAAAAGCCGGGTGCCGAACACTCATGCAATTCATGACCCACCGGCTACGAGTCTCGAACCCGATGCGGCGTCGCAAGCAGATGGACGCCACCGCCCACCGCACCAGCCTCGGCGGCGAGGTCCTCCCACCCGAATACCCCTGCCTCGCCGAAGCGTTCGCACAAGGCGCGGTCGGCACCGCGCACGTGCAGGCCACCCTCGACGTCCTCGACCGCATCCCCGGCACCATCGACCACGACATCAAGGTCGCCGCCGAACGGCAGATGGCCGAGATCGCCGAAGCCCACACCCCCGCCGAGATCACCCAACTCGGCGCGCGGCTGCTCGCCCACCTCGACCCCGACGGCACACTGACCGACGACACCGACCAGAAACGACGCCGCGGCCTGTGGATCGGCAGGCAACGCGCCGACGGCACCGCCAAGATCTCCGGCACCGTCACTCCCGCACTGGTCGCCCGGCTCACCATGATGTTCGCCGTGTGGGGCAAACCCGGACTCAACAACCCCGACGACCCCCACTCGCCCAGCGGGCCGGCCGGTGCCGCCGACCCCGACGCCCTGGCCGCCGCAGCCGACCGCGACGGCCGCACCCTCGCACAAACGAATCACGACGCGCTCGACGCCGCACTGGCCGCCGGGTTCGCCGACGGAACATTGGGAACCTCGCACCGCGGCCTGCCCGTGCAACTGATCATCAAAGCCGACCTATCCGACCTGATCCGCGAAGCCGGACTCGCGACCACCGCCACCGGCACCCTGCTCCCCATCAAGGACGTCATCACGATGGCCGGTGACGTCCAGCCGTGGTTGGCGATCTTCAAAGACGCCACGACTGTGCCGCTGTACTTCGGGCGGGGCAAACGCCTGGCCACCCGCGAACAACGCCTCGTCTCCTTCGCCCGCCCTGACGGGGAAGTGTGCTCGGCACCCGGTTGCGATCAGCCCGCCACCCACGTCGACATGCATCACGCCCAGAAGGACTGGGCCAAGGGCGGTCTCACCGACATCGACGACCTCGCCCCGGCCTGTCCCCGTCATAACCGGATGGTTGGCGAGGCACCCGGCCAGTACACCACCCGGGTAGTCCGCGACGGACCCGACGAAGGCCGCTGCCTGTGGCGATTGAATGCCGAACCCGGTGCACCGCCAAACCCCGAGCGCCTCAACCGCCGACCCGACATACCCCGGCGGTTCGCCGAACACCTGAACACCGTGCGCGACGAAATCCACGGACCACCAACCCGGCCCGGCGGTCAGACGCGCCCAGACGGCCACACCCACGCCGACGCGCGCCGCTCATGGTCGACGGTCAGCCACGTCATCGACGTCCGACCACCCCGACCCAAGCCCTCCGTCGTCGACGCGTTCCTCACCGAATTCCTCGCACGTAACTGACGGCGCTACAACACAAGAGGCCCCTCCGAGGCTCGTCGCTATCGCTCCTCGCACCTCAGGAAGCAGGGGCTGAGACCTGCAACTAATGCGGTTCTGTTCCCATCGACGGCGGCACGATCCACGTGTCGATGAGCGGAGCCGGAATCAAACGATGCCACTACGTCGCCGACAACGGCCGGGAACGGCAACTGACCCCAGACCCCGCTTCGGCAGAGGGGCGTCGCGTTCGACTGGCGCAGAACCACCCACTCACTAGCCGACTGATCGCGACCTTCTCGGTGGTCTTGCTGCTCATCGGCGTCGCACTCCTCGTCCTGCAGGTCGCCGAACTCATCTCGCAGATTCCCCCCGATCGCGGACTCCATATGGGTGTTCACATCCCCGGTCGGTCTGCCGCTGTGGCTCAACGTGCCTCTCGGCATCGGCGCCGCGGCAGGCAGCCTCGAGCGCGCGCTCCGTCTCCACCACCACTGGCTGCTCGACACGGTCGGGTCCTGACCCGGCCAATGGAAAGGAAACCTACAGAATGAGAACAAGTCTCTTGTCCTCGTTCGCGGTGACCGGTCTTCTCTTCGCCGGTTGCTCGGTGACGTCCACCCCGGCTCCACCCCACGAACGCGCGCAACCCGCGAGCCAGACAGAGCTCGATGGTCCTTGTGCCCAGACGGCGTCCAGAGTCCCGATGCCGGACCGCCGCAGCTACATTGCGCCACAGTGCAGGTACCTCTCGACTACGGCGATCCAGAGGGTGAACAGATCGACCTCACCATTTCTCGTCTGCCATCGGACAATTCGGAAGGACGTCGGGAGTCGCTCATGCTGAATCCCGGGGGCCCCGGCGGCAGCGGACTGGCTCAACCGATCTTCCTCAAGCAGCGTGGTCTTTCGACCGAACTCCTAGACACCTACGACCTCATCGGCACCGACATACGGGGAATCGGCCATTCACGCCGATCAGTTGCGGTTTCACGCCCGGCCTCGAGTACTACGGGGCCGTACCTCCGTACGCATACGACGCCGCGGCATTCGACGAACAGGCGAAAACGGCAGAGGTGGTGGCGAACCGTTGCGCCGCCAACGACGACGAGCAGGATGCGGCACATGACGACGGCGAACATGGCGCGTGACCTCGACCGTATCCGCGCCGCGCTCGGAGAGGAGAAGGGCAACTTCCTGGGGTACTCCTACGGCACCGCACTCGGTGCCGCGTACGCATCGATGTTCCCGACTGCGACCGACCGAATCGTGTTGGGCAGCAACATCGGTGACACTCACCTGGACCATGAGGGCATGCGTCGATACGCACGAGGAATGAAGGACACGTTCCCGGACTTCGCGAAGTGGGCGGCAGCACGCCACGACCGATACGGCCTCGGCAACACCCCGCAGGAGGTGCGCGAAAAGTACTTCGCCATCGCGGACAAACTCGATCGCAGTCCGGTGGACGGGGTCGACGGTCGCCTGTTCCGGCCGGCCACGTTCGTCGCGCTCTACAATCCGGCGTCGTACGACGCGACAGCACAGCAGTGGACCGCCATGCGGGACGGGACACCCAGCGACACTCCGTTGGCCATCCGCGCGGGCGTCGCGGACGCGGACAACAGCTGGTCGGTGTTTCTCGCGGTGATGTGCAACGACGTCGAATGGCCGAGTGATCCCGAGACTTACGAGCGCGCCATCGACGAAGACCGGCAGACCTATCCGCTGTTCGGTGCTGCGGCAGCCAGCATCATGCCGTGCGCCTTCTGGCAGACGGACCCGGCCACGCAACCGATCGCCGTCGAGGCCGAGGGGCCGACCAACGTGCTTGTTACACAACATCAGCGCGACCCCGTGACTCCACATGTCAACGGCGAGCGGAACAACGAGAAGCTCGGTGACCGCTCGCGGCTCCTCAGCGTCGACGGTAGCGGGCACGGCGTCTTCGTACTGGGCACGAACGCGTGCGCACAGGACGTCGTCACCGACTACCTGGTCGATGGCGCCATGCCTGACGAAGATGTGACCTGTCCCGCGTAGGAACCCGCCTGACCGGCCGTCACCCGAGGCGGTTACCGGTCGGTCAGGCTCCGGTGGGGCGCGGCGTGAGGATCCGCGGCCCGTCGGCGGTCACCGCGACGGTATGTTCCCAATGGGCGGAACGCGACCCGTCGTCGGTGACGACTGTCCAATCGTCGTCGAGGACGGTGGTGTCCGTGGTGCCCAGCGTCAGCATCGGCTCGATGGCCAGGGTGGAGCCGATCACGAGCGTCGGCCCCTTGCCGGGTTCACCCTCGTTCGCCAGGAACGGTTCCATGTGCATCTCGCGGCCGATGCCGTGTCCGCCGTAACCGTCGACGATGCCGAAGGGCCGGCCGAACTTCTTCTCCGCGGCGCGCGTACCGAGTTCGATGGCGTGGGAGATGTCGGTGAGGCGAGCGCCGTCGACCATGGCCGCGATCCCCGCCTCCATCGACAACCGCGTCGCCTCGGAGAGTTCCTCGTCGGCGGTGGACAGTTCCCCGACCCCGAAGGTCCAGGCCGAGTCCCCGTGCCAGCCGTCGAGGATGGCGCCGCAATCGATCGACACCAGATCGCCGTCGGCGAGAACGACGTCCGCGGACGGGATGCCGTGGACGACGACGTCGTTCACCGAGCTGCAGATGGATCCGGGAAAGCCGTGGTAGCCCTTGAACGAGGGCACCGCCCCGGCCCCCCGGATCACGGATTCGGCGACCTCGTCGAGATCGAGGGTGCTGACCCCCGGCTTCGCCGCATCGCGCACCGCGACGAGCGCGGCCCCGACAACCGCGCCCGCCGCGGCCATGGCATCGAGCTCGCCCGCACTGCGGAAGGGGACGACGCGCTTGCGCTTACGAAAACCCATGCCCTACAGCGATTCCTCGGTTGTCGGAGACTGTGCGGTCAGAACGCAGCGGGGTCAGGAGACGCCGGCGCCGAGCGCGCTCAGGACGCGCTGGTGGACGCCCTGGATGTCACCGACCGCGTCGATCGTCTTGACCTGGTCGCCGTAGTACGCGAGCAGCGGCGCGGTCTCCCGGGTGTAGACGTCCATCCGGTTGCGGATGACCTCTTCGGTGTCGTCGGCGCGGCCACGCGCCAGCATGCGCTCCACGACGACGTCGGTGTCGACGACGAACGAGAGCACGGCGTCGAGCGAGGCGTCGAGATTCGCCAGGATGTCGTTCAGCGCGTCGGCCTGCTCGGTCGAGCGCGGGAAACCGTCGAGGATGAAACCCTTCGACGCATCCGGCTCGCCGACGCGGGCGCGGACCATGTCCACCGTGATCTCGGACGGGACGAGGTTGCCGGCGTCGAGGTACTTCTTGGCCTCCACACCCACGGCGGTGCCCTGGGAGATGTTGGCGCGGAAGAGGTCACCGGTCGAGATGTGGGGGATCCCGAGTGCTTCGCTCAAAAGCTCCGCCTGGGTGCCTTTACCTGCTCCGGGCGGGCCGAGAATGACAAGTCTCACTTCAAGAATCCTTCGTACTTGCGTTGCATCAACTGACTGTTGATCTGCTTCATCGTGTCCAGACCCACGCCGACCATGATCAGTACGGCCGTACCACCGAACGGCAGGTTCTGGACGTTGCCGCTGTTACCGATCTCGAGGAACAGGTTCGGGAGTACCGCGATGATACCGAGGTAGATCGAGCCCGGCAGCGTGATGCGACTGAGCACATACCCGAGGTATTCGGCCGTGGGCGCTCCCGGACGGATGCCCGGGATGAATCCACCGTACTTCTTCATCTCGTCGGCGCGCTCCTCCGGATTGAACGTCACCGCCACGTAGAAGTACGTGAAGAAGATGATCATCAGGAAGTAGACGGCGATGTAGACGCCGTTGCTCGGATCGGTCAGGTACCTGGTGACGTATTCCTGCCAGGTCGACTGCGTCCCATCGGGATTGCGCGTGAGTTCGACGATCAGCTGCGGCAGATACAGCAGCGACGAGGCGAAGATCACCGGGATCACGCCGGCCTGGTTGACCTTCAGCGGCAGGTAGGTCGACGACCCGCCGTACATCTTGCGGCCCACCATGCGCTTGGCGTACTGCACCGGGATGCGGCGCTGACCCTGCTCGATGAACACTACGCCGGCGACGATGATCAGCGCGGCGACACAGACCAGGGCGAAGACGAGTCCGCCGCGGCTGTTGAGAATGGTGCGACCTTCGGCGGGGATACGCGCGGCGATACCGGCGAAGATCAGCAGCGACATGCCGTTGCCGATGCCGCGCTCGGTGATGAGCTCACCGAACCACATGACGACACAGGCGCCGGCGGTCATGACGAGCACGATGATCGACAGACCGAAGATGCTCTGGTCGTTGAGGACTTCGCCGCTCTGCGCACAGGACTGCGGAAGGAGCTGGCCACGATCGGCGAGGGCCACGATGCCCGTCGACTGCAGGAGTGCGAGGGCCACGGCCAGGTAGCGCGTGTACTGCGTCATCTTGGCCTGGCCGGCCTGGCCCTCCTTGCGGAGTTGCTCGAAGCGCGGGATGACCACGGTCAGCAGCTGCACGATGATGGCCGCCGTGATGTACGGCATGATGCCGATCGCGAACACCGACAGCTGCAGCAGCGCGCCGCCGGAGAACAGGTTGATCAGGGAGTAGACCGAGCTCGACTCACCGGACGAGACCTCGTCGAGACACGCCTGCACGGCCTGGTAGTCGACACCCGGCGACGGGACGGTCGCTCCCAGCCGATACAGGATGATGATGCCGAGAACGAAGAGGATCTTCTTCCTCAGATCCGGCGTCCGAATGGCCGCGAAGAGGGGGGAAAGCACTAACTCCTCCTAGTAACGACCACGCGAGGTCTACGTTCCGGGTCGGTGCGACCCGACCCCCGTGTGCTCGGCAATCGACGATGATCTTTCGGGATGCGGCAGTCTTGGGCGTGTCCGGCAGGACAACCTCTGAGACTCTAACAGTCACACCGAAACGCCCCGGTCGGGCGGCAGCGATGCTGCCGCCCGACCGCGGTGTGTGTCCGTCAGAGTTCGGTGACGCTGCCACCGGCAGCGGCGATCTTCTCCTTGGCGGAGGCGGTGAACTTGTCGGCGGTGATGTCGACCTTGACCGACAGGTCACCGTCGCCGAGAACCTTCACCAGCTTGTTCTTGCGAACGGCCCCGGCCGCGACGAGCTCGTCGACGCCGATGGTGCCGCCCTGCGGGAACAGGCGGGCGATGTCGCCGACGTTGACGACCTGGTACTCGATCCGGTTGCGGTTGGTGAAGCCCTTGAGCTTCGGCAGCCGCATGTGGATCGGCATCTGGCCACCCTCGAAGCCGGCGGGCACGTTCTTGCGTGCCTTGGTGCCCTTGGTGCCGCGACCGGCGGTCTTACCCTTGGACCCCTCACCGCGACCCACGCGGGTCTTGTCGGTCTTCGACCCCGGAGCGGGGCGAAGGTGATGGAGTTTGATGGTCATGCTTGAACCTCTTCGACTGTCACGAGGTGACGAACCGCGTTGATGAGGCCGCGGTTGATCGGCGTGTCCTCGCGGGTGACGGTCTGGCGGATGCCCTTGAGTCCGAGGGTCCGCAGGCTGTCACGCTGGTTGCTCTTGGTACCGATGGTGCCCTTGACCTGAGTGATCTTCAGCTGAGCCATGATCAGACCCCCTGTCCTGCGCGAGCGCGGAGCATACCGGCCGGAGCGACGTCCTCGATCGGCAGACCGCGGCGGGCCGCGACCTCTTCGGGACGCTGCAGCATCTTGAGTGCCGCGACGGTGGCGTGCACGACGTTGATGGCGTTGTCCGAGCCGAGGCTCTTGGCGAGGACGTCGTGGACGCCCGCGCACTCGAGCACGGCACGCACCGCGCCACCGGCGATCACACCGGTACCGGGGCTGGCCGGGCGGAGCATGACGACACCGGCGGCGGCCTCACCCTGGACCGGGTGGGTCACGGTGCCGGCGATCAGGGGCACGCGGAAGAAGTTCTTGCGAGCTTCCTCGACACCCTTCTGGATCGCGGCCGGGACTTCCTTGGCCTTGCCGTAGCCGACGCCGACCATGCCCTGGCCGTCGCCGACGACCACGAGAGCGGTGAACGAGAAACGACGTCCACCCTTGACCACCTTCGAGACGCGGTTGATGGTCACCACGCGCTCGAGCTGGTTGCGGTCCTGGTCGCGGCCGCCACGATCGCGGCGGTCGCCGCGGCCACCGCCGCGACGGTCGTTGCCGCCGCCCTGGTTGTTCTGGTTGTTGTCGTTACCGGCGGGTCCGTTTCCGCCGTCACGCTGACGTCCGGGCATCAGAGGTTCCCTCCGGTCATGTGGGTGTAGCTGTTCGAGATGGTCATCAGAAGCTCAGGCCTCCCTCGCGGGCGGCGTCGGCGAGCGCGGCGATCCGGCCGTGGTAGTCCTTGCCACCACGGTCGAACACGACGGCGTCGACGCCGGCAGCCTTGGCGCGGGCGGCGATGAGCTCGCCGACCTTGCGGGCCTGCGCGGACTTGTCGCCGCCGGCCGCACGCACATCGGCCTCGATCGTCGATGCCGCGGCCAGCGTCTTGCCGGCCAGGTCGTCGATCAACTGGACGTGGATGTGGCGCGAGCTGCGCTTGACCGCGAGACGCGGACGGGCCGGGGTTCCGCTGACCTTCTTGCGGAGGCGGAAGTGACGGTTGCCGGTCGCCTTGCGACGACGCGTCGAGACGTCCTTGCCGATCGGCTTGCGCACTGTCTTGGTAGCTGAATCACTCATGGCTTACTTACCCGTCTTTCCGACCTTGCGACGGATCTGCTCACCCTCGTAGCGAATGCCCTTGCCCTTGTAGGGGTCCGGACGACGCAGGCGGCGGATGACCGCCGAGATCTCGCCGACTTGCTGCTTGTCGATACCCGAGACCGAGAACTTCGTCGGGGACTCCACGGCGAACGTGATGCCCGCCGGGGCCTCGATCGGCACGGGATGGCTGTAACCGAGCG
Organism: Gordonia sp. ALPHA1B1; assembly: GCF_005502615.1. Taxonomy (NCBI): domain Bacteria; kingdom Bacillati; phylum Actinomycetota; class Actinomycetes; order Mycobacteriales; family Gordoniaceae; genus Gordonia; species Gordonia sp. ALPHA1B1. The sequence goes on along the minus strand of NZ_SCOC01000011.1, from coordinate 134,427 downwards.
CGAACTCGAGGTCGCTGCCCTTGGCCTGCACGCGGTAACCGACACCGAAGATCTCCATCTTCTTGGTGTAGCCCTGCGTGACGCCCACGACGAGGTTGTTCACGAGCGAACGGCTCAGGCCGTGCAGCGCGCGGCTGCGACGCTCGTCGTTGGGGCGGGTCACGACGATGGAGTTGTCCTCCTTGGCGACCGAGATGGGCTCGGAGACGGTGAGCGAGAGCTCACCCTTGGGGCCCTTCACGGTGACGTTCTGGCCGTCGATGGTGACGTCCACGCCCGCGGGGATCTCGATGGGGTTCTTTCCGATACGCGACATGTGTTGCTACCTCCCCTACCAGACGTAGGCGAGGACTTCGCCGCCCACGCCCTGGTTGGCTGCCTGGCGATCGGTGAGCAGGCCCGACGACGTGGAGATGATGGCCACGCCGAGGCCGCCCAGAACCTTGGGCAGGTTGGTGGACTTTGCATAGACCCGGAGGCCGGGCTTGGAGACGCGGCGCAGACCGGCGATGGAGCGCTCGCGACTCGGGCCGTACTTCAGGGAGACGACGAGGTTCTTCCCGACCTCCGCGTCTTCGGTGCGGTAGTCGGTGATGTAGCCCTCGCGCTTGAGGATCTCGGCGATGTTCACCTTGATCTTCGACGAGGGCAGTGTCACCTCGTCGTGGTACGCCGAGTTGGCGTTACGCAGACGCGTCAAGAAGTCTGCGATCGGGTCAGTCATGGTCATGGGTGACCGTCAACCTTTCTCGTAGCGGTTCCCATACAGCGCCGGTGGCCGGAAAAATCCCGGCGACCTGCGGTGGGCCTTCCACGAAGTGGATAGTTGTTTCTGAAGGTTCTCGCCGCCGATGCCCTTGGCTTTTCGCCGGCACCGGAGACTATTCAGTTGTGTCCCGGACACCTGAGGTGCACAGGCAACCGGTCTAGTGTAGGGAATCCGCAGCGTAGACCCAAATCGGCACCGGTCGGCAGTGGCGACCATCAGGCACCATCGAGGGTATGGATCGACGCAAACTCCTCAAAACGGGCCTGCTCGGGGCCGGGCTGCTCGGCATCACCGGTACGTCGCTGGTGACCGGGTGCGCCACCGACGATCCGCCGACGCGGGATCGATCCGGCTCGGGTCCGACGGGCACGTCCGCGGACGCCGCGTCGGTCGAGACCGTCGCATCCGGGCTGAACGTGCCGTGGGCGCTGGCCTTCCTCGGTGACGGCGATGCCCTCGTCACCCAGCGTGACGACGCCACGGTCGTGCGGGTGTCCCCAGGGGGCGAGGTCCGGACCGTCGGCGAGTTCGCTGACGCCGCTCCGCGCGGCGAAGGCGGGTTGCAGGGCATCGCGGTGGCGCCGGGCGACGAGAGCGCGGTGTTCGTCTACTACACGACCGCCACCGACAACCGGCTGGTGCGCCTGGACTTCGACGGCGGCCGGCTCACCCGTCCCCGACCGCTGATCACCGGACTCGACGCGGCCTACAACCATCACGGCGGCGCCCTCGCCTTCGGTTCGGACGGAAGCCTGTTCGTCGCGGTCGGCGATGCCGCCGTACCCGAGGTCGCCCAGGACGTCACCGCGTTGAACGGCAAGATCCTGCGGGTGGACCGGGATGGCCGCCCGTGGCCGGGCAACCCGTTCGGCAACGAGGTCCACTCGTACGGGCACCGCAACGTCGAGGGCCTGGCCTACGACGGCGCAGGCCGGCTGTGGGCCAGTGAGTTCGGACAGAACCGTCGTGACGAGCTCAATCTGATCCGACCGGGTGGCAACTACGGGTGGCCGGAGGTCGAAGGCGATTCCGATGATCCGCGGTTCGTCGCGCCGGCCGCCACCTGGACCACGCAGGAGGCGTCCCCGGCCGGGCTGGCGATCATCGGCGACCGCGCCTACATGGCCGCGCTCCGCGGCCGGCGGCTGTGGGAGATACCGCTCACGGAGTCGGCCGCCGGCGAGCCGGTGAGCAGGTACGCCGACGAGTTCGGCCGGCTGCGCGTCGTGGCCGCCGCGCCCGACGGCTCACTGTGGTTCGGCACGAGCAACACCGACGGACGCGGCCGGCCGGCCGACGGCGACGATCGTCTGCTCCGGATGCGGCTCGGCTGACCCCAGTTCGGCGCGCGGACCCGAAGCCATCCGACGGGCGCCGATCGGTTCTGTCCGGAATCGACAGTTCGATTCTCAAACCATTTCGCGGAACCATTTTCCGAAACCGTCTCATCGCCCGACTCTCATGGGTGCGAGCCCGTCATCACAGGGTGTTTTCGCAACGATTGTGTGGCCTGTTCCAGGCGGCAGGATCACCGCGTCGGTCGACAGCGGAACAACGAACTGGCCTCGATCCGCCGAACATCACCTCGTCGCCGCGCCGCGATGTCATGGTGGAACACGTGGATTCGACTCATCTGCCCGAGCTCGTCGACGAGCTCCTGTCCTCGGCCCGCGAAGCGTCGAGCCGACGGGCCTCTCATACGTTGCACGGCAAATCTTCTCGCCATCTTCGACAAACGGTGATCGCACTGGTCGCGGGCGCGGCACTGTCGGATCACGACAGTCCCACCGAGGCCACGCTGCAGGTCCTGCGCGGGCGTGTCGTCCTGACCTCGGCGGACGGCGACCCGGCCGGCCGGTGGGAGGGCGCCACCGGCGATCTGGTGACCATTCCGTCGACGCGTCACGGCCTGACCGCACAAGAGGACTCGGCGATCCTGTTGACGGTTGCCACGCGTTGACCTAAGCGACCAAATTGTTTCCCGAATGACCGACGGGTGTATTTCCCACAAACGTTTTCGGCATATCTGATCGACTTTGCGATTCGGGAAGAAACAATTGCCGACCCTCGGTATGGTGTCGCTCATGGCCCGGTCAGAAGATGTACAGGGTTCTGCAGCCACCGCACTGTTGGACATCGGCAGGTTCTTCACCCGATGGGACGAGACCGACGATCGTCGTGTCGTCTTCCGGGACGGCGGTCGGGCGGGTGACGTCTTCTACCGGGATCGATGGAGCCACGACAAGATCGTGCGCTCGACACACGGCGTGAACTGCACGGGCTCCTGCTCGTGGAAGGTCTACGTCAAAGACGGGATCATCACCTGGGAGACCCAGGAGACCGACTACCCCTCGGTGGGCCCGGACCGGCCCGAGTACGAACCCCGCGGGTGCCCGCGGGGCGCGGCCTTCTCCTGGTACACCTACTCCCCCACCCGGGTCCGACACCCGTACGCCCGGGGTGTGCTGGTGGAGATGTTCCGCGAGGCGAAGCGCCGGCTCGGCGATCCCGTGCTGGCGTGGGCCGACGTCGTCGGAGACCCGCTGCGCCGACGCTCCTACCAGCGCGCACGGGGCAAGGGCGGGCTCGTTCGCGTCTCCTGGGACGAGGCCGTCGAGATGGCCGCGGCAGCGCACGTTCACACGATCAAGACCCACGGTCCGGACCGGTGCGCGGGTTTCTCCCCGATCCCGGCCATGTCGATGGTCAGCCACTGCGTCGGCACCCGGTTCATCCAGTTGATCGGCGGGGTGATGACCTCGTTCTACGACTGGTACGCCGATCTTCCGGTGGCCAGTCCCCAGGTGTTCGGCGACCAGACCGACGTCCCGGAGTCCGGGGACTGGTGGGACGCGACGTACCTGATGATGTGGGGTTCCAACGTCCCGGTGACGCGGACCCCGGACGCGCACTGGATGGCCGAGGTGCGCTACCGCGGCACCAAGGTGGTCTCGGTCAGCCCCGACTACGCCGACAACACCAAGTTCGCCGACGAATGGCTGCCCGCGCAGGCCGGCACCGACGGGGCGCTCGCGATGGCGATGGGACACGTCATCCTCACCGAGTTCTTCGTCCGGCGCTCGACCCGTTTCTTCGACGACTACGTGCGCCGCTACACCGACCTGCCGTTCCTGATCCACTTGGACGAGGAACCGGGCGGGCCGGACGGTGACTCGACCGGCACCTGCGTCCCCGGAAAATTCGTCCCCGGGAAGTTCGTGACCGCCGACGAGTTGCCCGGCGCGGAACATGTTGCCTCCGAGGATGTCTGGAAGACGGTGTGCTGGGACGAGGCACGCGATGAGCCGGTGGTGCCCAACGGCTCGATGGGGTTCCGGTACGCCGACTCCGGAGCGGGGCGATGGAATCTCGATCTCGACGGCGCGCAACCCGCGCTGACACTCATGAGCGATGCGGCCGAATTCGTCGAAGTCGCGTTCCCGGTCTTCGACGCCCCCGACGGCAGCGGCGCCGTGGTCCGCCGAGGTGTCCCCGCGCGGCGGATCGGGGGACGGCTCGTCACGACCGTCTTCGATCTGATGCTCGCGCAGTACGGCGTCACCCGGGACGGGCTCCCCGGCGAGTGGCCCACCGGCTACGACGACGCATCGGCGCCGTACACACCGGCGTGGCAGGCCGAGATCACCGGCGTGCCGGCCGCGGCGGCGATTCGCGTCGCGCGCGAATTCGCCGCCAACGCCGAGGAATCCGGCGGCCGCTCGATGATCATCATGGGCGCCGGGATCTGCCAGTGGTTCCACGGCGACGCGACCTATCGGGCGATCCTGTCCCTGCTCATCCTCACCGGATGCATGGGCCGCAACGGCGGCGGTTGGGCGCACTACGTCGGGCAGGAGAAGTGTCGTCCGATCACGGGCTGGATCTCGCTGGCGAACGCGCTGGACTGGACGCGCCCGCCGCGGACGATGACCGGGACCTCGTACTGGTACATGCACACCGGGCAATGGCGCAACGACGGATACTCGACATCCTCACTCGCCTCTCCGCTGTCGCGCGGCACGATGGACCACGAGCACACCGCCGACGCCATCGCCCAGTCGGCGCGGCTCGGCTGGATGCCCTTCTATCCCCAGTTCTCCACCAACCCTCTCGACGTCGCCGACGAGGCTACCGCTGCGGTCGACCGCGGTGACGCCGCCGATCCGGCGTCCTACGTCGCCGAGCGTCTGCAGAACGGCGAACTGACACCCGCGATCACCGACGTCGACGCACCGGAGAACTGGCCCCGGACCCTCGTGCTGTGGCGATCCAACCTGCTCGGTTCGTCGGCGAAGGGCAACGAGTACTTCCTCCGGACCCTGCTCGGCACCCACCACAACGTGCTCGGCGCCGAGAAACCCGAGACCCCGAGGCCTGCCGAGATCCGTTGGCACGACGACATTCCGGAGGGGAAGCTCGATCTGCTGCTGTCGGCGGATTTCCGGATGACCTCGACCACGCTGCTGTCGGACATCGTTCTGCCTGCTGCGACCTGGTACGAGAAGCACGACCTGTCCTCGACGGACATGCACCCGTTCGTCCACGCGTTCACGCCGGCGATCGACCCGCCGTGGGAGGCGAAGTCCGACTTCGACCTGTTCCACCGGCTCGCACGCAAGCTGTCGGACCTGGCACGCACCCACCTCGGTACACGGCGCGATCTCGTCAGCGTCCCCCTGCAGCACGACACCCCGGGTGAGGTTGCACAACCGCACGGCCGGGTTCTGGACTGGCGACACGACGGCGTTGTCGGACAGCCAGGCCGGAACATGCCGAACTTCACGGTGGTGGAACGGGATTACACCGCGATCGCGGACAAGCTGGCGTCCATCGGACCGCTCGCGGACACCCTCGGCTTCACCGTCAAGAACGTGACCTACCCGCTCGAGAAACAAACACGCACACTCGGCGAAACCAACGGCGTGATGCTCGGCGGCGCCGGCGACGGCCGACCGGCCATCGACACCGACGAGAAACTCGCCGAGGCGATCCTGACGTTGTCGGGGACCACGAACGGCGAACTCGCGGTGGCTGGCTTCGAACAGCTGCAGCAACGCGTCGGCTTCCGCCTCGACGACCTCGCGCGCGGTTCGGAGGAGAAGCGCATCCGCTTCGCCGACACCCAGAAGGCACCCGTGCCGGTGATCACGTCGCCGGAGTGGTCCGGGTCGGAGACCGGCGGCCGCCGGTACGCCCCGTTCACGGTGAACATCGAGCGGCTCAAGCCGTTTCACACGCTCACCGGACGGATGCACTTCTATCTGGACCACGACTGGATGATCGACATGGGCGAGTCGCTCCCGATCTACCGGCCGCCGCTGGACATGCACCGCCTGTTCGGCGAACCCAAGCTCGGACCCGACGGCGCCCGGGAGATCACGGTGCGGTACCTGACGCCGCACTCGAAGTGGTCGATCCACTCCGAGTACCAGGACAACCTGTTCATGTTGTCACTCTCCCGCGGCGGGCCGATCGCCTGGCTGAGTCCCCAGGACGCCGCCTCGATCGACGTCGCCGACAACGACTGGATCGAATGCACCAACGCCAACGGCGTTTTCGTGTGCCGTGCAATCGTCAGCCATCGCATGCCGGCCGGGGTCTGCTACGTCCACCACGCCCAGGAACGCACGATCGACGTCCCGAAGTCGGAGGCGACGGGCCGCCGGGGCGGCATCCACAACTCGCCGACGCGGCTGCTGGTGAAACCGACTCATCTGATCGGTGGATATGCCCAGTTGTCCTACGCCTTCAACTATCTCGGACCGACCGGCAACCAACGCGACATGGTGTCGACCATCCGCAAACGCAGCCAGGAGGTGACGTACTGATGCGGGTCATGGCCCAGGTCGGGATGGTGATGAATCTCGACAAGTGCATCGGGTGCCACACCTGCTCGGTGACCTGTAAGCAGGCCTGGACCAACCGGTCCGGCACCGAGTACGTGTGGTTCAACAATGTGGAAACCCGCCCCGGACAGGGATATCCGCGTCGTTACGACGACCAGGACACCTGGCAGGGCGGATGGGTCCTCAACCGCAACGGCAGGCTGCGGTTGCGTGCAGGCGGCCGGATCCGAAAGCTGTTGACCCTGTTCGCAAGTCCGGTCCAACCGACCATCGAGGACTACTACGAACCCTGGACCTACGACTACCAGACCCTGATCGACGCCCCGCTCGGCGACGACTTCCCCGTCGCCCGTCCGAAATCGCTGCTGACCGGCAAGGACACCAAGGTCACCTGGTCGGCGAACTGGGACGACAATCTCGGCGGCGCACCCGAACTCGCGAAACGCGATCCCATCGTGGAGAAGCTGCGTCGTGAGTCCGAGGATGCGGTGAAGTTCGGGTTCGAGCAGACGTTCATGTTCTATCTGCCGCGCATATGCGAACACTGCCTGAACCCGTCCTGCATGGCGTCCTGCCCCTCCGGCGCGATCTACAAGCGCAGCGAGGACGGCATCGTGCTCGTCGACCAGGATCGCTGTCGCGGCTGGCGGCAGTGCATCACGGGCTGTCCGTACAAGAAGATCTACTTCAACCACAAGTCCGGCAAGGCCGAGAAGTGCACGCTCTGCTACCCGCGCATCGAGGTCGGGCAACCCACCGTCTGTTCCGAGACGTGCGTCGGACGACTTCGCTACCTGGGCATCTTCCTCTACGACGCCGACGCCGTGACTGCGGCCGCCTCGGTCCCCGATGATCGCGATCTGTATGAGGCGCAACTCGATCTGATGCTCGACCCCGAGGATCCGGCGGTGATCGCCGCCGCTCGACGCGACGGCATCCCGGACGACTGGCTCGAGGCCGCCCGCCGATCCCCGGTGTACGCGCTGGCCAAGAAGTACCGTGTCGCACTCCCCCTGCATCCGGAGTACCGCACCATGCCGATGGTCTGGTACGTCCCGCCGCTGTCGCCGATCGTCGACCTGCTCGCCGAGCAGGGTCACGACGCCGAGGGCGCGGGCACCCTCTTCGGCGCCATCGAGGCACTCCGCATCCCCGTGGAGTACCTGGCCGAATTGTTCACCGCCGGTGACACCGCCGTCGTCGACACGGTGCTGCGCCGCTTGGCCGCCATGCGCTCGTACATGCGCGACGTGACCCTGGGCCGTGAACCCGACGCCGGAATACCGGCCGCGGTGGGGATGACCGAGGAGGCGGTGTACGAGATGTACCGCCTGATGGCGATCGCGAAATATGAAGAGCGATACGTGATCCCCACGGCTCATCTCGAACAGGCCGAGAAACTGGACGAGATGGGGTGTTCGCTCGACTACGACGACGGACCCGGCATGTTCGACTCGTCGCCGTTCGGCGAGGCCAGCGGTCGTCCCGCGCCGGTGTCGGTGGAGACGTTCCATGCGCTGCGTCAGCGTCAGACCACTGACACGGCGGCCGGCGAGCACACGATGGCGGGCCGGACCAACCTGCTCAACTGGGACGGCAACGGGGCCCCGCCGGGCCTGTTCCCCGAACGCGTACCCGGATCGACTCCCGACGAGGAAGCACGATGAGGGGACCACGGTTGTTCGCACGTCGCTCGCGGGCGACCGACGAGGGCACCGTCATACGGTTGATCGCGTCCTGGTGCCTGAGCTATCCCGACGACGAGGTCCTCGGCCGCGTCGATCTGATGCGGGCCGCCCTCGCCGAGATGGATGACCCACAGACCCCACACCTGCTGCGGCAGATCACCGACCACCTCGCCAACGGCGATCCGGCAGCGCTGCGCCGCGAGTACATCGAGCTCTTCGATCTCTCGAAACGGCACACGCTCTACCTGTCGTACTGGTCCGACGGCGACACCCGGCGTCGGGGCGCGTCGCTGGGCGAGTTCAAGCAGGCCTACCGCGACAGTGGATTTCTCGTGGACCTGCGCGGTGAACTGCCCGACCATCTGCCGATCGTGCTCGAGTTCAGCGCGCGGGCCGATCCGGGCCGCGGCGTCGAGCTGCTCGAGAAGCACCGTGCAGCACTGGAATTGATCCGGTTCGCCCTGCTCGGCGCGGAGTCGCCGTACGCCGGGGCGGTGGCGGCGGTGTGCGCCACCCTGCCCAGTCCCTCCCCACCCGACCGGGCCACGGCGCTCGCGATGTGCGCACCCGCACCGACGGAGACCGTGGGCCTGGAACCCTTCGACCCCCGCCTGCTGCCGATCAACCCGACCCGAGCGTGAGGTGACCCGTGGACATCTTCCTGTGGGGCGTGGTGCCCTACGCGACGCTAGGACTGCTCATCGGTGGAACCATCTGGCGCTATCGCTACGACAAGTTCGGGTGGACGACGCGGTCATCGGAGCTCTACGAGTCCCGCCTCCTGCGGATAGCGTCGCCGCTCTTCCACTACGGCGTGCTCGTGGTGATCATCGGCCACGCGATCGGATTGCTGATCCCGGAGTCGTGGACGGAGGCCATCGGCGTCTCGGAGACGCTGTACCACTGGGGTGCCGGGGGTTTCGGGATCCTGGCGGCCGTCGCCACCCTCGTCGGGGTCGCGATGCTGGTGTACCGCAGGCGGACCGTCGGCCCGGTGTTCATGGCCACCACGCGTAACGACAAGGCGATGTACCTGGTGCTGGTCACGGCGCTGGTGGCAGGCACCTACATCACGCTGATCGGCACGCTCGACCCGCACGCGCCCGGCGTGAACTACCGCGAGACCGTCTCGCCCTGGTTCCGTTCACTGTTCGTGTTGCAACCAGACGTCACGGCGATGGCGGCGGCGCCCTTGCGTTTCCACGTGCACATCCTGATCGGGATGCTCCTCTTCGCGATGGTCCCCTTCACCCGGCTGGTGCACATCTTCACCGCGCCGGTGCACTACCTCTTCCGTCCCTACATCGTGTACCGAAGCCGCGACCGACGTGTCGCGCCGGGTAACCAGCCCCATCGGCCGGGGTGGGCGCCCGTCGGAGTGAAGGATCGTGATCGATGAGCACCGACACCACGACGCCCGCCATCAGCTCGCGTGCGCAGACCACGAACCTCGCTCTCGCGACACTCGCGTTCACGATCAGCTTCTGGGCCTGGAACCTCATCGGTCCGCTCGGGGTCGTCTACACCGACCAACTCGACCTGAGCGCCACCCAGAAGTCGATCCTCGTCGCCATCCCGATCCTGGTCGGCTCGCTCGGGCGAATCCTGACCGGCGCACTGACCGACCGCTTCGGCGGCCGCCTCATGTTCACCGTTCTGCTGGTCGCCACCATTCCGTTCGTCCTGCTGGTCGCCGCCGCCGGACATTTCGACAGCTACGCGTTGCTGCTCGTCGCCGGCTTCTTCCTCGGCGTCGGCGGGACGACGTTCGCCGTGGGCATCCCCTTCGTGAACGCCTGGTACGACAAGTCCCGGCGCGGGTTCGCGACCGGCGTCTTCGGAGCCGGGATGGGCGGGACGGCGTTGTCGGCCTTCTTCACCCCGCGGTTCGTGTCGTGGTTCGGATACATCGCGACGCACATCATCATCGCCGTCGCGCTCGCGATGGTCGCCGTGGTCTGTTGGTTGTTCATGCGCGACTCACCCAGGTGGGCCGCGTCCCACGACTCGGTGGTCCCCAAACTGATCGGTGCGGCCAAACTGCCGATCACCTGGCAGCTCGGTTTTCTCTACGCTGCGGCGTTCGGCGGCTTCGTCGCCTTCAGCACCTACCTGCCGACCTACCTCAAGGACGTCTACGACTTCGACCTCCAGGCGGCCGGCACACGCACCGCCGGTTTCGCGATCGCGGCCGTCATCGCCCGGCCCGTCGGCGGTGTCCTGTCCGATCGCTTCGGACCGCGCATCATCACCGTGATCTCCTGTGGCGGTGCCGCCGTGCTCGCCGTGTGGATGATCACCAAGCCGCCCCTCGAGATACCCGCCGGTCTCGACTTCGTCCTGATGGCGGTCTGCATGGGACTCGGTTCGGGGTCGGTCTTCAGCTGGGTCGCGCAGGCCGCGCCCGCCGAGCGGGTCGGTTCGGTCACCGGGATCGTGGGTGCCCTCGGCGGGCTCGGCGGCTTCTTCCCGCCCATGGTCATGGGGGCCACCTACGACGCGACCACCCACAGCTACACGATCGGGCTCGCGCTGCTGGTCGTCTTCGCCACGTGCGCGGCCCTGTTCACCGTGTTCGGCATCCGACGCACGGCGAACACCTGACGCCCGCCTCCCCGGCTGCGGCGTCGGGAGAATTGTCGGGGCCTCGTGTTCTGATGTTCGCACCCGTCGAACAAAGGAGCGATCCATGTCAGACCACGCTGCCGCGATCCGAGGTCTGCCCCGGTGGCATCCCAATCCGCTCATCCGTTCCACCATCGAGACCATCCGGCGCTGCGGCTGGCAGGTGACCTCGGTCGGCGAGGCGGACGCCGAGTTCGACGCACCGCCTGCGGGTGCTCGAACAGAGTGCGGGTTCTCCTACACCTCCGGACTCTCGCTGCACTCGATCCCGGAGCTCTCGATCTACGGCGTCGATCCCCTGACCGCGACGCACGTGCTGAACGAACTGGGCGCCCTGCTCCACCAGGAGGACTGGCGTGATCTCGTCGCCGCGCAGTCCGACATCCCGTTGCAGACGGTCGCCGTGACCGTCCGACTCATCGAGCAACTCGACCACGACGAGCTGCTCCTGGCGAACCTGTTGTTCCCCGACCACCCGAAACTGCAGGTGGTCTGGCCCGACGACCACGGCCACCTTCCGTGGGAAGACGGCTACACCCTGCTCCCGATGCACCAGCCGGTGAAGGGGATGCCGCAACTCCTGGATCCCCCGCGCCCGCAACCACGCCTTCTCACAACCGAATCCGGGCCCGACCGAACCCGCCCGCGACGGGCACGTCGCATCTCGGGTCACTGACCTGCGGCCGGCGGCCTCCCGGCGTGTCCGGGGCGACATGTGTCCGTGTTGCCCCGGACAAACGGAGCCCGGAGATGCCACCATGGTTGGTCTGGGGGCTCGAACAGACCACGGGGGCAGGTGGAAAGGCAGGTCGGCGTGGCGCACCTCCCGGTCGTGGTCGCTGCACTCGTCGCCCTCGTCCTCGCGGTCGCCTTGGTCGCCGTCATCTACCGGCGTCCGCAACGCGGTCTCCTGGTCTTGGCCGCGCTCACCCCCCTCGACGGTCTCCTCGACATCGCCCCGTTGCCCGGCGTCGCCTCGGCGTGGAAGGAGGGCGTCCTCGCGCTGACGCTGATCTGCGCGGCCAATCGCCGGGTCCGGCCCGCCGACCGGACGGACCCGCCGTTGCAGCTGCCGTGGTGGCCGGCCGCGGCCGTGCTGGTCGCGTTCGGGGTCGTGTCGGCGCTCTATGTCTACGGCCCCATCGGGCTGTACGGCGTCAAGGTCACCTTCTTCTACCTCTTCGTGGTCCTCGTGCTCTGGCTGACGCCGTTCGACGCGCTCGACCGCGACCGACTGGTCTCGATCATCATGGCGCTCGGGGTGCTCACCACCCTCGTGGGCATCGGCCAGCAGCTCCTGGGTCCGGCGCGGCTGGTCGAACTCGGCTATACCTTCGGCGAGCAGGTGCGGACGAGCGGTCCGCTGTTCCGGACGTTCAGCACGTTCAATCAGCCCTTCGGTTTCGGACTCTTCGTCATGCTGGCCCTGCTCGTCGGCGGAGCAGTGGCGCTGTCGGACACCGCCCGCCGGCGCAACCGGTTGTTCCTCGTCTGCTGGCCGGTCATGGCGATCACGATGGCCACGTCGGTGGTGCGGGCGGCGATCCTCGGCCTCATCGTCGGTGTGATCTGGCTTGCGGCCCTTCGCTTCCGCCGCCTCATCGCCCCGCTGCTCGCACTCGCGGTCGTCGCCGTCATCTCGCTGCCGTTCCTGCCGTCGAACATCACCAAGGTGTTCTTCTCGTCGAGCAGCCTGAGTCAGCGCGGCTCCGGGTGGGGTGAGATCTTCGCGAGCATCTGGGTGCACCCGCTCGGGACCGGCCTGGCGTCGAGCGGATCGGCGGCCGACGCGATGTCGGCGGCCCAGGGCGACACGACGCGGACGATCACCGCCGGCGCCGGCGGTACCGTGCAGCAGTTGTCGAAGAACTACCAGCCGGACAACTACTACGTGAAGCTGCTCATCGAACTCGGGCCGATCGGGTTGTGGTTGTTCCTGGCCCTGATCGTGACCGCGATCATCTGGTGCGTGCAGTACTCGCGCCGGATGCCCGACCCGGATGGAGCCCTCGTCCTGGGTGTCAGTGCGTCGATGATCGCGGCGATGGTGGCCTGCCTGGTCGCCACCTACTTCGAGATCTTCCCGCTCGACTTCTACTTCTGGTTACTGTTGGGAGCTGCTGGATGCGCGACGGCACAACACGAATCACGTACGGTGCGCTTGCACTTCGTCCCGGAGGAAGCGGCGTCCAGACCTACATCCGCGAACTCCTGAGGGCACTGCCCGGCCACGTCGACGGCACCGCCCTGTCCGCAGTCGTGCAGACCGACGCGGTCGGCGAACTGCCCCCGGCGATCACCCCGGTGGAGCGTCCCGTCGCCGACGGTGTCCGACGGGCGGTGTTCGGCGTACTCCCCACCCGCTCGGGCGGCGTGTTCCACGGTCTCGACGTCGATTTACCAGTCGCCGGCCCCGCCACCACGGTCGCGACCGTGCACGACCTGTCGGTGCTCGACATGCCGTCCGCGTCGAGCCGGTTTCGCGCCGCGGGCGAATCCGTACTCGTCCGCACGACCCTCCGTCGGGCCGACGTGCTGATCGCCGTCTCCGAGTTCACCGCCGAACGAATCCGCGAGACCTGCGGACGGGATGCCCACGTCACCGAACTCGCGCCCGCCGACTGGGCCCGCCCACCCGCGCCGGCCGATGTCGAACGGGTTCGGGCGAAATACGATCTGCCGGAACGCTTCGTGATGCAGATCGGCACCGTCGAACCCCGCAAGAACGTCGAACTCGTCGCGGCGGTCGCCCGGCGCCTCGACATTCCGTGCGTGCTCGGCGGCGCGGGTTCGACCGGCCCGGATGCCCCGTCGTCGGCGGTCGGGCTCGGTTACGTCGATGTCGGGGACCTGCCGGCGCTCTACGCCGCGGCGACCGTGACCGCCTACGCCTCGTTCTACGAGGGTTACGGCCTTCCGCCCGTCGAGGCGATGGCCTGTGGCGGTGCCGTCGTCGCCAGTGCGGTGGGCGCGCTTCCCCAGGTCGTGGGTGACGGCGCGACACTGGTGCAGGGCCACGACGAGGACGACTGGGTCCGTGCCCTGGAACCCCTCGTGCGCGACGACTCGGCGCGCACCGAACTCGTCGCCGCCGGCACCGCGGTGGCGTCAGCCCTCAGCTGGGACACCACGGCCCGCCGGACGGTCGAGGCCTACCGGGCCGGCGGCATCGACATACCCGGTGCGGGGCGCCATGAGCCCTGACGTCACCGGCCCGCTGCCGTCCGATGCGCTGGTCGACCAGCAGGCCGAAGCCGAGCTGCTGGCCCGCGCGACCGGCGCCGGGAGCGTAGCGAGCGGGCCGAACACCACCGGCGCCGGGAGCGCAGCGAGCGGGCCGACGACTGCGCCGGCCGCCGAGCCCAGCGCGCACCCCGCCTCGGATGCGCGGGCCGCCACCCGTGCCACCATCGCGATGCTGACCAGTCGCGTGGTCATCGCCGCCCTCGGCTGGGCCGGGAGCGTCCTCATCGCGCGCACCCTGTCCCCGGAGGACTGGGGCACCTACTCCTTCGTGTTCGCGCTGCTCGGTCTGACCGCGATCTTCACCGACCTCGGGGTCGGCCGGGCGGTGATGGCCCGGCTCATCTCCGACGACCCCGACGATGTCGCGAAGACGTCCTCGGCGTTCATCGCCCTGAGGGTGGTGCTCGGCCTTCTCGGCTACCTGATCGCCGTCGCCTACGTGATCGTGCTGCAGTATCCCGGCGACGTGATCCGCGCGACCGCGATCGCCGGACTCGTCGTCGTGTTCGCCACGCCCGCACAGGCACTCACGGTCATCTTCCAGAGCCGGCACCGCCTCCTGCTCACCGCGATCGCCGAGAGCCTGGGCCAGGTTCTGCAGCTGGCGCTGACCATCGCCGCCGTGCTCGTAGCGCCGGCACTGCTGGTGTTCGTGCTCGCCCCGGTCGCGAACGAGATCCTGTCGCTGATCATCAAGGTCGTCGGGATCGCGCGCCGGTCGTCGGGACTGCGGCCGTCGCGGATCGTCGAATGGTCGCGCTGGAAACCGATGCTCTCCGATGCCCTTCCGCTCGCACTGGGCCTCGCCCTGACCATCGCGCTGCAGAAGGTCGACGTCCTGCTGCTGAGTCTGCTCGATTCGCTCGACGCGGTCGGCATCTACAGCATCGGGTACAAGTTCTCCGACATCATGGACACCTTCATCCTGGCCGCGATCGGACCCGTCAGCACCCTGCTGGTCGCCGCCTGGCCCGGCCAGTCGGCGGTCCTGCGCCAGCGGTGCCGGAGTGCGGCGGTGGTGTTCGCCGCGGGCGGTGCCGTGGCCGTGGCCGCCTTCTGGCCGAGCGCCGGCCCGATCATCGGACTACTGTACGGCGACCGGTTCGTCGTCGGGGCCGACGCCGCGCGGTTGCTCGTTCTGGGCGCGGCGCTCACCGCCTTCATCGTGCTCGGCATCTTCCTGCTCGCGGCGACCGGTCGGGCGAATCGCTACCCGTGGATCGCGGTCGGCGGCCTGGCACTCAACGTGGTGCTCAACCTGATCCTGATCCCGCGGTACTCCTATGACGGGGCCGCCTTCTCCACCGTCATCACCTTCGCCCTCGCGGTGGTGGCACTGTGGGTCGTCATCGGTCGGACGCTGCCCATCACGGGTCTGCTCCCACTGGGCGCACTCACCACGTTGACCCTGTTGACGGTGGCGGCGTGCGCCATCGGGGTCTGGCTCGCGGATTCGATTCCCTGGCCGGTCGTCTCGGCCGGTACCGCACTGATCGTCGCCGGACCCGCGGTACTGCTCACCCGGGCGGTCACAACGCCGCCCGGACGACACACGAAGGTGGTCCGATGACCGATTCCGAGCACCCGTGCACGATCGTCTTCGTCGCGCACACCGGCCAGGTCTCCGGGGCGGAGAAGGTGATGCTCGATCTGATCGACGTCGCGCTCGAGCGCGGCCACCCGGTGCGGGTCGTCAGTCCCGACGGTCCCCTGGCAGGACGACTCCCGGCCCCGGTCGACCACGTGCCCATCCCGCCCCTCGGCCTGAGTGGCGAGCGCGGTGTCGCGCGCCTCGCGGGCGCCGGTCGCCTCGTGCTCGACTGGGTACGCGCCGGTCGCACCCTGCGCCGGGTGACACGTCGGTCCGACACCTCGACGATCGTCAACTCCTTGTTCGCACTCCCCGCCGCACGCGTCGCGCAACCGACGGGCCGCGTCTCCTGGCTCGTGCACGACACCCTCTCGTCGGGGCGGCAGCGCGCCGTCATCCGCGTCAGCGCACCCGTGATCCGGCGCGCCGTGGCGGTGTCGGAGGCGACGTCGGTCCCCCTCGCGGACCTCGGTCTGCCGGTCGTCGTGGCCCACAACGGAGTCACCTGGCCGGTCCCCGCGCTGCCCACCGGGCTCCACGACCCACCGGTCGTCGGGATGCTGGCTCTGCTCACCCCCTGGAAGGGGCACGCCGTCGCACTCGACGCGCTCGCCGGTCTGCCGGACGTAGAATTGGAGTTCGCCGGGGGCTCGTTTCCCGGGGACGCCGATCACGTTGCCGCGCTGCATGCCCGGGCCGCCAGACCGGACCTCGCCGGGCGCGTCCGGTTCCTCGGCCACACCGATCTCCGCGCCGCCCTGGAGCGATGGGATGTCGTGCTCTCGGCGAGTGTGACGCCCGAGGCCGGACCGCTCTCGGTCCTCGAGGCGATGGCCTACGGCACACCGGTCATCGGCACGGATCACGGCGGCACCACCGAGTTCCTGCGGGACGGCGCCGGAGTCCTCGTCCCGCCGTCGGATCCCGCCGCGCTGGCCGCGGCGATCAGCCGCGTCCTCGACGACGCCGACCTGCGCCGTTCGCTGACCGCGGAGGCGCGTCGTCGGATCGCGGACGGACACGACAAGTCGGCGACCCTACCGCGTATGCTCGACGAGTTGTTGTCCGGCTGAGGAGAAGTCCACCGCCGGCACCTGCCGCGCGCGATGCGCGTCTCGTCAGATAGGCACCATCCATGACACGGTCCCTGCACGGTCGGGCCACCCGGTCGGCACTCGCATACGTGTGCATCCTCGTCGCAACCCTCGCCGCGATCGTATGGGTCCGCAGCGACGCGCATTCGGCGCCGGCTGCGTGCTCACTCGCCAACGGCGAGAACAAGGTCGCGGCGTCGCCGGGTGCCTCGTTGCTCGGTGCGTCCGATGAGGACCTCAATCGGGAGCTGTCGGTCGCCCAGGACCTCGGTATGTGGGCGGTGCGACTCGACGTGGACTGGTCGGTCGTCGAACCCCGGCGCGGACAACGGAACTGGGCGCCCATCGACCGGGTGGTCAACGCCGTGGTCGCCCACGGGATGTGTCCGCTGGGGCTGGTGACCTACACACCGCTGTGGGCGGCACGCGCGTCCGACTTCCCGCGCAACAGCCACTACCGGCCCGCCGACCCCAACGTCTTCGCATCCTTTGCCGCGGCCGCGGCGCAACGGTACGCCGAATCGATCGCGGTCTGGGAGATCTGGAACGAGCCCAACCTGGCGAACTACTGGCTGCCGAGGGCGAACTCGGCCGAGTACGGCCGCCTGCTCGCTGCGTCCTACGCGGCCGTCAAACGCGCGGTCCCCGGCGCCGCGGTGATCTCCGGAGGGCTCGCACCCGGCACCGACAACGGCCGCGACATCGCACCGCTGACCTTCGTGCGCAATCTGTATCAGGGTGGATTCAACCGCTCGCTGGACGCACTCGGCGTGCATCCCTACACCTATCCGGCTCTGCCCAACGACCCCGCCGCGGCATCGTGGAGCACCGCGGCACGGATGTGGGACATGCGCGACGTGATGGTCGCCGCGGGCGACGGCGACAAGAAGATCTGGATGACCGAGTTCGGCGCACCGACCGGAACCGGCACGAACGCCGTCACCGAGGAGGTCCAGGCACAGAGCATCGCGATAGCCATCGGCGCCCAGAGCGACGCGCCCTGGCTCGGACCGCTGTTCGTGTACTCGCTGCGAGACGCCGGGACCGACCCGAACAATCTCGAGCACAACTTCGGCCTGGTGCGCCGCGACTGGTCACCGAAGCAGGCGTACTCGATGCTCGCGGCGCGGTGACCTCCGAAATCGTTTCTCGCACACGCCACGCCCGCCGGTGCCGACCACGATTGCCCGCTTCCTTCGTTATGGTGAACTGACAGCTGATCGACACCGCAATGTCCGGGGATGGTCGGGGGGCATCCGACACCACAGGAGTTAGGCGTGACCTCCAGCTTCGATGCCGCCGGGCGACGTGATGCGCCGCCCTCGGTCGACCTGTTCGGGCACTTCCGTGATCTCGTCCGTGTCGCCGTCCCCGCGATCCTGATCGGCATCCTCGTCGGCGCCTCGGTGTTCGCGCTGCGGACCGCGTTGGTCCCGAAGGAGTACTCGGCCACGGTCGTCACCGAGATCACGCCGGCCGGCACGATCATTCCGGGCGACGCCTTCGTCGAACAGTTGCGTGCCCCGTTCGTGGCGCTGTCCACCGACGAGAACGTCCTGCAACAGGTGCTCACCCAGGTCGACACCGGATGGACGACAAGCGAGTTGAGCTCGCACGTCACCACGACTCCGGGAACGGCTCCCACACTGATGGACTTCACCGCCGCGGCGCCGACGAGTACCCAGGCCGAAGACGTCGCCCGCGCGATGGTCACCGCCATCTCCGCCGCGTCGCTGTCCAACCATGCCCGCGCCATCACCCGGCAGATCGATCAACTGCGTGCGCAGGTGACCGCCGAGCGCGTCCGCAACCGCGCACTGCCCGACCGCAGCGAGGCGAAGGTCGAATCCGATGCGACCCTTGCCGATCTCGACTCCCAGCTCACCCGGTTGCAGAACTCGTCGTCGGACACGCTCACCATCCTCGCGGCACCGTCGGCGAGCGAGGTGCCTGTCAGCCCCAAACCGGCCCAGGAGGGCGCGGTCGCCGGCATCGCCGCGACGATCATCGCGGCGGAGCTGCTCGCACTGTTCCGTGGGCGGGTCGGCCGGAAACCGAACCCGATCTGGGCCCGCCGCGCGGCGCACCGGTACGGCGCGGAGCTCACCTACGGACAGCGGGGCGAGCCGGCGCTGCCGGCGACTCTGCTGCCCGCGTTCGCGCAACGCCACCGCCGCGCCCAGGTCGCGCTGATCCTCACCGGCGACCACATCGACGCCGCTCGCGTGATCGACGACATCCGTCACCCGGAGGACGACGCGACGACCGGGCACCGTCTGCGCATCGTCCGGTTCCCTCTCACCGAGCCCTGGTGGCAGAGCGTCGATCCCGGGGACGTCGCGCTCGCGGCTGTGGTCGTCTCGTCTTCGGGACGTGATCGCAAGCCGGCCGACCGGGCGCTGTCCCAGCTCGCGACCATCGGGTCGACCCGTCATCTGATCGTGCAGCGCACGGGAAAGCAGCCTCCCGCGCAAGTTCTGTCCACCACCAGCGCCGATCCGGTCTCCGGCGACCGCACCGAGGTCGAGAGTGCCGGGGACACAGCCGCATCGAGAGCCGAGGCCACCACACCCATGACACCGCAACCGCCGTCTGACGATCCGCGCGGCACGACCCTCGATTCCCACCGGTTCCGCACCGCGCCGGGAGATGTGGGCAGCAATGCCCGGTGACCGCGTCGCCGTCGTCCACGAACGACTCACGGAGATCGCCGGGTCCGAGCACGTCGTCGAACAACTCGCCGCGACGTGGCCACGCGTTGAGGTGCACGCGCCGATCGCGCGGCCCGCGGGTGTCCCGGCCGGGTTGGCCGAGCCGCCGATCACCTCGCCGCTCAATCGCGCCTACCGCCTGCTCGGCGAACGCAGCTATGCCCCGTTGCTCCCGCTGATGCCGCTGGCGTTCCGGCGGATGCCGCTGCGGGATGCCGACGCGGTCGTCACCAGCCATCACGCCTTCGCCACCCAGGCGGTGCACGCGACCGACGCCCCTGTCATCGCCTACGTACACAGTCCGGCCCGCTGGGCATGGGATCCGTCGCTGCGCGCGGGCGAGGGCGGCGGGGCAGCCGGCGCCGCGATCCTGTCGGCGCTGTCGGTGGTCGCCCGGCGCTGCGAAGTCGGCGCCGCGCCCCGTCTGCACACCGTCGTCGCGAACTCCTCGGCCGTCGCCGAGCGCATCCGCGAGCACTGGGGACGTGAGTCGGTCGTCGTGCACCCGCCGGTGGACCTCGACGGCTTCACACCGGATCCCGCGGTGCCCCGTGAGGACTTCTACCTCCTCGCCGGACGACTCGTCCCGTACAAGCGACCCGACCTCGCGATCGCGGCGGCCGCCCGCGCCGACGTCCGGCTCGTGGTCGCGGGAGACGGACGGGCCATGCCGCAGTGTCGCGAGCTCGCCGGCCCGAAGACGACGTTCCTCGGCCGCGTCCCCCACGACACCCTGCTGAACCTGCATCGCAGCGCCCGCGCGGTCCTGATGTCCGGGATCGAGGACTTCGGCATCGTGCCCGTCGAGGCGATGGCCACCGGCACGCCCGTCATCGCGCTCGGTGAAGGCGGCGCCCTCGACACCGTCGTACCCGGGTCGACCGGTCTGCTGATCGAACCGGGGACCGACGACGAGATCGTCGAGCGGCTGGCCGCGTCGTTGCGCGACTTCACCGTCGACGACTACGACCGATCCGAGATCCGCGCCTGGGCCGAGCGCTTCCGGCGCGAACGGTTCCGCGACGAGATGCGCGAGGTCGTCGATGCCGCGCTCTGACAACGCCGCAACCGCCGGGGCGCAGCGTGCCTCCGTCCTCGACCGTGCACTGGCCACGTCTCGCACGATCTCGGTGACCGGCCCGATGACGGCCCCGGATCTCGACCTCATCCGGGCTCGCCTGACCCGGGCGTGGACACCGACGTCGAGACTGAGTCTCGTCCCCGATCCGGCGTCGGCGAGCTGGGCCCACGACGTGGCGACCCTGCCGCGGGTCGTCGAGCGGCCCGACCTCGCCGACCTGCCGATCGGCGACATCATGACGCGCCTGCGGAACCGTCCCGAGCCGCTGCCCCGACTCGAGGTGCTCGTGTGTGGTCAGTGGCTGGTCATCGACCACACCCACGGCATGGGCGACGGCCGCCTCGGCATCGAGCAGATCGCCGGTCTGGCCAGCCACCACGAGTTCCCGATGACCGAGCGGTTCGAACGCTCGCTGCCGCCGGACGCCGCCTGGCAGGCGTTGCGTCGTCACGTCCTGCGACACCCCAGACGTCTGCGCGACATCATGCGCCTGCGCGCTGCGAACGTCTCGCCGCCGACCCACGGACCCACGCGCGTCATCGAGGACTGGCATGCCACCCGCTGCGCCCTCACCGCCGCGATGCGCCCGGGGCAGACCGACGAACTCAAGCGTGCGATCGCCGACACCGGTGTCCGGATGTCCTCGGCGGCGGTGACCGTCGCGCTGTGGCGCGCCGCCCTGTCCGCGCAGGGCGTTCCCCTCGACGAGCGCACGCAGATCCTCTTCGACTGCCGCCGCTATCTCGACGCCGGGCACGCCGAGGACCATGGCAACTTCGCCGTGGGCATACCACTGCGCTTTCCACGCGACGCGACGCCGATGGAGATCGGGGACCGCATCCGTGCGGTCGCCGAATCCGGTTGGCCCGCGGCCGTTCTGGCCGCGGGAGAACTCCGGGCGCGCCTGCGTCGATCGTCACCCGAGGAGCCGCCCGTCCCGCGCCGGGTCGAGGTGCCCGACCGGTTACGACTGTCGGTCAGCGACCTCGGGCGGATCGGGATCTTCGGTGATCTGCCGTGGGATCTGGCGGCGGCCTCGCATCACCTGTTCGCCTATGTCGAGCCCGATGGCCCGGATGCGGCGAGCATGCTCGTCAGCGAGATCGACGGTTCGCGCAGTTTCACCGCGACATTCTGCAGCGATTTCGTCGGTCGCCCGGTCATCGAAGCGGCCCTCGACCACCTCTGCGAAGATCCGGTGTCCCTGCTGGATCGGCTGCTCGCGCGCTCATGAGGACGGTGTCGCGGCGCGTCGGGCGCCCGCCTGCGACCGTGCTCGTGGCCGTCCTGCTCGTCACAGCACTGCTGACCGCCGCATGTTCGGCCTCCGCCGGCCCGGCGTCTGACGATGCATCGCAGAGCTTTTCGGCACCGCCAGGGGCGGCGGCCGGCGATCTGGTGGGATCACCCATACCGACCGACGCCTACATCTCCCTGCGGCGCATCGTCGACCGCGCCGTACGGCTCCGCTACCTGTCCACCGACCCGGTCAGCGGTGAGCTGGTTCCCGTCTCGGCCGCGGTGTTCGTGCCGCGCGGCCGGGCTCCGGCGGGCGGATGGCAGATCCTGGCGGTCGGTCACCCGACGACCGGCATCGCGGGCAACTGTGCCCCGTCGCTGTACGGCAACCTGCTGGGCACCGTCGGGCTCATCGCGTCGCTGCTCGAGCAGGGGTTCGTCGTCGTACAGACCGACTATCGAGGACTCGGCACACCAGGACCCCACCGGTATCTCGACCCCGCGCCCGCCGCGAACGACATCATCGACTCGGTGCGTGCGACGCGGATGATCGTCGACGGCACCAGCGATCAGTGGTGGGGCTTCGGGGTGTCACAGGGCGGACACGCGGTGTTCCACGCCAACGAGATCGCGGCGACCTACGGTCGCGATCTGCGACTGCGCGGGACGGTGAGCATGAGTCCCGCGCTCGACGTCGCGCCGCTGGCTGATGCGATGGATGCCGGCACCCTCACCCCGGAGCAGATCGCGTTTCTCCCGCTGGTCCTGACGGGATTGAAGGCGATCCATCCCGAACTCGTCATCGACGACTACGTGCACGGACCGCTGCGCGAGGCGTTCGGCGTGCTCCTGGAGTGCAACGACGCCGCGATGGTCCAGAAGCAGGCCATCGTCGAGGAGGTGCGACCGGAGGACTATCGCCCGGTCGACGACGCGGCCACCGACCGCCTCCGGACGTGGCTGCGCGAGGTGAGTCTGCCTCAGGGGCGGGCTTCGGCCCCGATGCTCGTCGCCTACAGCGACGCCGACGACGTCATCCCGGCCCCGTGGACCGCGGGAGCCATCGATCGGGGATGCCGGCTGGGTGATGCGATCACCGCGATCGAGGTCCGCGGTCAGCCGCACGGCATACTCGACATCGGCTCCGCGGCGACCGACTGGGTCCGGGCCGTGCGGTCAGGACAGCGTCCGCCGAACACCTGCGCGTGAGCTGTGTGCCGACCGGGTCGACCCGGCAGCGAGAGGAGTGACGATGAGTTCGAACACCGAGGACGGTGCGAACACCGCGAACCCCGTCGACGACCCCACTCCGGATGGCGAGGCGACCACGGACCCCGCCCAGCTCGCCGCACTCTTCGACACGTCACCCGAGGCCGGCGTACACGCCGTCCTCGAAGCGGTGCGCGGGCGCAACCCCGACATGGCCCGGTCGCTCCGCGCGATCCTGTCCGATCCGGAGCGGATGCGCGCGCTGAAGGACAGCGGCCTGCTCGACGACCCGCCGACCCACAGCCTCGACGAGACGATCCGGCTCACGATCGACGCCGTGGGCGTCCCGCACGTCGCCGTCAACCTCATCACACCGGACGAGCAGGCGACCGCCGCGATCGCCTTCCGGTCCGGGAGTCCCGACGGTCCCAGCACCCGGTCGCTGGTCAACTCCCTCTGCGTCCTCCCGGTGGTCAGCGGTTCACCCCTCATCATCGACGACATCGCCGACCACGCGCTCCTCGCCGACCACCCGACCGCCGTCAGCGGGGAGGTGACCGCCTACCTCGGCCTCCCGCTCGCCGACGACGACGGACATGTCATCGGCACGTTCTGCGCCTGGGACTCGGAGGCGCATCACTGGTCCACCGCGGAGGTCCAGCTCATGTCCGATCTCTCGATCCTGGTCCAGGAGCTCATCTTCGGGCGTTGACACGGGCGCGTGCCCTCGTGACCTGGCGGTGAGCATTCGGTACCCAACACGTGGCCGGTAGGCGCACGCGGGACCGCCGCGTACACCTACAATCGTCGGGACGGGGGGCTGTTCTTTCGGATGGAGTGGACTTGTCGACCCGTGTATCGCAGGCCGAGTTCCCGCAGACCACGAGGCGCACCCCGGTGTACTCGTCGCCCAACGGTCGGCGCACCTTTCACGAGCTGATCCGCGACGATCCCCTGAGCACGATCGTGACCGTGTCGATCGACGTGTTGTCCGCGACGATCGCGGTGGCCATGGGGATCTGGTGGGTGAACAGCGGCAGTGGAGCCAACCCGCCGTTGTGGACGCTCGTCCTCTTCGTGCCGATCCTCGTGATCGTCTTCTCCTTGCGCGGGGTCTACCGTCGGGGGCTCAATCGCCGGTTCCTCGACGAGGTCGGCCGGGTCATGACCGGATGCACGATCACCGCGATGATCCTGCTGTGTTCTCTGCTCCTCCCCTACTCCGACGACAGACCCGGCGCCGCGGTCACCAAGGTGTGGGTGTCGGCGCTGTTCTGGGTTCCGTTCGGTCGTCTCATCCGCGACATCATCCAGCGGAGCCTGCGCAAGAACGGTCATCTGCTGTCCCCCACGCTGATCATCGGCGACGGGCCGATCACCGCACAGGTCGTCGGCCGCATGGTGGCCGCGCCGGAGCACGGCCTCCGGCCGGTCGGCATCCTGGCCGCCGGCGCGCCACCCCGCGCCGATCGGGACGAGGGACCCACCAACGAGATCGCGCAGCTCGGCGGGGTGGACGAACTCGACGAGGCGATCCGGGCGACGAAGGCCGAGGTCCTGGTCGTGGCCTTCGCGGTCACCAATGTCGAAAGGCTCACCGCCGCCGTCCGTATCGCCCACCGGCATGGGGTGAAGGTGTGGATCGTGCCGCGCATGTTCGACGTCGTCGGACGCCGCAGCCGGGTCGACCACATCGGCGGGCTGCCCCTGATGTCGGTCCCGCACACCAACCCGCGCGGTTGGCAGTTCCGGACCAAACACATCGGGGACCGGGTGGTCGGAGCCCTGATCCTGGCGGCGATCTCACCGCTGTTCTTCACGCTCATGCTGCTGATTCGGTTGAGTTCGCCCGGGCCGATCTTCTTCGCCCAGCCGCGAGTGGGTCGCGACGCGCGGGTGTTCAACTGCCTGAAGTTTCGCTCGATGCGGCCCGAGGACCCCGCCGCGGAGAAGTTCCGGCCGACCGAGGGCAGCGCACCCGGCGGCGTCGAGGGCGTCGACCGCCGCACCAGGATCGGCAAGATCATGCGCTCGACGTCGATGGACGAACTACCCCAGCTGCTCAACGTGATCCGCGGGGACATGAGTCTCGTGGGTCCACGCCCGGAGCGTCCCGAGTACGTCTCGCTGTTCGAGGTGCAGATCCGGCGATACGGCGAACGCCACCGGGTGAAGGCCGGGGTCACCGGCTGGGCGCAGGTGCACGGCCTGCGCGGTCAGACCTCCATCGCCGACCGCGCCGAGTGGGACAACTACTACATCGAGAACTGGTCACTCTGGCTCGACGTCAAGATCCTGCTCCTGACCGTGCTCGCGGTGCTCAAACGGGCGGAGTAGCCGCGGCCACCCACCCGCGTCGTCACATCGTCGGACGTCGGGTGTCGTACGCGGGGCGATACGGCACCCGTCCCCGCTCGTCGCGGATGGTGACGATCAACGTGCGGGCGACGACGACGAGCAGGATGATGCCGCAGACGATCGCGAGGAGCAGTGCGGTCATGACGACCTCCTGACGCCGGAACATGGTGTGCCGGCATTCAATCGCCGATCACGACCTGGTGGTAGATGCCAACCGCGCATCCGTGGACTCAATTGCCCGCCCATGGTGACGCGACTCCGCCGGGCGGCGCCACTGATTTTCTCCCGCGGGCCGGTGCCGGGGTCCGGCGACGGCATCGCCGACGGACAACATCATTCGGCACACCGCCGAGAAGTGCGGTGCGGCAACGACACGCAGTCCGCGACGGTCGGTATCTCTCACGCCGGGCGCGTCAACGCGTCCGGTGCCCCCGGGCGATCAAGTGATGCCCATACGTCCCGCAACACGTCGACGCCGGCGGCGAGGTCGTCGGCATCCTCGGTGAACGGAACGCGGATGTAGCGTTCGTGCGCCCCGTCGACGCCGAACTTCGGTCCGGCGCTGATCCGCACACCTCGGTTCAGGGCGGCGGCCGCGAGCGCGGAACTCAGCGGCGCCCCGAGCCCGACCCACATCGCCAACCCACCGTTGACGTCGGGAATCTCCCACTCCGGCAGATGATTTCGTAGAAGTCCGGTGAGCGTGTCCCGGCCGATACGAAGCTGCGCGGAACGAACCGCGAGCAGGTCGTCGTAACCGGCCAAGACCTCGGCGGCGATCTGCTGGTCGATGATCGGCGAACCGAGGTCACCGGCGGGTCGCCGTCGGACGATCCGGTCGACGATGTCCTCGTCGGCACGAATCCATCCCACCCGCAATCCACTCCACACCGTCTTGCCCAGCGATCCGATCGTCACCACCGGCACCGAGGACCTCACCGGCGCATGCGCGGCGAACGGGAAATGGTCCGTCCGACGATCGATGTCGAGCTCGGCAGTCGTCTCGTCGACGAGCAGCGCGGTCCCGGCCCGGCGCGCCGCGTCGGCGAGTCGCTCTCGGTGGGCGGACGGCATCGAGGCGCCCGTCGGGTTCTGGAAATCCGGTATGCAATAAGCCATCTCGGGTCGCATCCGGTTGAGGATCTCGAGGAAGTGGTCCATGTCCCAACCGGCCGCGGTGACCGGCGTCGACACGAGCCGTCCGCCGGCCTCGGCGATCGCCTCGTAGGCGTGCGGATAGGTCGGGGTCTCGACGACCACCCGGTCGGCTCGTCGGAGCAGGGTCCGCGCGACGAGTGCGATGGCGTGTTGCCCACCGAGGGTCACCACGATCTGCGCCGGGGTCGTGGGCAGTCCGCGGTCGGTGTATCGATCGGCGATTCGTCGGCGTAGCAGCGGATCGCCCACCAGGTCGAGTCCGGGCCGGCGCAGCAGGTCGGGCACATTGCCCGTGACCCGCTCGATGATCGCCTCGAGACCGGGCACCGGTTCGGGAACGGCGTGCGCGAAGTCGATCTCGGCAACCGCGCCCGGACCCCTCCGCGGGAGCATCGCGACGGAGCCGGATCCCCGGACGCTGACCAGATAGCCGGCCTCGCGCAGCGCTCCGTACGCCGACACCACCGTGGTCCGACTCCGCCCGAGCGCATCGGCGAGGATTCGCTCGGCGGGCAACCGCGTGTATGTCGCGATCCGGCCGTCGTCGATGAGGAGTCGGATGCGGGCGGCGAGGGCCGCGTAGGCCGCGTCGCCGCTCTCCCACTCACCGAGCAGCGTGACAAGTTGCTTCACCCCGAGGTTCGAGCGAGCCACCGGCCGGCCGATGGCTCGCGGTGCACCCACAGAATCCTCCTCACCGGTCGCCAGGGTCCAACGACGCCCTGCGGCCGTCGACGTCCAGTCAAACGCAGTGCCCGCGGGCACCACAAGGTCCAATCCGCGGTCGGTGGACTGCCGTCGAGCGGTGGTGGCGGTCCACAGATCACCCGTGACCACCGGGCGGCTGTCGGGTTCGGGCGATATCGTCGGCGTCGATGAACATCCGCCCGTCAGCTCTCGACGCGGCCGTGCGTCCCGGGCACGTGCTACGTGTCGATGACGTCGACGGCCTCGCCCTGGCCGACCTCGTCGACTCGGTCTCGGCTGACCTACCGGTGTTCCTGGACCATCGCGGGCCCGGCGATCGCAACGCCCGGGAGGTCGTCCGGGAGGTCCTCGACGCGCTCGAGGACATCGTCGTCGCCCTCTTCCCGGTCTGGCTCCCGGGCCATGAGCCGGGCCGGCCGGTCGACGCCGACGACGCCGAGGCCACGGCGCGCCTGCTGTGCCGGGACGCCGGCTTCCCCTCGCCCGCCGTCATCCATCTGGCCCGTGCGGCCGCCGGCGCGCGACGTCCCGGCCCCGGCCCCGCCGACGACGCCCGGGCGGCCGCGCTGACATTCCTCCTGCGACGGGGATACGGACGGGGTTCCGTGGTCCTGGCCGTGCGCGCGGACACCACATTGGCCGAGCGGGCCCAGCACGCGGCCGCCGCCGCGTACGAATGGCTGGCCGACCACGCCGACATCACCGTGTGGCTCACCGCCGACGCCCTGCCCGCGGTCACCAGGGTGCCGGCCATCCGGATCGGGGTACCCGCGGGGCGGCGATTCCCGCCGTCCGGTCCGGTGGAGGCGCTGCCCGATCCGTCATCGGCCTCGGCGAGACCCGTCCTCGTCGCCTCCCGTCCGTCGGGGAGACCGGCACCGCACAGCGATGCCGAGCAAACCCTCGAACGCGCCCTCGCGCGTGCACCGTGGGCTCGCGACCGACAGTGGAACCGGAGTCCGCGCGACCTCGATCCGCTCCACCCCGCGGTGATCGTCGACCTGCTGTGGCCGAGTGAACGCGTGGTCGTGGAGGTCGACGGCGCGGATCATCGCGGCCCGGTAAAGTACGCGCGAGATCGACGTCGCGACAACATGCTTCAGCGTGCCGGGTACCTCGTTCTGCGTTACACGAACGACCACGTTCTCGACGACACGTCCCTTGTCGTCGCAGAGCTGGCCGCCGTGATCGCCGAGCGCTCCCGACACCCGGCATAGTCCCGACCGACGCCCGCCCGACCCCCTTCGACCCGCGAGGAGCATCCGTGGACCACGCCCAGCTGACGCCGATCCAGAGTGCGGCGCTGTTCGTCCTGCTGGCCGAGTCCCGAGAGCTCTCCAACCCAGAGTTGAAGGAGTTCGGTGCCGCGCTGGACAAGCCTGCTCGCAACCATCTCAACGCCCTCGGCCTCGTCGACTCTCGACTCGGCGCGCGCCGCGCGTACTTCCACACCCTGACCGACCGCGGGTGGGCCTGGTGCGCGGCCGAACTGACATCCGAGCCACCGAAGAGGTCGACCGCACCGACGAAGGCCATGTACGCGGTCCTCGCCGGCCTCGCCCGGTACCTCGACGACGAGGACCTCCGTCTCCACGAGGTGTTCGGCCGTCCCCGACGCCCCACCCACGAGGAGCCCGGGACCCCGATCGCAACGGCTACGTCCGACCCGGCGTCGTCCACCGTCGATCCCCGGGACCAGATCGCGGCCGCCTACCGCGCCCGGGCCGCCACAGCGGGCGACTTCGTCCTCGTCACCGATCTGCGCGCAGACCTGCCCGGGATGAGCGACGAGGTCTTCGACGCCACGATGGTGGAGTTCCAGCGCGCGCCGGGGGTCAGCCTCATCCCGCAGGAAGACCAGGCGTTGCTGACTCCGGCCGACCGGGCGGCCGCGGTGACGGTGGGCACGCAACCGTGCCATCTGTTCGCGATCGAGGAGAGCTGATCCGATGGACGCCGACGCCCGTCACGCACTGGAATCGATCCGCCTCAACTGGGCCGACACCCCCGACGACGTGTCGGGCACCGCCGACCCCTTCCACGTCGGGGGCCTGCACGAGGACACCATCGTCGACATCATCCGTTCGTTCGACGACGCCCGTCGTTCGCCGTCGGGGAGTCCGATCGGGGTCACGGTGCGCGGTCCGGCCGGATCCGGCAAGACCCATCTCCTGGGCCGGGTCCGGCATCGTGTCCAAGAGGAGGGCGGGTACTTCTTTCTCGTCAAACTGCTCGACGCCACCGACTTCTGGCGTTCGGTGCTCGTGGCGATCATCGAGGATCTCGGCCGACCGACGCCCCGCCACCGCTCGCAGCTGAATCAGCTCCTCCACCGCCTCGCGATCGACGCCGGGGTCTCGGACGGGACACGTGACGCCGTGACCGGCGGCGCGTCGCTGACACCCGCCGCTCTCGATGACTTCGTCCACGGCGTCTACACCCGCCATTCGCGGCACCGACGCCGGTCGCAGCACATCCTGCGTGCGCTCGTACTGCTGGAGTCCGACGACTTCGCGGCCAAAGACCTCGGCGAGGCGTTTCTGCACCTGGACATCGACGACGCGGAGGAACTCGCCGCCTGGGGCATCCGCAATGCCCGCCTCGGTTATCAGGAGATCGTCGAGAACATCTCGCGGATCATCGCGTTCGACGATGCGGCGGTTCTCGCGATCGACCAGATCGACACCCTGATCGAGGCCGGCAAGACCGCCGAGCCGGGCGAGGAATCACAGGTGGAGAAACTGGCGCACGGCCTGATGTCGGTGCGCGACACCATGAGTCGGACCACATGTGTGGTCTCCTCGATCACCGCCGCGTGGGAGTACCTCGCCGGACACGTCATGCGATCAGCGGTTGATCGGTTCCGGTTGCCACCCACCCTGCAACGGCCCGCGAGTGCGGACTTCGGCCGGCTCCTACTCGCCCGGCGTTTCGCGCCGGGTTTCGCCGGCGTCGGATTCACGCCGCCCCATCCCACCTGGCCGGTCACCGACACCGCACTGACGGCGGCCACCGATTACACCCCGCGCGAGCTGATGGTGACCGTGGACCGCCAGATCGCCGCGATGCTCCGCAGCGACACGTTCACCGAGATCACCGACCTCTCCGGCGCCACGTCCAAGACCTCCGCCGGCCAGGGCACACTCCCCCTGATCAACCAGTCCCGCACCACGACAGACGTTCCTGACACGGGGGCGTCCGCTCGGGGGCGCTCGTCGTCTGCTGAATCGTCGTCTGCAGGGTCGTCGTCTGCGGGGTCGTCGTCAACCGACTCGTCGTCGACGAGCACCTCGGACAATCCCGCGTTCGCGAAGCTCGACCAGCGGTACGCGGAGTTGATCCGGCGTGCGGACCCGCTACCCGCATTGGTACCCGACACCGAGGACCGGATCGTCCCCTCGCTCCTCCATGCGGGATTGGCGACGTGGATCCAGGCACTGTCCCGCGACGCCGACCGCTGGCAGCTCGATGCCCGGCCGGGACCGAAGAGTCCGTTGCACGGGCGGATCCGACAACTCGTCGACCCGAACCGGGACATCGAGCAGTCCTGGAGCTTCCGTGCGATCGCGGCATCGAACGCGCGTGCCGTCCAGACGCGCCTGTCGAGCGCGACGACGACCTCCGGTTTCACCCTCGGCGACATCGAACGCACCCTGGTGATCCTGCGGCGAGATCCCTGGCCGACGGGGCCCAAGACCCGGCAGATGGTCGAGGAACTGCACGATCGGGGCGGGCGGGTCGTCGCCTGGACCGAACAGGACATCAAACGGCTGAGCGCGCTGGCACAACTGCGGGCCGAACGGCCCTCGCATCTCCGGGAGTGGATCTCCGACCGCAACCCGGCTGCCGAGATCGCCTTGCTCACCGACATCCTGGGCTCCGCGCTCGAGGCGCCGGCGCCAGGCTCGCAGTCACCGGACTCACCCGCAACACCCTTGGAGACGCCTGCCGGACGACACGAGCCCGGCACCGCGGACGAGCGCTCGACCACGACGCCACCCCGCGAGCCGACGACGGACGAGTTCCGGTCCACCGACCCTCGGTCGGGGTCGGCGGGGTCCGACACCGCCGAGTCGTCGTCGCGAACCACACCCGCCGACGAACAGTCGATCACCCTCGGGCGAAGTGTCGCCACCGGCGAGGCGCTGACCGTCTCGCTGCTCGCCCTGCGCAAGCACGTGGCGCTGTTCGCCGGATCCGGTTCGGGGAAGACGGTGTTGATTCGGCGCATCGTCGAAGAGGCTGCCTTGCAGGGAGTTTCGTCGATCATCCTCGACGTGAACAACGACCTCGCACGCCTGGGGACACCGTGGCCGGACGCCGACCCGCGTCCGTGGACGTCCGACGACCGCGAGCGCGCCAAGCGCTACCTGCACGACACCGAGGTCGCGGTCTTCACCCCGGGTCGGGCATCGGGGCGGCCATTGAGTTTCCAGCCGCTACCCGACTTCAGCACGGTGGTCGGCAACCCCGACGAGTTCCGTGCCGCGGTCGA
This sequence comes from Gordonia sp. ALPHA1B1, assembly GCF_005502615.1. Taxonomy (NCBI): domain Bacteria; kingdom Bacillati; phylum Actinomycetota; class Actinomycetes; order Mycobacteriales; family Gordoniaceae; genus Gordonia; species Gordonia sp. ALPHA1B1. The sequence continues at coordinate 102,609 of NZ_SCOC01000011.1, read as the reverse complement.
CTCCGCCGTCGGCGCCCTGATCCCGCATGCCCGGGCCATCGGGACCAGCGCGAAAGCCTATCGGCAGCAAGCAGTCCTGCAACAGTCCATGGAGGCCTTCGGACGACGCGGCGGCGGCGCCCTGCAGGCTTACGTCGGACTGCTGACCGAACTGCCCGACGACGCGAGCACCCTCGCCGACGCCCCGAAGCTCGCCGCCGAACTCGCGGAGAACCTCAAGGCCTCGATGGCGATCGATCCCGTCTTCGGGGGTGACGCCGCCCCGGCCGACCCCGGGTACCTGCTCACTCCCTCACCGGGTTTCCGGGCCCGGGTGTCGGTCGTCAACCTCGCCGGCCTCGGCACCGACGACCGGCGGGCCGGTTTCGTCAATCAGCTCCAGATGGCCCTGTTCGCCTGGATCAAGAAGAATCCGGCCGCCGACCGGCCACTCGGCGGACTGCTCGTCATGGACGAGGCGCAGAACTTCGCCCCGTCCGTCCGGATGACCGCGGCGTCGAAGAGCACGAGCGCATTGGCGTCGCAGGCTCGCAAGTACGGCCTCGGGCTCATCTTCGCGACCCAGTCGCCCACCGGCATCGACAACAAGATCTCGGCCAACTCCTCGACCCAGATCTTCGGCCTGCTCAATCATCCGACGCAGATCGAACGCGCCAAAGAACTCGCCGCCAACAAGGGCAGCAGGATTCCCGACATCGGCAAGCTCCCGGCGGGGACGTTCTACATCGCGAGCGAGGGCGGGCGGTTCGCCAAGGCCGAGACGCCGCTCTGCCTCACCTACCACCCGTCGAGTCCGCCGACCGAGGACGAGGTCGTCGAGCTGGCGCGCTCCACGACACCGCGCCCACGGTGACGGCCGGGCCCGACTTCGCCGACGGCCGAAGACGATGGTTGGCACAATGGACACCGTGCTCACGCTGACCGCCGGAGAGAACCGTCCGCTGCCGTCGACGGCCGTGACCGTCTCGGTGCGCTCGGCATCTCCGGTCAACACCTCGGCGATCCTGCTCACCGATGCCGGTCGCGTACGCTCCGACGCGGACCTCATCTTCTACAACCAGCCCAGCGGCCCCGGCGTCGGATACCGTTCTGCCGGCTCGGCCGACATCATCTCGGTCGACACCGCCGCCCTCCCTCGGGAGATCGCGACGGTCGTCGTCGCGGCGAGCCTCGACGGGACCGGGCCCACGAGTTTCGCGACCGCCGGCGCCCTCAGCGCGACGCTGACCGGCGGCGGTACGGAACTCGTCTTCAGCCCCTCCGGTCTCACCAGCGAAGCGGCCGTCGTGTGCCTCGAGATCTACCGGCGCAACGACGTCTGGAAGGTTCGTGCCGTCGGCCAGGGATACGACGCCGGTCTGGCAGGCCTGGCCACCGCCTTCGGCATCGAGGTCGACGACGAGCCCGCGACGCCGCCTCCTGGTCGGCCTCCGCGAGTCACCGATCCGCAGCCCTGGCCGCCGGCCGCGTCGACGCCAACCGCGCCGCCGCCGACACCCGAACCACCGGCCCCGCAATGGAATACACCGTCCGCACCGCCGCCTCCGCCCCGGCCCCCGGTCACCGCCCAACCACAGGGAGTTCCCATGCACAGCGATCTGTTCGCGCCGTCCCACGCCGAGGTCACCGGGCAGGGCATCCAGAAGCAGGGCAGCAAGATGTGCCGGGTCGGCCTCGCCGGTGAGGTCATGGCCCGCACCGGCTCGATGGTGGCCTACCAGGGCAACCTGAAGTTCGAGGCGCTCGGCTCCGGAGGTCTCGGACGGATGATGCGTCAGGCGATGACCGGCGAGGGCGTCCCGCTGATGAAGGTCACCGGACAGGGCGACCTGTTCCTCGCCGATGCGGCATCGGACGTGCACCTCATCGACCTCGACGGTTCCGACGGCCTCACCATCAACGGCGCCAACGTGCTCGCCTTCGACTCCTCGCTGTCCTACGACATCGCCCGTGTGCAGGGTGCCGGCGCGATGAGCAACGCCGGACTGTTCAACTGCGTCTTCACCGGGCGCGGCCGGATCGCCATCACCACCGACGGCACCCCGGTCGTCCTCAACGTCGACGCCGCGACCTATGCCGACCCGCAGGCCGCGGTCGCGTGGTCGTCGAGCCTGCGCACCTCGGTGAAGTCCAACGACTCGTTCAACCTCGGCACCCTGATGGGACGCAGCACCGGCGAGCGGTTCACCCTCGAGTTCTCCGGCCGCGGGTTCGTCGTCGTGCAGCCGTCCGAACTCCCGCCCGGCGGGTTCGTCGGCGGGACCGGTGGCGGCGGGTCGGCCGGGTCAGGGGCCGGCGGCGTGTTGGGTGGCATCCTCGGTCGCTGACGAGGCGGAACTCGGACGTCTCCCGAGTTTGTCGGTGCCGACTGCTCTACTACGCTCCACCTTCGAACACCAGGAGCGAGCATGGCCCACCACTTCTCCGATCTGCGGGGTCTGCCTCGCTGGCACCCCGACCCGCTGGTACGCGAGACGCTCGACCGCATCCGGCGCTACGGTTGGGCGGTGACGGCCGTCAGTGACGAGTGCACGTGTCACTCTCCCGAATGCGAAGCACCTGACTGCTCTTTCGCGTACACCACCGGCCTGCGCTTGCACGACCTCCCCGAGTTGGCGGTGTACGGACTGGATGCACGAACGAGTGCATCGGTTCTCAACGAGCTGGGCAGCGTGTTTCACACCTACGACTGGCACTCGATCGTGTCGAATTCGGTTCTCATACAACTGGATTCGCTTGAGGTTCCGGTCACCGTCATCGAACTGGTGGACAAATCCGATCTCATCGTCACCAACGTCCTCTACCCCGACGCTCCGGTCTTGCAGGCGGTGTGGCCTGACGATCTGGGCAGCTATCCGTGGGAAGAGGGTTACACCCTTGCACCGGAACACCAATTCGTGATGGGCGTGCACGACCCGCGAGCGACCGGTGGCGACAGTCCGCGCGTCATCTACCCGCACCCCGGAATGAACCGGGCCCAGCGGCGCAAGGCGGCCCGACGCCGACGCCGACGCTGAGCAGGCGAGCGGCCAGGTGATCAGCCTGAGTTGCGGGGGCCATCGACCGTTCTCTCCTTGTCGGTGCCCCCGGATACAGTGAGTTCCTAGAGGCCACAGATGAAAGACGCACATCGGCGAGCGGTTACGCCGGTGTCGAACCAACGATGACGAGCAGCCCTACCTCCAGTTCTGTCCTGTGATGTGGAAGGTCCGTCATGACAACACTCTCCAGCATGCCGAGCCCAGAAACCGGACGTGTCGAACACCTCGACGGTGACGGTTATCTTGCTGTGCTCACCGCGATTCGCGAGTCGCTGTGGGATCTCGCACCTGGTGGCGCAGAGCCAACCGCTCGTCAAGCGCACACCGCGATGACCCTGCTGATCGAACTCCGCGCCATCGTGGACCACCATGCCGCCGTCGGCGCCGCCACTCTCGACCGCCTCGGAGTCGCCCGAGAATCGACCGGCAAGACATCCATCCTCTTGATCGCCATGGGCGCGGCCCCCACAATCGCACACCGCTGGTTACGGATTGGCAATTGCCACCCCCGGCTTACGCAGCTACCCGGCTACACCGCCGACGGCGCCATCCCCGGCGAACATGCCGACGCCATCGTCACCGGTATCGCGCACGTCGAGCGTCGAGCACCCGAGGGTGTCTGCATCGAGGAACGAGCAGAAGTCGAGCAGGCATTGATCGCCCAGGCGATGTCCGGAGCCACCCCTGCGCAGATCGCGAAGAGAGCCCGCGAACTGGGCAACGAGTATGCGGCCATCACCGGCGGGCTACCGCCTGGCGAAGACCGCACCATCAACGAGTTCACATTCACACCGACCGGCGACGGCAGGCTCCGCGTACGTGGCGACCTCGACACGGTCATCGCCGAAAAGCTGACCGCTGCAATCGAATCCCTGAACAGTCCGCGACCGGAGCCCGACGGATCCGACGATTCTCGGACGCCCGGCGCCCGAAACTCGGACGCCCTGGAACTCATCCTCGATGCCGCGGCCGTGGCCGACACCAGCCTCGCCACACCACCGAAGACCCACGTCAGCGTGCTGCTGCCGGCGACCGCTCCGGACAAGGCGAGCCTGTTGTGGATGGGCTCTATCAGTCTCACCACCGCGAGGTTGCTGGCGTGCGACTCCACGATCACCGATGTCGTGATCGACGGCGACAACGTCCCCTTGCAGATGGGCACCAGCAAGCGACTGTTTCCGGCGCACCTGCGGCGAGCGATCATCATCCGCGATCAAGGCTGCATCAAATGCGGGGCGCCGGCCGGGCGTACCCAGGTCCACCACATCGAGTTCTGGAGCAGGGGCGGACCCACAGACCTCGACAACGGGTGCCTGCTCTGCGCGTCCTGCCATGCCCACATCCATGCCGGCGAATGGGACATCGTCATGGGCACCGACCGCCACCCCTGGTTGATCCCACCCGCATCGATCGACCGGCTGCGAACGCCACTCCCGGCGTACAACCGCCGCACCATGACTCTCGATGACCGGGCCGCAGCCTGATCGATCCACCTCGGTGATCGATGACCGGCTCGCATACGCGAGCGGCCCGAGAAGACCCGGGCGTCAACACTGCTGAAGCCGAATCCCGACGAGGGCGACGCCCTGCTCGGCACCTTCGCGCACCGATCCGTCGGACCGCGCATGCCCTTTGAGAACTCCATAGTGTTCACGCCCGGCCTGTGGTGCGGGCGAAAAGCGTGAGGCCCCACCTCCTTGGTGGGAGGTGGGGCCTCACAGCGGCCGGGCTCGGCACCGGTGGTGTGCTGGGCGGGATCCTCGGGCGCTGTGGCCCACCGGGTCTCGTAGCGAAAAGCGATGTCATAGAACATACTTGGCTACCGAATCCGGCGGGCGGGTAACGTCGACGCCATGCCCGAAGCAAGTGCGACCATCCTCGTCCGACACCCCCTCACCACGGTGTGGGAGTACTGCCTCATCCCGGAGCACGTCGCGGCGCTGACGCCCGGCGTGATCGGCGTCGAGACCGTCACCGACGGGCCGGTCTCGGTCGGGACCGTCTGGCGCGGCCAGATGAAGGGGCTCGGCCGCGCCGTCGAGTGGACCGGCGAGTTCACGCGGGTGGATGCGCACACCGCCACCGAGTTCTCCTCCACGGAGTCACCGCTCGAGTTCGCCATCTCGGCCACGTTCGCGGAGGTTGGTCGCGGCGTCGAACTCACCTATCGCATCCGCAACGCCGGCGTCGGCGGGGCGGTCGGGAAGCTCGCCGACGCGCTGGCGATCCGCGCGTATCAGCGGTCGCTCGCCGCGAACGCGAAGAAGCTGCCGCGCCTGGTCGACGAATGGGCCGCCACCCGCTGACGACGACGCGGTCCGAGGAGTGCGATGTCGGCATCAGCCACGAGCGATCGATCTCCGACGGAGAAATCCATGAGGACGACGGTCATGAAAGTCTTTGTTAGACATACGAATCGGGGACAATTCGGACGTAGCCTTTCGCGGCCGACGGGGAGTACTCTGACCGGCGGATGCATCTCGTTCGGACCGTGCACCACCCGCCCCGAGACGGTGTGCGGGGTGGCTCCGGCCTGCCGACCCACAATCGTTCGCACACAAAGGGTTCCGTCATGCCCGAATCCAGCGCATCCGTCACAGTCCAGCAACCACTCGACATCGTCTGGGAGTACATGTCCGCTCCCGAACACACCACCGCCTACCTACCGGGAACCGTCGAGGTCACTCCGCTGTCCGATGGGCCACTCGCCGTCGGCTCACAGTGGAAGGGTAAGACGGCCGTCCTCGGTCGGACGGTGGACTGGCGGGGAGAGTTCACCCGCGTCGACACCTGTAAGGAGACGGAGTTCCAGACCGTCGAAGCGCCGTTCCCGTTCACCACGCACATCTCTTTGGAGGAGACCTCCGACGGCGTCCGGGTGACGTGTCGGATCACGTCCTCGACCGGTTTCGGCGGGGTGTTCGGCAAGATGGCCGATCCCATCGTCAACCGCATCTATCAGCGTTCGCTCACCGCGTCGATCGAGAGCGTCCCCGACCTCATCGAGGAGCGGCTCGCTCAGCAGTGACACGACAACGGCCCCACCTCGCCGAAGCGAGATGGGGCCGCTGGGGAATCGGTAGCACGAATGCGCTCCATGAGCGCATTCCTGCTACGAAATCCGTCGGGTGAAAATCACCAGCTAGACTTCTGCACGCCCGGCAGCTCGCCGGCGTGCGCCATGTCGCGCAGGCAGATACGGCACAGGCCGAACTTGCGGAACACCGAGTGCGGGCGGCCGCACTTGTTGCACCGGGTGTAGGCCCGCACGGCGAACTTGGGCTTCTTGTTGGCCTTGTTGACCAGAGCCTTCTTTGCCATGTCAGTTGTCCTTAACGTTGTTGTCCTTGAACGGGAAGCCCAGGGCACGCAGCAGCGCCCGGCCTTCGTCGTCCGTGGTGGCCGACGTCACGACGGTGATGTCCATACCGCGGGGCCGGTCGATGTTGTCGATGTTGATCTCGTGGAACATCGACTGCTCGTTCAGGCCGAACGTGTAGTTGCCGTTGCCGTCGAACTGACGGTCCGACAGGCCGCGGAAGTCGCGGATACGCGGGAGGGCGATGGACACGAGACGGTCCAGGAACTCCCACATGCGGTCGCCACGGAGGGTGACGCGCGCACCGATCGGCATGCCCTCGCGCAGCTTGAACTGTGCGATGGACTTGCGAGCGCGACGGATCTCCGGCTTCTGGCCGGTGATCTTGGCCAGATCCTCGACAGCGCCGTTGATCAGCTTCGCGTCACGGGCGGCGTCGCCGACGCCCATGTTCACGACAACCTTCACGACGCCCGGGATCAGCATCACGTTGGGGTATTCGAACTCTTTGTTCAGCGTGTCCTTGATCTCCTCGCGGTAGCGAGTCTTCAGGCGCGGCTGGATCTTGGGTTCAGTAGAGGTCATGTCAGATGTCCTTCCCGCTCTTGCGCGAGATCCGGACCTTCTTGCCCGTTTCCTCGTCGACGCGGTAGCCGACGCGAGTCGGGTTGCCGTCGGAGTCCACGACCATCACGTTCGAGACGTGGATCGAGGCTTCCTGGGTCACGATGCCGCCGGAGGAGGCACCGCGCTCGTTGGCCGACGCGGCGGTGTGCTTCTTGATTCGGTTGACGCCCTCGACGAGGACACGCTGGGTCTTCGGGAAGGCCTGGACGACCTTGCCCTTGGCGCCCTTGTCCTTGCCCGAGATGACGATCACGGTGTCACCCTTGTGGACCTTCATGTCAGATCACCTCCGGTGCCAGCGACACGATCTTCATGAACTTCTTCTCACGCAGCTCGCGGCCGACCGGGCCGAAGATGCGGGTGCCGCGGGGGTCGCTCTCACCCTTGAGGATGACGGCGGCGTTCTCGTCGAAGCGGATGTAGCTTCCGTCCGCACGACGGCGCTCCTTGGTGGTGCGCACGATGACGGCCTTGACGACCTCACCCTTCTTGACGTTGCCGCCCGGGATGGCGTCCTTGACAGTGGCGACGATGACGTCGCCAATGCCGGCGTAGCGCCGCGAGGAACCGCCGAGCACGCGGATGCACAAGATCTCCTTGGCACCGGTGTTGTCGGCGACTCGCAGGCGGGATTCCTGCTGAATCACTCGTTAGTCTCCTTGACCTGGCTTCTTATGTACGGCGGATTTCCGACCCGACGCACACGGTCTGTTGCCATCGAACACACGCCTGCCTGGGGTTTTGACCAGGTTGTGACACCCGGGCCGTCCGCCCCAGTGGGTTCGTGAGCCGATTCGCGACACAGCGGTGCCGCAGGCAACCCCACAAGTGTAGGGGAATGCCCAGGTCCCGGCCAAATCGACGGCCCCGGCGACCGCGCGGGGTTTCGGAGGGCACCGGGCCGGGAAAGTTTTCCGCGCACTGACCCATCTGGGGTGCACCGCCACGCGAAGCACCCATGAGACGAGATCGACCAGACACAAGCCCGTCCGGCGAGCGATCAGCGCGAGCCGGAAGGGAGCGAAACGCGGGGGGCGTGTCAGCGCCGGGGGTAATTCTCGGCTGCCGATTGTGAGCCGAACGGTCACCATGCTCCCCGGGCTCCGCAGTTCAGTCCGACAACCGCGGCCTGACGGCAAGTCCTCGACTCCGGGCCACCAGCCCCGTGAGCGATGACCGGAGTTCGAATCCCCCAGTCCGAGCCGGGTTCGACGCTGCCGTGCGGGCACGCACTCACAGGGGAGGCACGCGTGACCACAGACGACGCGGTCCGGAACACCGTTGCTACCGACATCGACACCGACCTGACGATCCCGATGACCGCCGCTCAGCGCGGCATCTTCTACGCCCAGCAGCTCGAGCCGGACGTGCCGATGACCATCGACGCGTACGTCGAATTCCGCGGCGACACATCGGGTCCGCAGGGCGAGAGCGACGACCCACTCGTCGACGTCGATCCGGACATCATGCAGCGTGCGGTCACCCTCACCGAGAGTGAGACCGAGGCCCCGCTGCTGCGGCTGATCCCGACCGACGACGGCGAACCGATGATGGTTCTCGACCGGTCGCAGCACGTGGTGCTGGGTCGACAGGACTTCTCTGACGCCGAGGACCCGCGCGCGGCCGCACTGGCCTGGATCGACCGCCGGCGAAGTGCCAGCTCAGACGTCTTCGAAGACCGCATCCTCGAGACACACCTGCTCAAAGTGGGTCCCGGACACTCGATCTGGTATTGCCACGGTCACCACATCGGCTTCGACGGCTATGCCGCGATGTACATGATGCTTCGTGTCGCCTCGCATTACACGGCGATCGTGAACGGAACGCCGCCGCCGATCGCGGACACCGCGTCGATGGTCGACATCGCCGAGTTCGACCGCGAGTACCGTGCCTCCGCCAAGTTCGCCGAGGACCGCGAGCACTGGGCGTCCCATCTGGCCGATATGCCCGAGATGACCACCCTCACCAGCCTTTCCGCTCCGGCCGCGCCGTTGTCGGTCGTCCGATCGGCGGTACTCGACGACACCCTTGTCGCCCGGATCCGCGAACTCGGACACAGCCACCGGGTCCGGCCGGCCTCGGTCATCACCGCTGCGGTCGCCGCTTACGTCGCGCGCTACACCGACCGCGACGAGGCCATGCTGAGCCTGCCGGTCGCGGCCCGCGACCGCGACGTGCTGCGCACCTCGGCAGGTCTCACCTCCAACGTCGTCCCGTTGCGCATCGCGCTCCACGACGATTCCGCCACCGTGACCGATCTGTTGAAATCGGTCAACTCGGAGATCAAGGTCGCCGTCCGGCACCAGAAGTTCCGGCACGAGGACATCACCTCCCAGATCCTCGGGGCAGCGGGGGCGCGGCGTGGCTTCTTCGGCCCGCTCGTCAACGTCATGCTGTTCTTCCAGCACATCGACTTCGGCCCGCTCAAGGGCGAATTGCACGTCCTGTCCACCGGGCCGATCGAGGATCTGTCGGTCAACGTGTACGACAGCCTCGACGGCGGGATGACCCTCGACCTCGAGGCGAATCCGAACATCTACCCGGACGACGACATCACCACCCACCACCGTCGTCTCGTCGACTTCGTGACCGCCTTCGTCGGTGCGCCCGGCGACACGAGGATGTCGGACCTGCACCTCCTGACCGATGCCGAACGCGATGCGCTACCCGAGCGCATGACCGGGGAGCAGGTCGAGCACGGCGACACCACCCTCGTCGACCTGCTCGACGACGCGGCCCGGGCCCACCCCGACGAGACCGCGATCACCGACGCACAGGACGGACACTCGCTCACCCACCGCGAGTTCGCCTGCGCCGCAACACAGATCGCATCCGCGCTCGCGCGTCGCGGGATCGGCCCGGAGAGCGTCGTCGGCGTTCAGCTACCCCGCAGCACGGACCAGATCCTGGCGCTGCACTCGGTGATCCGTGCCGGCGGCGCATTCCTGCCGATCGACCCGGCGGAGCCGGCGGACCGGCTCGGGCACATCCTCGAGGTGGCCGCCCCCGACCTCGTCATCACCGAGTCGGTGCTCGCCGAACTGCGCGCCGACGACGATTCCGACGTAGCCGCACCGACGCCCCCGAGCCCCGACACGGCCGCCTATGTGCTGTTCACCTCCGGTTCCACCGGCAAGCCGAAGGGCGTGGTCATCACCCACCGCGCCATCGTCAACCGCCTCGCGTGGATGCAGGCCCGCTACGAGCTCGCACCGGACGACCGGGTGCTGCAGAAGACCCCGTCCACCTTCGACGTGTCGGTCTGGGAGTTCTTCTGGCCGTTCACCACCGGCGCGGCACTGGTCGTACCGACTGCCGACGGTCATCGCGACCCCTGGTATCTGCGTGACGTGATCGCCGAACACCGCGTCACGACACTGCATTTCGTGCCCTCGATGCTCGCCGCCTTCACCGCGGCACTCGACGCCGACGATGCATCGGAGCTGACGAGCCTGCGCCGCATCTTCACCAGCGGTGAGGCTCTGACTCCCGCGACGGTCGGTGCCGCCGCGATGCTGACGTCCGCTCCGATCCACAACCTCTACGGCCCCACCGAGGCCGCGATCGACGTCACCCACCACGACCACTGCCGCGCCGACGTCCCGGTGATCCCGATCGGCTCCCCGGTGTGGAACACCGGTGTCCACGTGCTCGACCACCGCCTGCGGCCGCAACCGCCCGGCGCGATCGGCGAACTCTATCTCGGCGGCGTCCAGCTGGCCCGCGGCTACCGGTCGCGCGCGGACCTGACGGCATCGCGATTCGTCGCCTCGCCTGCGGCGCCGGGCGAACGGCTCTACCGCACCGGCGATCTCGTCCGTCAGAACGCCGCCGGCGAGCTGGAATACCTCGGTCGCACCGACTCACAGGTCAAGATCCGCGGCCAGCGGGTCGAACTCGGCGAGATCGAGTCGACCCTCAGCCGGCTGGACGGCGTGACCGCCGCCGGCGTGGTCATCCGGGACGATCTGGTCGCCGGTGAGCCCACGATCGTCGGTTACGTCACCGGCACCGGACTCACCGACAAGGACCTGCGAGCCGAACTCCGAACCGCGCTACCGGATCACATGATCCCCACCGCGATCATGGTCCTCGACGCACTGCCCACCACCGCCAACGGCAAGCTCGACCGCCGTGCGCTGCCGCGGCCCGACCTGCGGACCCACCGCGAGTTCGTCCCCGCGCGTACCGCGCTCGAACGCTTCGTCGTGGCGTCCGTCGCCGATGTGCTCGACCTGCGCGACGGCATGTCCGACGAGGTGGCGAACGAGGCTCCCGCCACGGCTCCGGCGTCGGTGTCGCTGAGCGACAACTTCTTCGAGATCGGCGGGACGTCACTGTCGGCGACACGGATGGCCTCGCGGCTGTCTCGCGCCACCGGCCATCGGATCGGGATCCGTACGGTGTTCGACGCCGACGACCTCGCCGGCCTAGTAGCGGCCCTCTCCGACCTGGGCGTCGACACTGATGAGCCGGCCGTCGGCTCCGCCTCGGTCCCCTCCGACGACACCGCCGGGCGGACCGTCTCCGGAGCCGTGCCGCTGTCCCCGGCCCAGCATCGGCTGTGGCTCGCGACACGGTTGGACTCCGCGTCCTCGGCGACCTACAACATGCCGTTCACCGTCCGCTTCGTCGGCGCACTCGACACCGACGCACTCCGGACGGCCCTGGTCGACGTCGTCCGCCGACACGAGCCGCTGCGCAGCGTCGTCGCCGAGATCGACGGTGTGGCATGCATCTCCGCGATCGACCCGGACGCGGTCGACGTCGACCTGCCGGTCCTCGCGACCGGTGACGTCGCCCAGTGCCCGGACCGCGACTTCGCCTCGCTCCCCTTCGATCTGGCCGCCGAGATCCCCGTCCGTGCGCGCCTCGTCCGTACCGCCGACGACGATCATCGACTCACGATGGTCGTCCATCACATCGCGGCCGACGGCTGGTCGCTGGCCCCCCTCGCCGGCGACCTGGCCACGGCCTACCGCGCCCGCCGCGACGGCATCGAGCCCGAATGGTCGCAGCTGCCGGTCTCCTACTCGCAGACCAGCGCCGCACGTCACGCATGGCTCGACGAGAGTCCGCATGCCGCGGCCGAACTCGAGTTCTGGCGGGACACCCTCGACGGGGCGCCGGGCGAGACCGAGCTGCCCCTGGACCGTCCCCGAGGCCGGGATTCGGAGGTGACCGGTCGGTCCGGATCGTCGGTGACCTCGACCATCGACCCCGACACCTACGGCGCGATCCGGACCATCGCGACCGAGGCCGACGCCACGGTCTTCATGGTGCTCCACGCCTCGGTGGCGCTCCTGCTCCGTTCCCTCGCGCAGTCCTCGGACGTCATCATCGGCACACCGGTGTCCGGACGCGGCGACGCCGACCTCGACGACCTCGTGGGCATGTTCGTCAACACGCTGGCGTTGCGCACCGTCGTCGACAAGGACCTGCCGTTCGCCGACCTGGTGGCACATGTCCGGGACACCGATCTGAACGCGTTCGACAACGCCGACATGCCGTTCGACCGACTGGTGACCGAACTGAACCCGGCCCGTTCGGGCAATGTCCACCCGTACTTCCAGGTGTCGATGGCCCTGGAGGACCGTTCCGCCATCCGGCTCGACTTCGCCGGGCTCTCGGCGACCGCATCCCGCGTGGACACCGGTCGCACCACCTTCGATCTGCAGTTCACGTTCACCGAGGTGCGCGGGGCGACCGGCGAGCCCGCCGGCCTCACCCTCGAGATCGGTTACGCCACCGCTCTCTTCGACCGGGACACGGTGGCCGGACTGGGTTCGCGCCTGGTCCGCATGCTGGAGGCGGCGACCGCGGACCCGAGCGCCCCGATCGGCGACCTGCCGGTGCTCGACCTGCACGAGCGTCTCGATCTCGTCCCGGCAGTCGGCGAAGGCCGCCGTCCGGTCGAACACCTCACCCGGCTGCTGTCGGCGGCCGCGGAGTCCTCGCCACACCGCGTCGCGGTCACCGACGGCACCCGGTCGCTGACCTACCGCGAACTCGACGCGGCGTCGAACCAGCTGGCGCGGGCGCTCATCGACGGTGGCGCCGGGCCTGAGAACCATGTGGCCGTGGCACTTCCGCGCAGTGTCGAGTGGATTGTCGCGATGTGGGCGATCGCCCGCACCGGAGCCGCCTGGCTCCCGGTCGATCCCGCGTATCCGTCCGGCCGCATCGAACACATGCTGACCGACTCGGGCGCACGACTGCTCGTCACCGATCGGTCGTCCGATCCCGGCGCCGGGCCCGCTCTGAGCACAGTCGTCCTCGACGACCCCGCGATCCGCGAATGGATCGAAGCCGAATCAACGGAGCCCATCGCGGACTCGGAGCGCCGAGGCGTCCTCGACGTCGACCAGCCCGCCTACCTGATCTACACATCGGGGACCACCGGCACGCCCAAGGGCGTCGTCGTCAGCCACCGCGGACTCGCCGACTTCGGCGCGCAACAGGTCACGCAGTACGGGATCACGCCCACCAGTCGGACGATGCACATGGCGTCGCCGAGTTTCGATGCGTCGGTACTCGAGATCCTGATGGCGATCTCCGCCGGGTCGACCATGCACATCGTGCCGCCGGGCATCGTCGGCGGCACCGAGCTCGCCGAGCTGATGCGCGATGCGCGGATCACGCATGCCTTCCTCACCCCGTCGGTACTGACCACCATGACGCCGGACGACGTCCCCGATCTCGAGGTTCTCGTCATCGGCGGCGAGCACCCGAACTCCGAGGTGGTCCGCACCTGGTCGACCGGCCCGAACCTGTTCAACGCCTACGGTCCCACCGAGACCACCGTGGTGGCCGCGGTGTCGGCGCCGATCAGCCCCGACTACACGACGCTGACCATCGGCCGGCCCATCCGCGGCATCTCCGCGCTGGTCCTGGACGAGCGCCTGCGTCCGGTCGCCCCCGGCGCGATCGGCGAGTTGTACATCGCCGGTGAGCATCTCGCCCGCGGGTACCACGGCGTCCGACCGCTGACATCCAAACGCTTCATCGCCAACCCCTATGGCGATCCCGGCGAGCGCATGTACCGAACCGGCGACCTCGTCCGGTGGACCTCCGATCACGAACTCGAGTTCCGCGGGCGGGCCGACCATCAGACCAAGATCCGCGGGCATCGCATCGAACTCGGTGAGATCGACGCCGCCCTGGTCGCCGACGAGTCGGTGCGGGCGGCGGTCACCACCACGCACGGCGAGGGCGACCGCGCCCATCTCGTGTCCTACGTGACCGTGACCGCGGGCGCCCACGGGCAGGCCGCTGCGGTGCGAGACCGATTGGCACAGCGCCTGCCGCGGCACATGATCCCGTCGACGATCATCGAGCTCGACGAGATCCCCACGACCCCGATCGGCAAGGTCGACCTCCGGGCACTGCCCGCGCCGGAGCCGGGATCGGTGGACGGCGACGTGGCGTTCGTCGCGCCGCGCAACCCCCTGGAGCAGGCGGTCGCCGATCTGATCGCCGAGCGTCTCGAGCTGGAACGCGGCACCATCGGCCGCGATCATGACTTCTTCGATCTCGGCGGCAACTCGTTGCTGGCGACCCAGATCGTCGGCGCACTCGAGAGTCTCACCGGGCGACGAATCCCCGTCCGCGAGGTCTTCGACCACTCGACCGTCGCCGGCATCGCCCGGCTCGGCGGCGCCGACGAGGGTGACACCGCCCTCGTCGAGGCGCGGACGCTCGCCGACCTCCGGCACGATCCGGACAGCCCGGCGCGACCGGGACCCGCGCAGCAGCAGCTCTGGTTCCTCAACCAGCTCGCGGGCGGTGCCGAGGCCGATCCGGGTCGAGCCGACTCCGACAACGGTTCGTCGACAGCCGATTACGCCATCGCCTTCGCGCTGGATCTGCGTGGCGATCTCGACGTGGACGCCCTCTCCGGCGCGCTCCGATACGCCGTCGACCGCCACGAGATGCTGCGCACCGTCTATCCCGAGCACGACGGGCGCCCCGACCTGGACGTACGTCCCACCGACGAGGTGCAGACCGAACTCACCGTCGTCGAGACGACTTCGGCGGAGTGGCCGGCCCAGGCGCAGGCGCTGGCGCGTCGTCCGTTCGACCTGACCGTCGACGTACCGCTGCGCGTCGCGCTGCACCGGATCGACAGTGACACCGCGCATCACAAGCTGACCCTCGTCATCCACCACATCGCGGCCGACGGTTGGTCGATGGTGCCGCTGCACCGCGACATCACCACCGCCTACGCCGAACTGCGGACGGCGGCCGAGAACGGTACCGAAGCCGCGGTCACCGCCGCTCCGCCGGCCCTGGACTATCGCGACTACCTGCGCTGGCAGGCCGATCACCTCGAGACCCGGACCGATCTGGCCGACCGGTGGCGACAGGACCTGGACGGGATCGATGTCGGTCCGGTCCTCGTGCCCGACGCGCCGAGCGGGTCCGCCCGCACCGCGGGCGTGGTCGAGGTCGACTTCGACGCCGAACTGCGCAGCCGCCTGTCCGCACTGGGCGGCGGCCGGGCGACCGAATTCATGTGCGTGCATGCGGTGTTCGCCGCGCTGCTGCATCGGCTGAACGCCGACCCGCAGGTTCATGTCGCCGGTTCGGCGTCGGACATCGTGATCGGCACCCCCGTCGCCGGACGCGCCGATCCCCGGCTCGCCGACATCGTCGGCATGTTCGTGAACTCGGTCGTCCTCCGGACCCCGGTCGACGGGAGCCAGGGGTTCGCGGCCCTGCTCGACTCCGTCCGCAGCCGCGATCTGGACGCGCTGGCGGGCGCCGACATGCCGTTCGAGCAGATCGTCTCGATGCTCAATCCGCCTCGCACGGACCGGCATCCGATATTCCAGATCGCGCTGGCGTTCGACGCCGGGGTCTCTGACACCCTCGAACCGGACCACACCAGGGTTGATCTGCCCGGCCTGCAGGTCGTCGCCGAGGAGATCGAGACCGCGGCCGCCCGGTTCGACCTCGAACTGCGAATCCGCAATGGGCGCGCGCGGTTCACTTATGCGACCGATGTCCACACGCGCGAGCGCGTCAGCGAACTGGCCCGGATGTTCGTCGATCTCGCACGCGCGGTCGCCGCGGATCCGTCGACACCTCTCGACGACCTGGCCGGGACGGCCGATCTCGTGGACACCGCCGGGACCGCCGATCTCGCGGACTCCGCCGATCCAGCTGTGCGCGACCACCGCTCGATCGAGCCGCGGCATCTCGCCGACATTCTCGCCGACACCGTCATCGACCATTCCGATCGCGTGGCGGTCGAGGACGGAGACCGCACGCTGACCTACGCCGAGATCGATCGGATCTCCGCGCGCTGGGCACTCACCCTGCGCGATCTCGGGGTCGGCACCGAGGACGTGGTCGCGATCGCCGTCGATCGCAGCCTGGAATCGGTGGTCGCCACATGGGCCGTGACGAAGGCGGGCGCGGCCGCATTGCCGGTCGACATGCGTTACCCGGCCGAGCGGATCGCCCACATGATCGCCGATTCGGGCGCCATCCTCGGCATCAGCAGCGCCGACCACCGTCGCGATGTGCCGCACGACATCTGGTGGCTGACCCCGGAGGATCTGCGCACCGGCGAGCGCGCGGGCTTCCGGCCCCCGGCCCGGCACCCGGATTCGATCGCCTACATCGTCTACACCTCCGGCTCCACCGGAAAACCGAAGGGCGTCAGCGTTTCCCATCGCGGCCTGGCCGCGTTCGCCCAGACCCAGCGGGAGCGGTACGAGGTCGGCCCCGGCGATCGCACCCTGCTGTTCGCCTCCCCCTCGTTCGACGCATCGATGCTGGAGTTCCTCCTCGCGGTCGAGTCCGGCGCGACGATGGTGGTGGCACCGACGACGATCTACGGTGGCGACGAACTCGTCGAGTTCCTCGACGAGCGCAAGGTGACCCACGCGTTCATCACGCCGTCGGCGCTCGCCGCCGCGGCACCCCATCCGCTCCCGCACCTGCGGACCCTCGGTGTGGGCGGCGAGGCCAGCACCCCGGAACTGGTGGCGCGCTGGGGAACCGGCCGTCGCTACATCAACTCCTACGGGCCGACCGAGACGACCATCGTCGCGACGATGTCGGCGCCGTTGCGCCCGGGTGAGCCGATCACCATCGGCACGCCGGTCCACGAGTGCACCGCACTCGTCCTCGACCACCGGTTGCGCCCGCTGCCCGACCACGTCCCCGGCGAGCTCTACCTCAGCGGGCCGGGAGTGGCACGGGGCTACCTGGGGCGCCGCAGTCTGACCGCCGGCCGGTTCGTGGCCTCCCCCGACGGAAACGGCGCCGTCATGTACCGCACCGGTGACATCGTGCACCGCGACGCCGACGGCGCGCTGACCTACCACGGTCGCAGTGACAACCAGGTGAAGGTCCGCGGTTTCCGCATCGAACTCGACGAGGTGAGTGCGGCACTGGCGGCCGTGGACGGAATCGACTTCGCCACCACCGTCGTCCGCGGCGAGAGCGCATCGGCCACCCTGGTCGGTTACGTGACGCGCTCCGCCGGGGCGGCCGGCGACCCCGAGTCCGCAGACGCCCCGGAAACAGTGGACACCGCAAAGGTGTTGGAGTCGGTCCGCAGCCGCCTGCCGCGCCACATGGTCCCGTCCGCGATCGTCGTGCTGGACGAGATCCCGCTGACCGGCAACGGCAAGCTCGACCATCGGGCACTGCCGGAGCCGTCGGCGAGCAGCATGTCGTCCGTCGGTCGCGCACCGCGCGGTGATGCCGAGACCGCGCTGGTCGGCATCGTCGCCGACGTCCTCGGCCTCGCTCGCGAGGAGATCGGTGCCACTGACGACTTCTTCCTGCTGGGTGGCACCTCGCTGCAGGCGACCACCCTGGTCAGTCGGATCAACCGGGTGTCGGCCGACGGCCGCCTCCGCGTCCGGGACGTCTTCGACCACCCGACCGCCGAAGCCCTCGCGGACCTGATCAGCCTGCCGGCCGACTGGGCACCGACCGCGGAGTCCGACGAGTCGTCGGGTCGCCCGGTCCGACGGGAGACCTTCCCGCTCGCGCCGGTCCAGCGCCGCCTGTGGTCGCTGGCGGCGGCCGACCCCGCGTCGACCGAGTACCTGATGCCCTTCGTCCTGCGACTGACCGGGGACATCGATCTCGCGGCCCTCCGCGGTGCACTCACCGATGTCGTCGCCCGGCACACCAGCCTGCGGACGGTCTTCGAGGCGGTCGACGGGACACCGACGGGCCGGGTGCTCGACGATCCCGCGGCCGTCGTCGGCTCGCTGACCCCCGTCGTCCCCGCGGACCCCGACGCGCTGATGAGCGAGATCGCGCGCCTCGCGTCGACGCCCATCGACCCGACCACCGAGGCGCCCTTGCGTGCCACGGTCGTCGCCGACCCCGGTGCGCGTGGCGAGACCGCGACGCACATCCTCCTGCTCGTCGTGCATCACATCGCCGCCGACGGCGCGTCGTTGCCGACCCTCGTCGGCGACCTGGCGCAGGCCTACCGAGAACGACGCGCCGGCCGCGCCGAGACCTGGGATGCGGCCGCTCTCGACTATCGCGACCACGCCGTCGAGAGTGCGACGGCGCCCGCGACGACCGACGAGCTGGGATTCTGGACCGATCACCTGGCAGGTGCGCCCGCCGAGAGCACGGTGGAACCGGTCGGCGGCGGCAGACGTGGTTCGGGTGCCCGGTCGGTGAGTCTGCCGCTCCCGGCACACACCCGGGCGGGCCTCACCGCCTTCGCCCGTGAACAGTCGACGACGCCGTTCTCCGTCCTGCACACCGCACTGGCGATCCTGCTGCACCGTCTGGGCGTCGGCGATGACCTGGTCATCGGCAGTCCGGTCGACAACCGCACCGGGATGACCGGCGTCGACCGCGACTACAGCGGCGTGGTCGGCATGTTCGTCAACATGGTGCCGCTGCGCAGCCACCTGCGCAGCGCGGAGACCGTCGCCGCACTGGTCCGCCGGACCCGCGACACCGACATCGACGCCCTCGATCACCGCGGGGTGCCCTTCGACGACATCGTGACAGCGCTCAATCCCGAACGCGCGCACGGTCGACACCCGCTCTTCCAGGTGGCGTTGTCGGTGCACGACTTCGCCGGTGGCGCGCCGACCCCGGTGGGCGGTGCTGATTCCCTCGCCGGGACCGCCGTTCCGATGGACGACGACCTGATGGCCGAGGTGGCCGAATTCGAGTCCCTCGCCGCCAAGTTCGACCTGCAATTCACCGTCACCGGCCTGGGCGCGACCGACTCCGACACCGACGCCGCCGTCCAGATCACCTACGACGCGGCGCGATACGGCCACGACGACGCCCAGATGCTGGGAACGCGGCTCATGCGCGTGTTGCGCGGCATGCTCGGCGACCCCGGACGCGCGATCGGCGACATCCGCATCACCGACCCCCTCGAGGTGGCCGAGCGCACCCCCGCTCTCGGACCGCGCGGCAACGCACCGACGACGCTGGACGTGCTGATCGCCGATGCGGTGCGGCGGCACCCCGACGGGCTCGCCGCGATCGGGCAGCCCACCGCGGACGGCGAGGGCCCCGAGACGCTCACCTACGCCGAACTCGACGCCCGCTCGAACCGGCTGGCCCGGGTCCTCCTGGGCCGCGGGGTGGGGGCCTACTCGCGCTCGGACGACGAGCCGGGGACCGAGGGTCCCGACGTCCGGTCGTCCCGCGAACCGGTGGTCGCGATGGCGATCAGCCGTTCCATCGACTCCCTGGTGGCGATCTGGGCGATCGTGAAGGCCGGCGCCGCATACGTTCCCATCGACCCCGAGTATCCCGCCGACCGCATCGCGCACATGCTCGACGACAGCGGCGCGCAGCTGGTCGTGACGACCTCGTCGTCGTGGGAACGCATCGCGGAGAGCTCGGCCGGGAGCGAGGTACCGACCCTCGTCCTGGACGCCGCGTCGACCCGGACCCGCATGAAGCACTCCTCGCCGGCGCCGATCACCGACGCCGAGCGGGCGTCGACGATCCGCCCGGATCAGTTGGCCTACATCATCTACACGTCGGGATCGACCGGTAAGCCCAAGGGCGTCCTGGTCCCGCACAGCGGGTTGCGCGCGGTGCACGACGAACTCGCGGAACGGATGACCCCCGGACCCACGTCCCGCGTGTTGCACTTCGCCTCACCGAGTTTCGACGCCTCCGTGCTGGAGATGCTGCTCGCGCTGGCCGGTTCGTCGGCACTGACCATCGTCGAACCCCACGTCTACGGCGGCACTGCGCTCAGCGACGTGATCAGGGCGCGCCAGGCGACGCATGCGTTCATCACCCCCGCCGCGGTCGCCAGCATGGACCCCGCCGCCGTGCCGTCACTGCGCGCACTCGCGGTCGGTGGCGAGGCCTACGGAACCGACCTCGTGCGGCGCTGGTCGCCCGGTCGCACGATGATCAACGTCTACGGACCCACCGAGACGACGATCATCACGACCGGCAGCCGGTCGCTGACCCCGAACACGCCGCTGACGATCGGCACGCCGAACAACGGCGTCGGCGCGCTCGTCCTCGACGATCGGCTGCATCCGGTGCCGCCCGGCGTCACCGGCGACCTGTACCTGACGGGCGTGCAGCTCACGCGCGGTTATCACCGTCGGCCCGGCCTCACCGCGGTCCGATTCGTCCCGGCTCCGATGGTCACCGGTCCCCGGTTCGCCGGCCAACGGATGTACCGTACCGGCGACCTGGTCCGCTGGACCGGCGACGGGCAGCTCCTCTACGTCGGCCGCAGCGATTCCCAGGTGCAGGTCCGCGGATTCCGCATCGAACTGGGTGAGATCGACGACGCGCTCGCCGCCGAACCCGACGTCGACTTCGCCGTGACACTTGTGGACGGCACCGGGGCCCAGGCGATCCTGCGCAGCTACGTGACCGCGACGCGCGGGCACGAACCCGATCCCGCCGACCTGCGGCGCCGGGTGGGACGACGGTTGCCGCGGCACATGGTGCCGGTGTCGGTCTCCGTGCTCGAGAACATTCCGCTGACCCCCACCGGCAAACTCGACCGCGCGGCGCTGCCGACCCCGGCCGTCTCCGCCTCGGGCCGGGCGCCGGCCCCCGGGACCGAGACGACCATCGCCCGCGTCTTCGCGGAGGTGCTCGAGGTCGACCTCGACGCCATCGGTGCCGACGACGGATTCTTCGACCTGGGTGGCAACTCGCTGATGGCCACCGCCGTGACCGGCAAGCTGAGCGAGCTCACCGGGCAGCACCTGGCGGCGCAGTCGCTGTTCGGGGCCCCGAGTCCCGCCGAACTCGCCGAGCTGCTCGACGGCGGGGCGCACTCCGACGGGGACACCGGACCGTCGGCCTCCGGTCTCGACACCCTCCTGCCGTTGCGCCGCATCAGCGACAACGTCGGAAACGATGCTCCCGCACCGCTCTTCGTGGTCCACCCGGCGATCGGACTGTCCTGGAGCTTCACCTCCCTGCTGCCCCACCTGCCTGCCGACCGCGCGGTCTACGGCCTACAGCACCCGGCGCTCGCCGGTGATCCGTGCCCGCAGACGATCGCCGACCTCGCCGAGGTG
Source organism: Gordonia sp. ALPHA1B1 (assembly GCF_005502615.1). Lineage (NCBI taxonomy): Bacteria > Bacillati > Actinomycetota > Actinomycetes > Mycobacteriales > Gordoniaceae > Gordonia > Gordonia sp. ALPHA1B1. The sequence continues at coordinate 81,103 of NZ_SCOC01000011.1, read as the reverse complement.
TACGTGGCGAAGCTGCGCACGGTGTCACCGGAGGGGCCGTACCACCTGCTCGGGTGGTCGCTGGGCGGGTTGATCGCCCACGAGATGGCCGTGCAACTCCAGGAGGCCGGCGAGACCGTCGAGCAACTCGTCGTGCTCGACAGTTACGTCGTCGCCGAACGGCCCGACCTCGACACCGAGGCGTCGATCGCAGAACTCATGCGCGAGTTCGGACTCGACGTCCCCGAGGGTGGCGAGGAGGGCACCGAGCCCTCGGTCGCGGACGCGTTCCGTGTCATCTCCGCGGCGGGCGGCGCGCTCGGCGGCTTGTCCGAGGAGACGCTCACGACCGTCCACGAGGTGTTCCGCCACGCCTCACCGCTGGCGCGGAACTGGCAACCCCGGGTCTTCGACGGCGACCTCACCTTCGTCACCGCGACCGTGGACGCGCATGACGGTCCGCCGGCGGTCGCCGACTGGCACAGCAAGGTCACCGGTCGCGTCGTCGAGGTCCAGGCGACCAGCACCCACGCACGCATGTTGCTGCCGGAGAACGTCTCCGAGTGGCTGACCGCAATCGAATCAGGCCCGATCGAACCAGACCCGGGCACACCGGGAATCGCAGCACAGGAGGAGGAATCATGACGAACCCGTTCGACGACACAGAGGGGACCTTCCGCGTCCTCGTCAACCACGAGAACCAGCATTCCTTGTGGCCGGACTTCGCCCCCGTCCCCGACGGTTGGACCGTCGTGTTCGGTCCGTCGGGTCACGACGAGTGCCTCGAGTATGTCGAAGAAAACTGGCGAGACATGCGGCCCGCCAGCCTGATCCGCGCGATGGAACGTTCGCAGAACAGTGAGAGGGAGGCCACACATGGGGCGGCACAGTATGGCTGACATGACGTCGGCCGAAACCACTCCGGCGACCAACTCGTCGCCGACCGGTCCGGCCACGGTTCCCGGCGAGACATCCACCGATGGCGTCGCCCCTGCCCGCAACGCCCTCGAGCTCCGCGGTCTGCGAAAGACCTTCCGCACCGGGCTGTTCGGCCGAGGTCGCCGCGTCCATGCCCTCAACGGCCTGGACCTGACCGTGCCCGCCGGCACCGTGCACGCGCTGCTCGGCCCCAACGGAGCCGGCAAGACCACCACCGTCCGCGCAGTCGCGACGCTGATGAAGCCCGACGAGGGCAGCGTCGTGGTCGACGGCGTCGACGCGCTCGCCGATCCCGGCGCAGCCCGCAAGATCATCGGCGTGTCCGGGCAATACGCCGCCGTCGACGGGAACCTGACCGGTTTCGAGAACCTGCGGATGGTCGGTCAGCTGTACGGACTCTCCCGGGGCGAGGCCTCGGCACGGGCGCGCGAACTGATCGCCGACCTCGCCCTGCAGGACGCCGCCGACCGCCCGATGCGTACCTACTCCGGCGGCATGCGCCGCCGGCTCGATCTCGCCGGCGCCCTGATCAACCGACCGTCCTTGGTCATCCTCGACGAACCGACGACGGGACTGGATCCCCGCGGGCGACGCCAGATGTGGGAGGTCATCACCGAACAGGTCGCGAACGGCGCAACGGTCCTGCTCACGACGCAGTATCTGGAAGAGGCCGACGCTCTGGCCGACGAGATCACCGTCATCGACCACGGGACGATCCGGGCCCAGGGCAGTGCCGCCGACCTCAAGGCCTCCACCGGTGCGTCGATCCTCACCATCGAGGTGCGTTCCGACGGGACCGCTCACGACGAACTGGTCGCCACGACCCTCGCCGAGGTCGGACTCGGCATGCCCGAACGACTCGACGAGTCGGATCGCTCCGACCGCGAACCCGGCCCGGCACACAGCGACAACACACGGTGGTCCCTGCCGGTCAGCGACGGGAGCCGTAGCGCGGTCGCCGCCGTCCGGGCGCTCGACGCCGCCGGAATCGTCGTCGTCGACGCCACCGTCGCCACGCCGACCCTCGACGATGTGTTCCTGGCCCTCACCGAGCGGGACACGCCAGGAAGCGATGGCGGCAGTGACCCCGGTGGCGACACACCGACCACAGCCGATGCCGAGACCACCGTCATCCCGAGGGTGGCCGACGCCGATCCCGACCTGTCCCACGCCCCGACCCGAACGGACCGACTCCATGCTCACTGACACCGCAGTGCTGGTCGAGCGGAACCTGCTCACCGTCAAGCGAATTCCCACCCTGCTCATCAGTGCCACCATCCAGCCGCTGATGTTCGTCTTCCTGTTCGCGTACGTCTTCGGCGCGACCTTCGGCGGGGGTTCCTACCGGGAATTCCTGATGGCCGGCATCTTCACGCAGACCGTCGTCTTCAACGCCGCCTTCACCACGGTCGGCCTGGCCAACGACACCTCCGACGGCATCGTCGACCGGCTGCGGTCGCTACCGATGTCCCGGTTGGGCGTCATCAGCGGCCGTGTCACCTCGGACATGCTCCTGGGCGTCGTCGGCCTCGCGGTGATGGTCGCGTGCGGGCTCGCGATCGGCTGGCGGGTCCAGGGCAGTGCCGGCGACGCCGCCCTCGCCTTCGGCATCATCGGACTGTTCGCGCTCGCCATGGCGTGGGTGGGTGCGGTGACCGGTCTCGCCGCGCCGAATGTCGAAGCCGCACAGAGCATCGGGTTCTTGTGGATGTTCCCGGTCACGTTCCTGTCGAGCGCGTTCATCTCCGCCCAGAGCCTGCCGGGTCCGCTGCGCGCGATCGCCGAGTGGAATCCGGTGACGGCAGTGGCGACCGCGTCCCGGCAGCTCTTCGGCAACGAGGCACCGCCGACCTTCCCCGAGGCCACCGGATGGGTCGCCGACCACGCGGTCGGATACTCGGTGGGATCGGCACTGGTCATACTGGCGGTGTGCATACCCGCCTCGCTCATCCTGTACCGCCGCGCCGCCAACCGGTGATCTGCAGGTCAGTGATCCATGGATTCGCGATCGGTAGCCCCGGGATCGACGATCACCCGAGAAATCCCTACGTCTTCGTTACCGTGGAACCGTGACACCGGACGATGGCAGCGCGGCCACCGACGCGCACCACGGACGCGGGGGCGAAGCACAGATGCTGCGGGAGTTGCTGGCCGCAGCCGCGACAGGCGATCGGACCGCGTTCTCCACGCTGTACGACCGCACGAGTTCACGGATCTACGGACTCGCGTTCCGCGTCGTGCGGGACCGTCAGTACGCGGAGGAGATCGTCCAGGAGGCGTACCTGCAGTACTGGCAGAAGGCCGGCGAGTACCAGCCCGGGCGCGGTTCGGTCATCACATGGATGATGACCATCGCCCACCGGCGGGCCGTCGACCGCGTCCGATCCGAGGAGCTGCAGCAACAGCGCATGTCGCAGTACGGCGCGGTCTCGGTGGAGACACCGCGGAACATACCGCTCGAGGTCGTTGTGCAGACCGACGAGGCGCGTACGCTACGAACATGTCTCGGCACGCTCACGGAACTGCAACGGAGCTGCATCGAGATGTCGTATTTCGGGGGCCTGACCTATCCCGAGGTCGCCCGGCACACCGATACCCCCTTGCCCACCATCAAATCTCGGATTCGAGATGGCCTGCGTCGGTTGAGAACCTGCCTGAAGACGCACGAGGACGCCTGATCCCACAATGACCACATCCGATACGACCGGGGACCGCGGGGCCACCTGGCTCGACGACCACGTCGAATTGTTCGCCGTCGGCGCGCTGACCCCCGACGAGACCAGACGCGTCGAGTCAGAACTCGCCGCACTTCCACCCCACGAGCGGGCGGAACACGACGCCCAGATCGCCGACATCCAGGCGGCCATGGCGGGTTTCGCGACGACGTATGCGCTCGACGCACCGCCCGAACTCCGGGACCGGGTGCTGCAGCACGTCTTCGAGGGTGCGGCGCTGACCCCGGAGGCCTACGTACCCTCGGGCATCGATCCGGGCCCGCAGAACCCGGCCGCCGCGGTCGATCCCGTCCCGCCGGTCGCACCCGCGGGAACGGGCCGATCCGGCGAGAGCGACCTCGCGCCGCCGCCGCCGGTCGAATTGCGGCCCCGCGACTCGCGCCACGGACAGCATCGATCGGGTGGAACCGCGCGGCGCCCGGCACGCGCAACGGCGATCCTGGCGGCCGCGGCGGTGACCGTGGCCGTGGCGCTGGGGGCAGGCGTGCTCATCGGTCGCACCACCGCCCCCGAGTCGTCCACCTCGTCGACGGCGCTCAGCGACTCCCAGCGTGAGGTGCTCGGGGTACTCACGGCCGCGGACGCGTCCGTGAGCGTCGAGCCATTGGCCGACGACCGGGGCACCATCGCGGTGGTGACGTCCGAATCGGCCGACCAGGCGGTCGCGCTCCTGCGGGACCTGCGCACGCCCATCCCGGCCGACAGCACGTATCAGTTGTGGCTGGTGGGCGGTGCACCGCAGCCGGTGCCGGCCGGGCTGATCCCCGGAGACGACACCGCCCCGGTGGTGGTGGACGACGTGCGCGGGTCGAGCGTGCTCGCGGTCACCATCGAACCGGCCGGCGGTTCGCCGCAGCCGACGACACCGATCCTCGCCCAGGTCGCCCTCTAGGCCGGCGAGAATTCGATCCTTCGGGTGACAGCCCTGGCGATCTCCGCTCGTATCGTTCTTCTGTGTGCGGGCGATCCATAGACTGTGGGGCCGGCACGTCGGCGCGTCCGATCCGACGGGATCTCGAGAACGAGTAGGTGCGATGTGAACGGAATCGGTCGTCGGGAACAGCGGCAGCGACATCTCGGCGGGTGGCGAGTCCTCGCCGGGTTGCTGACGGTGGGTGCGGTCATCGCCGGCCTCGCGACCGCTCCCGGGGCGCCGGCGGCCGCCACCCCGTCGTCCCCCGACGGTTCCCGCGTCGTCGACTCCTACACCGATGACCCGCAGCAGGTGACGCTGCTCGTCCACTCCGCCTCGATGAACCGCACGGTCCCGGTCACGGTGCTCACGCCACGGGATCGGACCCGGCCGGCACCCACCCTGTACCTACTCAACGGCGCCGGTGGCGGGGAGGACTCCGCGACCTGGGACGCACGGACCACCTACAAGCGGTACTTCGCCGACCGGCACGCTTATGTCGTCACCCCGATCGGTGGCGCCTACTCGTACTACACCGACTGGCAGCGCGACGATCCCGCTCTCGGCCGCAACAAATGGCAGACCTTCCTCACGAAGGAACTGCCGCCCCTGATCGACGACGAGTTCGACACCACCGGCGTCAACGCGATCGCGGGGATCTCGATGGCGGGGACCTCGGTGCTCAATCTCGCCATCGCCGCCCCAGGGTTGTACCGATCCGTCGCCGCCTTCAGCGGGTGCGCTCGGACCAGCGACCCGGCCGGCCAGCAGTACATCCGATTGGTCGTCGAGGACCGCGGTCAAGCGGACATGACCAACATGTGGGGCCCGCTCGACGGTCCCGGCTGGCGAGCCAACGATCCGTACCTGAACGCGGCGAAACTGCGCGGCAGCAAGGTCTACATGACGACCGGGACGGGAGCACCGGGTGTCCACGAGCAGCTGACCGACCCGAGTATCGCGGGCGACGGTTTCACGCTGGCGAACCAGGCGATCGTGGGCGGCGGGATCGAGGTCGCCATCGACATCTGCACCCGGCAGATGGTCGAGCGTATGCGTGCGCTCGACGTCCCGGTCGAGGTGAACTTCCGCCCGACCGGCACCCACTCATGGGGTTACTGGCAGGACGACCTGTACCGGACCTGGCCGCGTATCGAACGCGACCTGCGCTGAGCGCTCAGTATTCGAGGGCCAGGCCTCACCACTGGTCGAGACCGGTGTAACCGTCCTGGAGTGCTCGCGCGAAAAGGTGGGTTTTCGTCGGCGCACTTCGCCCGACCGCGGTGTACTTCGCCCGGATGCGCGCAAGGTGCGTGCTCACCGTGGACGCCGAGATGAAGAGTCGTGCGGCGGCATCTTCTTTGGACTCGGCGGCTAGCCAGGCGAGCAGAACCTCGACCTCCCGGTCCGACAGACTCGGACGTGTCACTGCCGCTGAGCGCTCGACGGGAACCAGGTAATCAACCGGCTTGGAACGTTGCCGTGGCACGACTCCGTGCCGCGGTGCGGCCGCCGTCCTGGCTCGGAAGATATCTGAAGTGACCGTCATTGTTCCCATCCCCTGTTCAGACCGGCGCTATCTCGTGTGTCCCCGACGCCCCAAATCAATCTGTTCCAACGTTAAGACGGCGTAGTAACTGTCGGTAGACCCAGAAATGGGGACTCGACTCCCGCTGCCATGCCGTCAGCCATGTTTCGTTCGCCCCCAGGCCCCGTCAGGTGTTGACCGTCCCTCGTGCCGGTACCGCTGCGGCACCGGGAGCCATCCGTCTTCGACGGCACGCTTGAAGAGATCCACCTTGGTGCGCGTCGGCCGCCCGGCGTCCGCATATTTCTGGCGAATTCGCTTGAGGTACTCGTTGACCGTCTCCGCGGAGACCCCGAGAGCAGCCCCGACTCGGGCCGACGTCTCGCCGGACGCGTACAGCGCCAACACTTTCTGCAACTGAGGCGACAGGTCGACAGTCGCCAGTTCGGGGTCGCCGTCTATGGCGGCAGCCCATTCTGTGGTGAGGACCGCCCGGCCGTCGGCGGCCGCCCGGATGGCGTCGATGATGACCGACTCGTCCGCCGACTTGAGCACCACGCCGAGCGCTCCGGCGCGCGCCGCCGATCTCAATAGCGCCGGATGCTCTCCAGAGGTGTACACGACGGTGGCCACTCCGGCCGCCGACAATGCGTTGACGTTCTCGCGAGGCGTGGTGCCGTCGTCGAGACGGAGGTCCAGCAGGACCACGTCGAGCTGCATGACACTGAGCACGCCGGCAACCGTCGTCGCCGAGCAGACCAACGAGATGTCCGAAACCGGGTCCAACACTCGTTCGATTCCCCAGATCGGGGACCGATGGTCGTCGACCATTCCAACCCGGATCGCTGCATGACCCTCCGACGAATCCTCGTCGATCAAGGTCGTCTGCTCGTCGTTCACCAACACCCCCACGAGGCACATGCGAGACTCTCAGCCTTTACTCAGCTTCACGTTACTGAAACCTCGACCAAAGCTACGTGCCGAGTCGGACATATCACCCGTCGGAGCGCGAAACTACATCAACTGGTCCCGATCTGACCGCTGGCGTGTCCACATTCTTGGGGACACCACCCGGATGGGTCCCGCCGGGAGCGAAGGCATGCAAGACTAGAACATGTTCTAAAAAGAGTGACCGTGCCGGCGCCAGCCGGCGACAAACCGACCAGCCCCCCCCGACCAGACCCGACCCGACACGCAGGAGCAGAAAAGGTGAGCGCACCTTCGACGCACGATGTACTCGGCACCCCGGTGACCATGCCGGTCGAGATCCGGCACGCACGGTGCTTCGTCGCCGGTTTCACCGCCGACACCCGGGCCGTGGCACGGGCCATCGACGCCGAATCGGCACAGCCCGGGACGCTTCGCCCGTTGCGCATCCGACCGGGTCGCACCATGTGCATGCTCGTGTTCGTCGACTACGTCGACGGCGACCTCGGACCGTACAACGAGTTCGGCGTGTGCTTCCTCGTCGAGGATCCGACCACCCCACCCGCCTCACCGATCCGGGCATTGCGCTCCCTGCTGAAGGGGGACGCGCGTGCGCTGGTGCACCGGCTCCCCGTCGACGGCGACTTCACCCTGGCCGCCGGGCGCGGCATCTGGGGATTCCCGAAGACACTCGCCGAGTTCGAGGTCGATCACTCCTCCGCCACCAGACGCGGCCGCCTCGTGTCCGACGGCGCACTCGTGGCCGACCTGAGTGTGAAGCCGGGACTCAAGGTCCCGGACTCGACCGCCGACACCGTGCTGCACGCCTATTCGCAGCTCGACGGGATCACGCGGATGACACCGTGGCGGCTCACCTCGACCACCGGGACCCGCACCCGCATCGGTGGCGCGCGCCTGACCCTCGGCGACCACCCCATCGCCGACGAACTCCGATCCCTGCAGTTGGGGCGGCACGCCCTGATGTCGAGCTCGGTCGATCGGATCACGATGCGTTTCGAGAACCCCACGCTGGTCTGACCGCGATCTCCGCCGGGTTCGCGGACGTCCGTGCCGCGGTCGCGGACAATGGTTCCATGAGCAATCTCGAGACGGACCCGGTCGAGGTCGAGTGCCATGCCGATGCCGGCGTCGCCGCAGGTTCGGGCCTCCTCCACATGGACGTCCTGACCGCGCGCGACGTACCGCTCGGCGGCCCACGCGCGATGACGGTGCACCGGACCCTCCCGCAGCGGTCACGTTCGCTGATCGGAGCCTGGTGTTTCATCGACCACTACGGCCCCGATGACGTCGCGAGCAGCGGCGGGATGGACGTGCCTCCACACCCGCACACCGGACTCCAGACGGTCAGCTGGCTGTTCACCGGCGAGGTCGAGCACCGGGACACGATGGGCAACCACGCGATGGTCCGCCCCGGCGAGATCAACCTCATGACCGCCGGGCACGGCATCGCACACACCGAGGTCTCCACACCCGACACCACCACCCTGCACGGGGTACAGCTGTGGGTCGCGCTGCCGGCCGAGAATGCCGACACCGCACGCGACTTCGCACACCACCGGCCCGATGCTCTCGACCTCGGCGGGGTCACCGCCAGGGTCTTTCTCGGCGAACTGTTCGGCACCCGCTCGCCGGTGCACACGTTCACGCCGCTGACCGGCGCCCAGCTCGACTTCGCACCCGGCGCCGCCGTCGACATCGACGTCGACCCCGAACACGAGCACGGCATTCTCGTCGACACCGGAAGCGTCGAGGTCGCCGTCGCCGACGCCGCACCGCTGGCCCGCACCGAGCTGGGCTACATCGGGTTGGGCGCAAGGCGGATTACGCTCACCAACGTCGCCGAGACCGACGCCCGGGTGATCTTCCTCGGCGGCGCACCGCTGGCGGAGGACATCGTCATGTGGTGGAACTTCATCGGGCGCACACACGACGACATCGTCGGCTTCCGGGACCAGTGGGAGGCGCGCAGCGAACGCTTCGGGCAGGTGCAGGGTTACGTCGGTTCGACGCAGCACCTGCCCGCGCCGCCGCTGCCGCACTCACGGCTGCGCGCCCGGGCCAACACCCCGGGGCGCGCCGACCCCGGGTGAGGGCGCATCACGCCGTTCCGAGCAACCTCGCGAAGTTCGCGATCCCCGCGGCCTCGACCGCCTGCTGCCTGCCGTCGGCCACGGCCGCGCGCGGCGGTTCCCCGTCGGCGGCATTCCCCGGCCCTGTGCCACCCCTCGGTCCGAGGAGCGAGACGAGTTCGGCTGCGGCACGGCCGATCCGGTCGTTCAACGATGCGGTGTCCCCACCGGCGCCCGCCCAGTCCGCCGACGCGGCGTAGACGCCGGTCGGCAGGACGACGGCACGTAGGTAGGCGAACAACGGTCGCAGCGCGTGGTCGAGCACCATCGAGTGGCGCGGGCTGCCGCCGGTCGCCCCGATCAGCACCGGTTTGCCCGACATGGCGTCGATGTCGACGAGATCGAAGAACATCTTGAACAGGCCGCTGTACGACGCGTTGAAGATCGGGGTCGCCACGATCAGGGCATCGGCCCCCTCGACCGCGTCGAGTGCCGCGCGTGCCCGGCCCGAGGCGAAGCCGACCGTCATCGCCTGTCCCAGGTCGGCGGCGAGGTCACGCAGGTCGACGATCTCGACGTCCGAGCGGCCCGCCCCGAGTCCTTCGGTGACGGCGGCGACCATCCGGTCGACGAGCAGTCGCGTCGACGACGGTTCGGAGAGACCGGCATTCACCGCGACGATCCGCAGGGCGGTCACGAGGACACCTCCACATCCTGATCGGCTTCCTGGCGGGCGGCGACGAGCGACGCGTGCGTCGGCGCGTCGGGAACGTCGTCGGGACGTCCCTCCGCAAACCCGGCGCGCAGGTCCGGTAGCACCTCGCCCAGCAGGTCGAGCTGCTCCAGCACGGTCTTGAGCGGCAGTCCCGCATGATCGACGAGGAACAGCTGACGCTGGTAGTCGCCGAAGGTCTCCCGGAAGGTCAGCGTCTTGTCGACGAACTCGGCCGGGCTGCCGACGGTCAGCGGCGTCTGCGAGGTGAAGTCCTCGAGCGACGGACCGTGTCCGTACACCGGCGCGTTGTCGAAGTACGGGCGGAACTCGCGCACCGCGTCCTGCGACTTCGGCCGGATGAAGAACTGTCCGCCGAGCCCGACGATGGCCTGGTGGGCCTTGCCGTGGCCGTAGTGCTCGTACCGTTCGCGATAGAAGTTGATCAGCCGCTGGAAGTGCTCGTTGGGCCAGAAGATGTTGTTCGCGAAGAACCCGTCCCCGTAGTAGGCCGCCTGCTCGGCGATCTCGGGACTGCGGATCGAACCGTGCCAGACGAACGGTGCCACGCCGTCGAGCGGGCGCGGCGTCGAGGTGAAGGACGTCAGCGGGGTCCGGAACTGTCCTTCCCAATCCACCACATGCTCGGTCCACAACCTATGCAGGAGGTGGTAGTTCTCGATCGCCAGCGGGATCCCCTGGCGGATGTCCTGGCCGAACCACGGATAGACCGGACCGGTGTTGCCGCGCCCGAGCATCAGGTCGACACGCCCGTCCGCCAGATGCTGCAGCATCGCGAAGTCCTCGGCGATCTTGACCGGGTCGTTGGTCGTGATCAGCGTGGTCGCGGTACTCAGCTGCAGGCGCTCGGTCTGCGCCGCGATGTAGGCCAGGGTCGTGGTGGGCGACGACGAGAAGAAGGGCTCGTTGTGGTGCTCACCGAGCGCGAACACGTCGAGCCCGATGTCCTCGGCCTTCTTGGCGATCTGCACGATTGCCTTGATCCGCTCGTGTTCTGTGGGCGTCGTGCCCGTGGTCGGGTCGGTGGTGATGTCACTGACGCTGAAGAGTCCGAACTGCATGTCGCGCCTCCTTGTGATGGTTACACCGAGCATAACCGGACCGCGGTCCGATTAATTCCAATGGCCGGTGAGTTAGTGTTGGCTCACTGCGGGAAAGCGCCGCGGATAGACAACTGCATCGAGGAGAGTCGCATGAAGATCCGGAAGTCCGTCGCTGCCGTCACCCTCGCCGGGGCCGCTTTGTTCGTCGCCACCGGTTGTTCGGAGTCCACCGACACCGTCGACGAGGCGACGAGCGCGGTGTCCACCGCCGTCGAGTCCGCGGCGAGCCAGGTCGAGACCGCCGCCAGCGACGCGGTCGACGAGGTCACCGGGCTCAGCAACGACGACGCACAGGAAACCCTGCGCCAGGCCATCGACCCGAACACCTCCTCCGAGGAGCTCGACCAGGTCATCGACGTCACCAACCCCGCGACCAAGCCGGCCGCGATGGCTTTCGCCAAGGGCGCCTCCGCCGCGGGATACACCCCGGACGCGTTCTCGGTGAAAGAGGTCACCGAGGACGGCGACAAGGCCACCGCGACCGTCGCGGTGAAGAGCCCGCATTCTTCGACGCCGGTCGACATCCAACTCGGCTTCGTCAAGGTCGACGGCGACTGGAAGCTCAGTGGTGACGCCATTCAGCAGCTGATCAGCATGGGCAGCGGCCAGCAAGAGGGCAACTAGACCCACGGCGTACGTCGCCTCCTCGCCTACACTCGGACAGGTGCGGTTCCGACCCGGAGCCGGGCGGCGAGGAGGTGTACGTGCGTACCGATCATCCCACCCAACCGTTCGCTCCGCCGGTGACCCAGCGGCAGGCGCGGTGGCCGCTTGTCAATGATCTCGACGACACCGAGTTGCCGGCTGCGGCCGAACCGACCGGCACGCGGGTCGACGTGCATGTTGCGGTACCCGCGTCGCCGAAGCTGCCGACCAGGGTCGAGCCCGCGGCGGAATCGTCACCGCGGATGGTGACGCGCAACGCCGGCCGGCTGCCGGCACGGGAACATGCCGCATTGCCGCCGGTGGGCGACTTCTGGGACCTGGAGAACGCCCGCCGGGCACCCCTTGCCGCGATGCCGCTGCCCGCGCGGACCTTTCCGGCGCGCTCGGCGCCGTACCTGACCCGGCCCGTCGGCGGCCGTTCCGTCGCACCGGCTGCCTCGCTGGCGCTGACCTCCGGGCTGATCTCCATACCCCTGACCCTCCTGCTGGGACTGGGCGCGATCTCCGGACTGATCGCCGTCGTCGCCGGCGCGGTCGGAGTCAGGCAGGTTCGACGCGCCCCCGCGGAGCGCAAGGGCACCGGGCGCGCGATCACGGGCATCGTGACCGGCGCCGGCAGTGTGATCGTCGGCGGCCCGATCCTCTTCCTCGTTCTGCTCCTCGCCGGGCTGTAGCCGCAGGCGCACTGTTCGAGGCCTGTCGCCGCCACGCTTGTCGCCGCCACAGTCGCACGACCGCAGAAACAACGAGACCCGCCTGTCGGCGGGTCTCGTCGGGTATGTCGGTGCGGGCCTCTAGCTGACCGCGCGGAGTCGGGGCCGGACCGAGGCGACCTCGCCGCGCTCGCGGCCGAGCCAGGCCTGGATCTCGCCGATGACCTGCAACCGGGAATCAACCGGGTCGATGTCCACGAGAGACGGCATGCAGTGCATCAGTGCGGCGTAGAACGCCGAGGTCGGCGACATCCCGTACTCGGCCAGCACGCTGCCGTAGTCCTCGACGCGATCGGCGAGTTCACCGTAGGTGAGAGCGTCATCGCCCAGCCGAACAGCGGTCAGGTGGGGCGTGATCGCCCCTCGTGTCTGGATGTCATCCAGTAGTAGCTGGTCCATGATTACTGCCTTCCCGCCCGTGGAGCGTCGATCGCTGTGTCCCCGCCTCCCCTGACGTTGGTACTCATGCGATCCTTCAACCAAGTGTGCCCTACCTCATTCAACTAGTAGAACACTGACTCAACATGTGTGGGATATTCCACAACAATTTCGGTAACTGTGCTGCAATCCGATGTTACGGCTGTGACTGCAGTTGCGACAGGTCACCACTGGGTTGATTCTTTACCTGTTATCCACGTGCAACTGTCCCGATATTCGAGCACGACCGACTTTCGCAATCGCGAGTGTCGGGGCCCGTCACCGACTCAGGCGTCGCCGCTCTTGTCCGCCTCCATCGCCTCGATGAGGCTCTTGGGCCGGAGGTCGGTCCAGTTCTGCTCCACGTACTCCAGGCACGCGGCGCGGCTGTCCTCGCCGAAGACCTTGGTCCACCCGGCGGGGATGTCGGCGAACGTCGGCCACAGCGAGTGCTGGTTCTCGTCGTTCACGAGCACGTAGAAGCGGCCGTCCTCGTCGTCGAATGGGTTCGTCATGGGTGTCCTTTCTCCATCGGCACGGCGACTGTCGTCACCCGCCTGCTTTGTTGTTGTCGAACGTAGTGGCTCGCCGCCCGGATTCACGCGAGGTCAGGTCGATGATGTCACGCAAATCCCCTCATTCCGGTGTCCGCTCGCCGAGGCCGTCGACCTGCGACAGCTGGGCATCGAGCGCGGGGCCGACGACCGCGAGCGCGTCGGCGTTCGCCATCCCGAGGTGGTGGGTGGCCACATCGACGTTGTCGACGGCGCCGGTGACGAACGGCCGCCAGGCCGCGGCCAGGGTCGACGGGTCGTCCTTGTCCTCGGTCGCGGTGAACACGTGTACGTCGCCGGCGAAGACATCGGGCCGGTAGTCGAGGACCACCTGGGTCGAGGACTCGAAGCTGTCCATGATGCGTTCCACCTGATCCTCCGCGAGCAGGCCCATGCCGGAGATCTGCTGCCGGATGATCGCGGTGACCTCCTCGGAGGTGGACGCCTGCACGTCGTCGCCGAGATCGAAGAGATCCCGCCAGCCGCCGAGGACGTCGACCACGGTGGACGCGTCCGGCTCGATCGCCGGCCCGGGCTCCGCCGCGGCCGCCTCGACCGGCTCCCCGTGCTGGGGGACGTCGTGGACGATCACCGGTTCGTCCTCCGGGCGGGAGTCCATGATCCCCAGGTAGGCGACCTGCTGCCCGAGTTCCACGAGGTGTACGGCCATCGCGTGGGCGATCACGCCGCCGACCGACCAGCCGAGCAGATGGTAGGGGCCATGCGGCTGGACCCGCCGGATCTCCTCGACATAGCGCCGGGCCAGCACCCGCGCGTCGGTCACGCTCGGCTCTCCGGTCACTACATGCGGGTCCTGCAGTCCGTAGATGGGCCGATCCCGCAGGTGCGGTGCCAGCCCGCCGTAGAACCACGCCAGGCCGCCGGCCGGGTGCACGCAGAACAGCGGCGGCCGCGAACCCTCGCCGCGGAGGCTGATCACCACGTCGTTGCTCACCGCGTTGTCCTCGGCCAGTCGGCGGGCCAGGCCACGCACCGTCGGATCGCTGAACAACCACGCGAGTTCGATGTCGAAGCCGTTGCGGTCGCGCAGCGCCGCCGCGACCCGGGTGGCCGAGAGGGAGTTGCCGCCGAGGTCGAAGAAGCTGTCGGTGGCACCGATCTGTTCGACGCCGAGGACCTCGGCGTAGGCATCGGCGATCGCCTGCTCGACCGGGGTGGCCGGGGCGACGAATTCGACGGAAGCCACCTCGGGAGCCGGCAGCGCCGCTCGGTCCAGCTTGCCGACAGGGGTCAGCGGGAACTCGTCGAGCACCGTGATCGAGGCAGGCACCATGTGCCCGGGCAGCTGCGCGGCCAGCAGACCACGAAGAGCGTCCACCTCTACACCGTCACCGACGACATAGGCGGCGAGGCTCGACGCCACCGAACTCGGGGTCCCCGACGAGCCGATGCCGACGACGACCGCGGAACGCACCTCGGGCGCCGAGCGCAGCACCGCCTCGATCTCGCCGAGTTCGATGCGCAGGCCGCGGAGCTTCACCTGATCGTCGCTACGACCGGAGTACTCGAGGGTGAGGTCGCCCGACGGTGACTCGCGCCAGCGCACGACGTCGCCGGTCCGGTACATGCGGCGTCCGGCCCCGGCGAGGGGACTGGCGACGAAACGCGCGGCGGTCAGGCCGGGCTGGTCGAGATAGCCGCGCGAGAGTGCGGGGCCGAGGACGTAGAGCTCGCCGGCCACACCGACCGGCACCGGACGCAGGTGGGCGTCGAGCACGAGGAACTCGAGGCCGGGCAGCGGACCACCGAGGCGGACCGGGTCGCCGGGCGCCGCCGCTTCGGAGACCGCGACCATGATCGTGGTCTCCGTCGGGCCGTATCCGTTGTGGATGCGGGTGTGTGGCGCCCAGGCGTCCATCACCGACTGCGGCACGGCCTCGCCGCCGACGGAGACCGCCTGCAGGCTGGGCAGCGCGGCCGGGTCGAGCGTCGACAGCACCGACGGCGTGAGGAAGGTCGTGGCGACCTCGTGTCGCTGCATGAACTCCTGCAGCTCCGCACCGCCGACCGCGGTCGACGGCCGGTAGACGAGCGTGCCGCCGTTGACCGTCGCGAGGAGGTACTCGAGCACCGAGGCGTCGAAGCTCGGCGACGCGAATCCCAGGACCACCGCCCCGTCCTCGGTTCCCAGCGCCCTCGACTTCGCCACGGCGAAGTTGCGCAGTCCCGAATGCGACACCGCGACGCCCTTGGGGCGTCCCGTCGACCCCGAGGTGTAGATGACGTAGGCGACGTTGTCGGTTCTGACCGGACCGGTCTGCTCGGCCGGGTCCACCGGGGCATCCGACGTGGCGTCGAGTTCGGCGGCCACCGCGGCGTCGTCGAGGCGGAGCCACTCGAAGCCCTCGTCCGGCAACGCGCCGACGGCGTGGACCGACAGCCCCATCCGGGCGCCGGAGTCCTCCACCATCGTCGCGACCCGTTCGGCAGGGTAATCCGGATCGATGGGAACGTAACCGCCGCCGGTCTTCGCGACCGCCCAGATCGCGACCAACAGGTCGACGGACCGGGGAATCGCAAGCGCCACCAGTGTTTCCGCACCGACGCCGCGACCGATCAGCCAGCGCGCCAGGCGGTTGGACCGGGCGTGCAGCGCGGAGTACGACAGGGTGGCGCCCGAGGCGTCGACCACCGCGGTACGACGCCGGTACCGCGTGCCGGCCTCGGTGAACAGCTCGCCCAGCAACACGGCCTCGGCGGCCTGGCCGCCGTGTACCGGCACCAGCGACTCGGCCTCACCGGCCAGCAGGATGGGCGCCGCGGCGACCGGGGCGCTCGGGGTCGCGGTGAGCGCGCCGAGCAGGTTGACGAATCGGGCCGTGAAGCCGGTGGCGGTGGATTCCGCGAACAGATCGGTGGCGTATTGCAGTGCCGCCGACCAGGTCTCGCCCGCCTCCGCCTTCGCGATCGAGAACAGCAGATCGACCTTCGCCGGCACCTCGCCCGCGTCGAGCGGGCTGACCGAGATGTCGCCGAGATCGGCCGACAGCGACTGTCCGGCGAGCTCGGGGACCACCGCCTGGTCCAGGGTCAGCCACACCTGGGTGAGCGGGGCGAACGCCTCGGAACGAACCGGGTTGAGCCGGTCGACGAGGGTCTCGAACGGCAGATCGGCATGGGCGAAGGCATCGAGGTCGGTGCGTCGGACGCGACCGAGGACGTCGACGAACGTGTCACCGGCCGCGTGGGCGGTACGCAGCACGAGCGTGTTCACGAACATGCCGACCAGCGGATCTAGTACCGCGGCACCACGTCCGGCGATCGGCGTGCCGATCGCCACGTCGTCGGTTCCCGACAGGTCGGCGAGCAGGACCGCCAGCGCCGCGTGCAGCACCATGAACGGGGTGACCCCGAACTCGTCGGCGACGGTGTCGATCCGGGCGGTGACGTCCGCCGGGATCGTGAAGGACACGCGCGAGCCACGCTGCGACGCGACCGCCGGGCGAGGCCGATCGGTCGGGAGTTCCAGGAGATCGGGCATCCCGGCCAGGTGCGCGCTCCAGTACTCCAGCTGGGCACCCATCACCGACGCCGCGTCGTCGACATCGCCGAGGGCGCGGCGCTGCCAGATGGCGTAATCGGCGTACTGGACGGGCAGTGGCTCGAACGACGGCTCTGTACCGGCGGCCCGTGCCAGGTAGGCGGCGGTGAGATCGGTGACCAGCGGCCCGAGGGATTCGCCGTCGGACGCCACGTGGTGCAGGACCACCGCGAGAATGTACTCGGATGTCCCGGAACCGGTTCCGATCTCGATCAGCCTGGTCCGCACCGGCCAGTCGACGGCGAGGTCGAATCCCGTTGTGACCGCGGCCAGTACGACCTCTCCCCCGTCGCGCCCGGCTGCGGTCGGCACGAACTCGTGGTCGAGCCGGGTCGCGATGTCGGCCACCGGGGCGATCAGCTGTACCGGCTGACCGCCGGTCTCGGGATAGGTGGTGCGGAGGATGTCGTGGCGCGCGACGACGTCGGCGATCGCGGCGCCGAGCGCGGCCGGATCGAGATCACCGGTCAGGCGCATCACCGCCGGGATGTTGTAGGCCGCCAGCGTCGGATCGAAACGGTTGATGAACCACATCCGCTGCTGGGCGTACGACAACGGGATCCGGTCGGGACGAGGCGTCACCGCGACGATGGGCGGGAGTCCGCCGGTACGGTCGCCGAGGCGTTCGGCCAGCAGGCGCGGCGTCGGCGCCTCGAAGACGTCACGCACCGTCACATCGACATCGAGGGCGTCTCCGAGCCGGGCCGCCGCCCGCATCGCCGACAGCGAATTGCCACCGATGTCGAAGAAGTTCGTGGTGGCGCCGACGTTCTCCGGCGACATCGACAGCAGCTCGGCGAAGACCGACGCCGCCGCCGCTTCCCGCGGGCCGGCGACCGGCACGATCGCGGCGGTGTCGACGGTCGGCGCGGGCAACTGCTGTCGCACGATCTTGCCCGCGCTACTCAGCGGCATCTCGTCGAGCAGCATCCACATCCCGGGACGCATGAACTCAGGGAGCGCTTGCGCCACGGAGTGTTTGACCGCGTCCAGGTCCACCGACGACGGCGTCAGGTAGGCCACGAGTTGCTGCCCGGCCGGGGTCTCGACGACGGCCGCCGCCGCGTACACGACGCCCGGCGCCGACGTGAGGGCCGACTCGATCTCGCCGAGCTCGATCCGCTGGCCACGCAGCTTCACCTGGAAGTCCGTGCGGCCCTGATATTCCAGCTCACCGTCGGCTCGCCAGCGGACCAGGTCACCGGTCCGGTACAGGCGAGACCCCGGCGCGCCGTAGGGGTTCGGCACGAAGCGTTCGGCCGTGAGCGCGGGTCGCGAGGTGTATCCGCGTGCCAACTGGATGCCGCCGAGGTACAGCTCGCCGGTGAATCCCGGTGCCACCGGGCGCAATCGATGGTCGAGCACCAGCGCGGTGGTGTTCGCGACGGGCCGTCCAATGGAGACCGAGTCTCCCGCGACCCGCGCGACGGTCGCGTAGATGGTCGCCTCGGTCGGTCCGTACTGGTTGCTGACGGGGGCATGCGGGATGAGCTCGCGCACGGTCTCGGCGACGCTCTGCGGGAGCGCCTCGCCGCCCGTGTGCAGGTAGCGCAGCCGTGAGAGACCGCGCAGCTGTTCGGGATCGGCGACCTCGGTGAGCACGGCGAGCATCGAGGGCACCAGCGTCGCCGACGTCACGCCGAAGTCCGCGAGGTAGCGCAGGACGGCGACCGGGTCACGATGCGCACCCGGCTCCATGACCACCAGGCGGCCACCCGAGAGCGGCGGGCGGAGGATCTCGCCGACCGACGGATCGAAGGTGAGCTCCAACACCTGCAGGAAGACGTCGTCGGGGCCGAAATCGTAGGCGCCGCGGTCGTAGTCGAGATGGGCGCGCAGGGTTTGGTGACTCACCGTGACGCCCTTGGGACGACCGGTCGAACCCGACGTGAAGATGGTGTAGGCCGGATTCGCGCCGACGACTGCCGACGAACGCTCCGCCGGCGCGAAGAGCGACGCCGGCTCACCGGCGTCCGAGTCGTCGTCGACGGCCACGACGGTCACACCGGGGTCGAGGGCCTCGATGCCCGCCGGGACCAGTCCCGGGCCGATCAGCACCGCCGCGACATCGGCGGTGCGCGCCAGATAGTCGATGCGATCGGCCGGCGCGGCCGGGTCCATCGGCACGAATTGCCCACCGGCGGCGAGAATCGCGTGGACGGCGACGATCATCTCCGTCGACCGCGGGATGCACACGCCGACCGCGACCTCCGGTCCGACCCCCAGACCCACCAGCCGCCGGGCGAGAACGCTCACCCTGCTTCCCAATTCGGCATAGGTCGAATGCGCGCGGGTCGAGGCCCCGGCCGGACTCTCCACCGCGATCGCGTCGGGCGACGCGGCGACGCGCTCGAGCAGGAGATCGGCGACATGGGTGCCGGACGGGATCAGCTCCGGGCCGGCCGACCATGTGTCGAGGCGGGTCTCGTCGACCTCCGACATCGGCGGGATGTCGGCGATCAGAGTCCGTGCGTCGCTCGCGATGGTCCACAGGATGCGTTCGAGGGACCGTGCGAAGACGGCGATCTCGTCGTCGGCGAAGGCGTCGGGGAGATAGGTCAACCGGACCGCGATGCCCGACGCGGTCGGCGAGGTCGCGAGGTTGAGCGGGTAGTGCGTGGCGTCGGAGACCTCGACGTCCCGGATCGACAGTCCCACTGCGGCACTGGCGGCACCGCCGGCGAGTGAGTCATTGTCGACGGGATAGGACTCGTGCACGGTCAGGGTGTCGAACAGCTGCGGCCGCCCGACGGCGGTGAGGATCTCTGGCAGGCCGATGTGCTGATGATCGAGGACGGCGGTCTTGTCCGACTGCAACCGGCCGAGCACCTCGGCGATCGTCGCGTCCGGGTCGACGTCGACGACGGCGGGCAGCGTGTTGATGAACAGGCCGACCATCGACTCGACGCCGTCGAGTCCGGCGGGACGCCCGGACACGGTCTCGCCGAAGGTGACCACCCGGTTGTCGGTCAGCCGGGACAGCAGCACAGCCCAGGCGAGCTGCAACACCGTGGCCGTCGTCGAACCGGATTGCCGCGCCGTGCGCTCGAGACCCGAGACCAGGTCGGGTTCGAGGACCCAGCGATGCTCGCGCGGCAGATGTTCTGTCGCGGAGTCGTTCTCGGCATCCTCGACGGAGTGGCCGGTGAGTCCGGGGGCGACCAGGGTCGGCTCCTCGACCGGTTCGAGGACTCGTCGCCACGCCGCGAGACCGGCGTCGAGGTCGGTGTCGGCGATGCGGGCCAGGTAGTCGGCGAAGTCGGTGCGTTCGGTCGTTCCCTGACCGGTGAACGGGGTCCCGGTCGCGTAGAGCGCCAGCAGGTCGGCCAACACCAGCGGCCCGGACCAGCCGTCGAACAGGATGTGATGGTTGGTGATGACCACGCTCGTGCCCTGTGCGTGGCGCACGACCACCGCTCGCAGCAGCGGCGGGTCGGCGAGGTCGAACGGTTCGGTGCGCTCGGCCGCCGACACCTCGTCGACGGCAGCCCGGACATCCACCTCGGCGGTGGTCGGCACGTCGAGCACGCGCCAGCGCAGCGGCACCGTCTCGGGCACGACGGTGACCACGTGCCCGCTGGGCACCCGGACGAACCCCGACTTGAGGGTGCGGTGGTGATCGAGCAGTGCGACCACCGCGGTGCGCAGCCGCTCGAGGTCGACCTCACCCTCGAGGTGCAGAACCGCTTGCGTCACATACACATCGAGTTCATCGGCGCCCGCGAGTTGGGACTGGAAGTACAGCCCGCGTTGCAGCGGCGACAGGGCCCAGACCTGCGCGCCGGGGAACCGCTGCGCCACGACGTCCAAGTCATGCTGGGTCACCTCGGCGCCCGGGACATCCGACGGCGAGCGGCCGACGTCGACGCCGTCCGTGACGAGGCGGACGACGTCGGCGAGTTCCGCGGTCCACCGTCGTGCGATGTCGCGGACATCCTCCGGCGACAGGATCGCCGCCGGGAACTGCAGATCGGCCGAGAGCACACGCCCCTTCGAGGACGCACCGGTGCTCGCGTTGACCGTCAGCACGCTCATGGCCGCCACCCCGTCGGACACCGTGGCCGGCAGGAACGGCGCGTCGGGTGCGGGCAGGAAGCCCGCACCGGCCGGTGCTGCGGTGTCGGACGACGGGGCGACCGACGACAGGGGGTCGGCCCCGTCCGGGGTCGTCGGGTCCTCGCTCTGACCGGTCGTACCGCGGGTCCCGAGATAGTTGAACGCGATCGTCGGCAGCGGACGCGAATGCAGTTGCGCGGCCGGGTCGCCGGGGCCGCGGCCGTCGGCGGCGTAACGCAGCAGGCCGAACCCGATCCCGGAGTCGGGCATGCCGAGGCGTTCTTCCTTGGCCGCCTTGACCGCGTGGACGACGTCGTCGGCCGGATCGAGGGCGAGCGGGGCGATCGAGGTGAACCAGCCGACCGTGCGCGACAGGTCGGCGCGACGCGGGTCCGGGCCGGTGAGCAGGACGTCCTCGTATCGGCCGTGCCCCTCGGTGAGCACGGTGACGGGAGCGGCGTCGGCGATGCCGCGATCATGTTGCCAGGAGCGGACCGCGCGCGCGAGGGTGCCGAGCAGGACGTCGACGACGGACGCCGAGAACGCCTCGCACACAGTCGTCGTCAACGGGTCGACGATGGCCGGGTCGACGCGGTGGACGATCGAGGTCAGGGTGCCGTATCGGTCGCGGTCGGGGTCGAGCGGCGCACCGAAGTCGGTCGGGACGGCCGGGGAGCGCTCGAGCCAGTACCCGGCTTCGCCACGACGGGCGTCGAGCTGCGCGGTGAGTGCCCGCTGCCACGCACGTTGCGAGGTCTCCTCGGCGCGGACCGTCACGGGTTGCCCGGAAACCAGCTGGGCGTGGACCGTGAGCAGATCCTCGATCAGGATCGGCCAGGACACCGCGTCGACGGCGAGGTGGTGCAGTACCAGCACGATTCGTGCGGGTCGGTCGGCCTCGTCGGGAGATTCCCCGGGTGCGGCGCCGCTGACCACCGTCGCGGCGACCAGCCGCCCGGCGGCCGGGTCGAGGCGGCGCGCCGCCTGCGCATGCGCGTCGACCAGCGCATCGGCGAACCCGGCCTCGCCGGGTACGGTGTCCGTCGCCACCGACACGATCGAGGCGCCGGGATCGAAAGGTGTTCCGGTGGTGAGGGTCCAAGTGTCACCGGTCTGGGTGCCCCCGGTCTGGGCGTCCCCGACGGACTCCAGGCGCGCACCCAGCATCGGATGCGCGTCGACGACCGCGCCGAGCACCGCGCCGAGGTGGGCGACGGTGAGTCCGGCCGGTGCCGTGAGCACCATCGACTGGTTGAAGTCGGCGAGGTCGGCCGGCGTCCGCGCGGCGTCGACGAGCCAGGACACGATCGGCGGGAGATCGACCCGTCCGGCCGCATCGTCGGTGGGCTCCGCGAGCATCGGGGCCCGGTCCCCACCTGCCGACGCCACCCGCGCCATCGCGCGAATGGTCTTCTGCTCGAAGATCTCTCGCGGCGACAGCGACAACCCGGCGGCCTTCGCGGCGGACGCGAGCTGGATGGACATGATCGAGTCGCCGCCGAGCGCGAAGAAGGACTCGGTGACCGAGACGGTGTCGAGACCCAGCAGCCCCGCGACGATCGCCGCGAGGGTCTCTTCGGCGGTCGTCGCCGGTGCGACGTATCCGTCGGCGGGCGTGGTGAACTCGGGCACCGGCAGTGCGCGCCGGTCGAGCTTGCCGCCCGGGGTCACGGGCAGCTCGTCGAGCACCATCGCCGAGTGCGGGATCATGTGTCCGGCAAGCCGATCCGCCGCCCCGGCCAGGACGGCGTCGGCGTCGAGGCGGTCGCCGGCGGTGTCGTCGCCCACGAGGTAGGCGACGAGCCGGGTGCGACCGTGGTCGTCGTCGACACCGGTCACGACGACCGAGCCGACGCCCGGCTGGTCACCGAGAACGGATTCGATCTCGCCGAGTTCGACTCGCTGGCCGTTGATCTTGACCTGGTGGTCGGCGCGCCCGGCGAACTCGATCTCGCCGGTCGCGGTGATCCGCACCAGGTCGCCGGTGGCATACATGCGGTGGCCCGCCTCGCGGGCGAACGGGTCGGCCACGAACGACGACGCGGTGAGGCCGGGGCGGCCGAGGTATCCGCGCGCCAGCGAGTCGCCGCTCGACAGGTAGAGCTCACCCACCACGCCCTGGGGTACCGGGTGCAGACGGCCGTCGAGCACGTAGGCGGCGAAGCCGCGGACCGGTCGTCCGATGGTCACGGGCGCACCGGGCTCGGATCGTCCGGTGGTCGCCCAGACGGTGGCCTCCGACGGGCCGTAGAAGTTGAACATCCGGCGGCCGGATTCCGGTGTGGCCCACCGCGCGATCAGCTCGGGTGGGCAGGCCTCGCCACCGGTGACGAGGTTGCGGACGGTGCGGCCCCGGCGCGGATCGACGGTCGCCAGCACCGTGGGGGTGATGAGGGTGTCGGTGACCCGATCGCGCTCGAGGATGCGGCCCAGTGCGTCGCCGGCGTACTCCGACGCGGGCGCTACGACGAGGGTGTGCCCGACCGCGATCGACCACATCATCTCCAGCACCGAGGCGTCGAAGCTCGGGGATGCGACGTGCAGGACACGGGTGTCGGGGGCCTGCGCCGGCGTTCCGGTGACCTCGGTCAGCGCGGCGACGAAGTTCGCGATGCCGCGATGCGGAACCCCGACCGCCTTCGGCCGTCCGGTGGAACCGGAGGTGTAGACGAGATAGGCCAGGTCGTCGAGAAGGACCGGCCGATGACGCTCGGCGTCGGTGACGGGTCCACCGGCGACGGCCGGATCGTCCAGCGAGGCGAGTTCGAGCCATTCGCAGGATGATTCTCCCAGCCTGTCCCGCGTCGGCGCATCGGTGATGCCGAGGCGCACACCGGAATCGGCCACCATGAACGCGATCCGGTCACTCGGGTAGGCGGGGTCGATCGGCACGTAGGCGGCACCCGCCTTGATGACACCGAACACGGCGACCACCGACCCGATCGACCGCTCGAGGCCGACGGCGACCACGTCACCGGTCCCGACCCCGCGGGAGATCAACTGGCGAGCCAGACGATTGGTCCGTTCCTCGAATTCCGCGTACGAGATCTCGGTGCCGTCGTGGACCAGTGCCGGACGATGCGGGTCGAGGTCGCGCCGCGCGAGGAGTTCGGTGAGGGTCACCGGCTCGGTGACCCCGCCGTCGGCGGCCGGCGCCGTCTCGCCGACGGAGTTGCGGCTCGGCGCGCTGAGGGCGGCGGCGTCGATGCCGACGATGTCGACGTCTCCGACGGGCAGCGACGGGTCGGTGGCCATCGCGGCGATCACCTGCAGCCAGACCTCGGCGAAGCGCCGGATGGTCGCGGCGTCGAACAACGAGGTGGCGTACAGGAAGTCGGCCCGCATCGGCGACGACCCGGTCCGTTCGGACACCGAGACGGTGAGGTCGAACTTGGCGATCGGGGCGGCGGCCCCGAGCGGTTCGGCACTCAGACCCGAGAGCTCCACCCGGTCGATCTCCTCCGGCCGTCCGCCGGCGGCGACGAGGGTGTAGGCGATCTGGACCAGCGGCGGATAGGCCGTGGACCGCTCGGGCGCGAGTTCCTCGATCAGATCATCGAATTGCACGTCGGCGTGCGCGAAGGCATCGAGGTCGGCGGCGCGGATCGTGGCGATGAGGTCGTCGACGGTCGATGCCGGGTCGACGTCGGTGCGCAGCACGAGCGTGTTGACGAACATGCCGACGAGGTCGTGGAGCGCGGCGTCGGGGCGGCCGGCGATGGGTGTGCCGATGACGACGTCCCGGGTCGAGGCGAGCCGCGCGACGGTGACGGCGAGTGCCGCGTGCAGCACCATGAACATCGTGACGTCGCGGTTGCGCGCCAAGTCTTCCAGGGCGGCGGCGAGCGCGTCGTCGACGGTCACGGACTCGACGGCGGCCGCGGTGTCGAGCACGGCCGGCCGCGGGCGATCCATCGGCAGGTCGGTCACCGCGGGCAGATCCGCGAGGACCTCGCGCCAGTGCGCGAGTTGACGACCCATCGGTGCGCCGGGATCGTCGGCGGCGCCCAGGTATTCGCGCTGCCACAGCGCGAAGTCTGCGTACTGGACCGCGGGCGCGGCGACCGGTGGTGCGGCGTTCGTCCGGGCCAGGTACGAGCCGAGCAGGTCGCGCTTGAAGACCGGGGTCGACTCACCGTCGAAGGCGATGTGGTGCACGGTGACGACGACGTCCACCACGTCGTCGGCGCGGCGCAGGACCCTGACCCGGAGGGGGAACTCGGCGGCTACGTCGAAGCCGGTGGTCGCGGAGACGAACAGATCATCCTCGGTCTCCACCGCCTGCCAGTCGAGGCGGGCGCGGGCCGTGTCGGCATCGGTGACGAGCTGGAACGGCCCCTGTTCGTCGCTGGGGTAGGTGGTGCGCAGGATCTCGTGGTTGGCGACCACGTCGCCGACCGCGGCCGCGAGCGCGTCGAGGTCGAGGGCTCCGGTCAGCCGCAGGGCCATCGGGATGTTGTAGGCCGCCGAGGCGGTGTCGAACTGGTTGATGAACCACATGCGGCTCTGCGCCGTCGACAACGGCAACCGCGCGGGCCGCGGCATCGCGGTGACGCGCGGGACGCTCCGGCCGCGTCCGGACACCAGGGCGGCCAGATCCCGCACCGACGGCGCGTCGAACAGGTCGCCCACCGACACGTCGACGTCGAGCAGGTCGGCCACGCGCGCCGCCACACGCGCCGCGGACAGCGAGTTGCCGCCGAGGTCGAAGAACGACTGCGTCACGCTGACCCGGTCGGCGCCCAGCACATCGGCGACGATGGCCGCGATCGAGGTCTCGGCGTCGGACTCGGGTGCGGCGAATTCCTCGACGGTGAGTTCGGGGACCGGCAGCTTACGCCGGGCGACCTTGCCCGCACTGTTCAGCGGCAGCTGCTCGAGTGCCATCCACACCGTCGGCCGCATGTAGGCCGGCAGTGTCCGCGCGACAACCGATTTCACCGCGTCGATGTCGACCGACGCCGGCGAGACATAGGCGACGAGGTGTGATTGCCCGGACACCTTCGCCACGGTGGCGGCCGCGTGGAGGACACCCGGCGCCGACATGAGGACGGACTCGACCTCCCCCAGCTCCAGTCGCTGTCCGCGAAGCTTCACCTGGAAGTCCGTGCGGCCCAGGTATTCCAACTGGCCACGCGCATTCCAGCGGACGAGATCGCCG
The DNA here is from genome assembly GCF_005502615.1 of Gordonia sp. ALPHA1B1. Lineage (NCBI taxonomy): Bacteria > Bacillati > Actinomycetota > Actinomycetes > Mycobacteriales > Gordoniaceae > Gordonia > Gordonia sp. ALPHA1B1. The sequence goes on along the minus strand of NZ_SCOC01000011.1, from coordinate 55,027 downwards.
GTACGGTACAGACGTTCACCGGGTTCACCGAAACCGTCGGTGTTGTCGGCCGCCTCGCCGCGCGCGGGAGCCGCGAAGGGACTGGCGACGAACCGTTCGGCGGTCAGGCCGGGCTGCGAGGCGTAACCGCGGGCGAGTTGCACGCCCCCCAGATACAGCTCCCCGGGCACGCCCGAGGGCACGAGCTGCAGTCGCGAGTCGAGGACGAGGGTGGTGGTGCTCGGCACCGGGACGCCGATCGGCACCGACGTCTCCCCCGCCCGCACCTGATGAGCGGTCACGTCCACCGCCGCCTCGGTCGGACCGTACAGATTGTGGACCTCGTTGCCCGGCAACGCCGCCACCAACGCCTGCGCCACTGGCGCGGTCAACGCCTCACCCGAGGTGAACGTCAACCGCAACGACGACAGCTCACCCACCCGATCGCCCAGGACATCCAGGAACACCGACAACATCGACGGCACGAAATGGATGACCGACACCTTCTCGGCCGTGATCAACTCGGCGAGATACCGCGGATCACCATGCCGATCCGGCTCGGCCACCACCAACGTCGCCCCCACCGCGAACGGCAGGAACAACTCCCACACCGACACATCGAACGTCACCGGCGTCTTCTGCACGAAGACGTCCGAGTCCTTGATCGCATACCAGTCCCGCATCCACTCCAGGCGGTTCACGATCGCCGCGTGCGACACCGTCACACCCTTCGGACGACCCGTCGACCCCGAGGTGAACAACGTGTAGGCCGCGTCGGCGGACTGGAGGGGCGCAAGCCGTTCGCCGTCGGTGACCGGTGCGGTGGCGAGGTCGACCTCGACTGTCGTGTCGACCACCAGCGCGGTGACGTCCGTCGGCAGCGCGACAGCGGATTCGGCGGCGACGAGAACGAGCCGGGCATCGGCGGTGTCGAGCATGTACCGGGTGCGGTCGGACGGCGCGTCGACGTCGAGCGGGACATAGTGTCCGCCCGCCGCGACGACGCCGTGGATGGCGACGAGAAGCTCGACCGACCGCGGGATGGCGACCGCGACGGCGACGTCGGGTCCGACACCGATGGAGATCAGATGACGAGCCAGTGAGTCGACCCGTGCACCGAACTCGGCGTAGCTGACGCGACGCGAACCGAACACGATGGCCGGTACGTCGGACCTCGTCGCCACATGCACCACATCGGTCACCGTTGGGCCTCCATCTCGCCTCGTCGCCTGCCGTCTCGTCCTGCGTTCCCCATTCCCCCTGTGTTCGCTGCGCTCAGTCATCCCCACCGGGACCACTGCCGTCGGAACCATCGTCACCGTAGCGACCCGCGTCCCCGTTCAGGCCGTTGTACCCGTCGGGGTCGTCGAGGCCGTTGTACCCGCCGCGACCGTTGTACCCGACCCCGCGGCCGGCCACACCGTTCTCGCCGACTTTCGGCTCCCCCGCGCCGGGCTGCCGGGATCCGATGATGCCCGGCAGGGTCGCACCGGTCGGCCGCGTCGCGGCACCCGCCGACCAGGCCAGCACGCGATCACGTTCCGCGGGCGTCACGAGCGGACACTCCCCGACCGCGGCATCCGGTCGGGCGGTGAGCCCGTCGAGGAGCGTAACCAGGCGCTGCGCGAGCAGTTCGACGGTCCCCTCGTCGAACAGGTCCGTGGCGTACACCATCGACGCCGACCAGGACCGGTCCGGACGGGCGACCACCGCGACCGTCAGGTCGAGCTGGGCGGACGTGACCGGCGACTCGAGTGGCACGACCCGCAGCCCCTCCGCCTCGAGCACCGGTGAACCGCTGCCGGCGTTGGTCAGCGTGAGCATGACCTGTGCCAGCGGCGAGAACGCCCTCGACCGGGTCGGGTTCAGACGTTCGACCAGTGTCTCGAACGGCACGTCGGCGTTGGTGAAGGCGTCGAGGTCGACAACCCGGGTGTCCTCGAGCAGTTCGGCGAAGCTCATCGACGGGTCGACCTCGGCCCGCAGGACCAGGGTGTTGACGAACATACCGATCAGCTGATCGATCTCGGCGCGTCCGCGGCCCGCGATGGGCGTGGCCACCGCGATGTCGTCGGTCGCGGTGACCCGGGCGAGCAGCACCGACAGGCCCGCGTGCACCACCATGAACGGCGTCATCCCGCGATCGCGCGCCAGCGCCGAGATCCGCGTCGCGACGTCGTGCGGGATCTCGAAGTCCACCCGCGCACCCCGCATCGACGCCACGGTCGGGCGAGGCCGGTCGGCGGGCAGTTCCAGCACGTCGGGTACCCCGGCGAGCTGCCTCAGCCAGTACGTCAGCTGCCGGCCGACCACCGACGTCGGGTCGTCGACCGCCCCGAGCTCGCGTTGCTGCCACAGTGCGTAGTCGGCGAACTGGACCGGCAGCGGCGGCAGCTCCGGCGTGCGGCCGGCCGCACGGTCGCGGTAGGCGGTCACGACATCGGCCAATAGCGGCCGCATGGACTCACCGTCACCCACGATGTGATGCAGCACCGCGAGCAGGACCCACGAACCCTCGCCGCGCTGCCACAACCGGATCCGGACGGGCACCTCGGTGGTGACGTCGAACCCGGCCGACAGCGCGTCGAGAAGCTCGGCCTCCGAGGCACATTCGACGAGCCGGGGCAGCGCGGCCGGACCGTCGGCGTCGTGGACGACCTGCGTCGGCCGGCCGTCGACGGCGGGGAAGGTGGTCCGCAGGATCTCGTGCCGGGCGACGACGTCGCCGATCGCCGCGCTCAGGGCCTCGACGTCGAGCTCGCCGCCGAGTTCGACACCGATCGGCAGGTTGTACGCCGCCGACGCCGGATCGAGGCGGTTGATGAACCAGATCCGCTGCTGCGCGAACGACAGCGGGATCTCCGCCGGTCTGGGCTCGACCCGGATCACCGGAGCGCGCAACCCGCCGCGGTGTTCTCCGAGAGCGGCCAGGGCCCGCGGGGTCGGTGACTCGAACACGTCCCGGACGCCGATGTCGGCGTTCAACGCGTCGCCGACGCGTGCGGCCAAGCGGGTCGCCGACAGCGAGTTGCCGCCGAGGGCTAAGAAGTCACCCGTCACCGACACCGCGTCGACGCCCAGCAGGTCGGCGAAGACGGCCACGACGCGCGCCTCGGCCGCCGTCTCCGGGGCCACGAGGTCGTCCGCCGCGATCTCCGGGGCGGGCAGGGCCCGCTTGTCCAGCTTGCCCGTCGGGGTGAGCGGCAGGGCGTCGAGGACCGTGATCGTCGCCGGGATCATGTACGACGGCAACCGATCCGCGAGATGGTCGCGCAGCTCGCCGACGTCGACGGCAGGCGCCTCCGACGCCGACACCACGTAGGCGGCCAACGACGACGCGACCGACCCGCCGACCCCGAGCACCACCGCGGTCTTCACCGCCGCATGCGAGGTCAGCGCGTTCTCGATCTCGCCGAGTTCGATGCGCAGCCCGCGCAGCTTCACCTGGTCGTCCGAACGTCCCAGGTACTCGAGAACCAGCTCACCCGACGCCGAGCGCACCCACCGGACACGGTCGCCCGTGCGGTACATGCGATCGCCGGGCACCCCGAACGGGGACGCCACGAACCGTTCGGCGGTCAGTTGCGGTCGGCGGAGGTAACCGCGTGCCAGCGAGACGCCGGTGGCGTACAGCTCGCCGGCCATCCCGACGGGCACCGGCGCCAGGCGCTGGTCGAGGACCAGCAGGCCGGTACCCGGCACGGGCGCGCCGATGGTCACCGGTCCGTCCGGATCGAGCGGACCGCTGATGGTGACCGCCACCGACGTCTCCGTCGGACCGTAGGCGTTGTGGAACGCGACCCGGTGCGACCACGCGCGGACGAGGGCGGTGGAGACCGCCTCGCCACCCGAGGCGAGCATCCGCAGTGCGGGCAGCTCGTCGGGTTCGACCGTCGCCAGCACACTCGGTGTCAGGAACACGTGCGTCAGCGCGTGCTCGCGGAGGAATCCGGTGAGCACCTCGCCGCCGACGACCTCGTCCGGCCGGTAGACCAGCGTCGAACCCGAGGTCGAGGCGAGCAGCCACTCGAGCACCGAGGCGTCGAAACTCGGTGAGGCGTAACCGAGTACACGTGAACCCGGACGAATACCGAACCGCTGCGCCTCGGCGACCGCAAAGGCGTGTGCACCACGATGGGTGACCGCGACACCCTTGGGCACACCGGTCGAGCCGGAGGTGTAGATGACGTAGGCGAGCGCGTCGAGACGCGGGACACCCGCCATGTCGCCCGGGGTGAGCGGACTGCCGTCGACCTCGCGCACCGCCTCGGAGAGGGTGTGCACATCGATCGACTCGACGTCGCCCGGGACGTCGACGCCCGAGTCCGGGCCTCGTTGATCGGACGTGATGACCAGTCGCACACCGGAATCGGTGATCATGTGCGCGATGCGGTCGGCGGGCAGCGTCGGGTCGACGGACAGGTACGCCGCACCCAGCTTCGCCAGGGCCCACTGCCCGACCAGACGGTCGACGGTGCGTCCCACCGCGAGCCCCACCACGTGATCGACGCCGATGCCCCGACCGGTCATCCACCGCGCGAGACGATTCGACCGCTCGTCGAGCTCGGCGTAGGTGAGCGATGCGCCGGTGCCGTCGGTGACCGCGACGATCTCGGCATGCGTGGCCGCGACGTCGGCGAAGACCTCGCCCAGCAGTCGCGGCTCCGGCGCCGCCGGACCGTTCACCGGGGCGAGCTCGGCGGCTCCCGCTGCGTCGAGCAGGGCGATCGACGAGGTCGGCCGGTCCGCATCGCCGACGGCCGCCCGCAGGATCTCGCGCAGCGCCGCACCGAACACCCGCACCTGGTCGTCGGCGAAGGCCGACGGGAGGTACTTGAGCTTCAGCAGCAGGCGATCGCCCGACGGTGACGACGCGAGGTTGAGCGGATAGTGCGTCGAGTCGTCGGCATCCACGCCGACGATCTGCAGACCACCGGCCAGCGACGTGTCCGCCGTCGACAGCGAGTCGGAGTCCACGGGGAACGACTCGAACACGGTGAGGGTGTCGAAGAGGGCGCCCATCCCGGCCAGCGCGGTGAGGTCGGCGAGGCCGACGTGCTGATGGTCGAGGACTGCGACCTTGTCGGCCTGCATCGCGGCGAGCACGTCACCGATGGCGGCGTTCGGGTCGACGTCGACGACGCTCGGGACCGTGTTGATGAACAGGCCGACCATGCCCTCGACACCATCGAGGTCCGACGGGCGGCCCGACACGGTCTCACCGAAGGCGACGACCCGGTTACCGGTCATACGCGACAGCAGTACCGCCCACGCGAACTGCAGGACTGTGCTGACCGTGACCCCGCGCTCGCGGGCGAGCTGGTTGATCGCGGCCGTCGTCCCGGCGTCGATCCACTCCTCGTGATTGCGCGGCAACGAGGTGGTCGTGGCCTCCTCGGCGCCGGACACCAGCGTCGGTTCCTCGAGCGGCGACAGCACCTCCCGCCACGCGGCGAGACCTGCGGCCCGGTCGGTGGCGGCGAGACGCCGGACGTGATCGCCGAAGTCGGTCTCCGCGGCGATGGTGGCCGTGTACGTGCCGACCCCGGCGTAGAGCGCGAGCAGGTCCGCGAGGACCAGCGGCCCGGACCAGCCGTCGAGCAGGATGTGGTGGTTGGTCACGATCAGGCTCAGCGTCGTCGCGGAACCGGCGGCGTGCTCGACACCGACGAACCGCATGAGCGGCGGATTCTCCAGATCGAACGGCGTGATCCGTTCGGCGTCGGCGATCTCGCGCACCCGCTGTGCGGCCCCGAGGTCGTCGAGACCCGCCTCCAGGGACACCTCGGACCACGGCAGGTCGACGCGCGGGGGCACGACGGTCACCAGTGCACCTCCGGGCGTACGCACGTACCCGCTGCGCAACACCCGGTGGTGGGCCACCAGTTCCTCTGCGGCCGACCGCAATCGCGAGCGGTCGACGTCGCCCCCGAGGTGCAGGACCGCCTGGGTGACGTAGACGTCCACGCTCGCGGCTCCCGCCGACAGCCCATCGTCGACGGCCGACGGGTCTCGCGACGCCATCTGCGACTGGAAGTACAGACCGGACTGCAGCGGCGTGAGTGGCCAGACGTCCGCACCCGGGAAACGCACCGCGAGCGCGTCGAGTTCGGCCTGGGTGACGGGCGTGCCCGGCACGTCCGACGGCGAGCGGCCCGGGTCGCCGACCGCGGCGACATGCTGCGCGAGCGCGACGAGTTCATCCGCCCACAATTCGGCGAGCGAGGCGATGTCGTCGGTCCCGAACAGTGCCGACGGGAAGGTGAAGTTGGCCGTCAGGCGCCGGGCATCGCCGTCGCTCTGCGTTCCGACGTTGACGCTCAACGGGTTCAGCGCGACCATCGCGCCCGACACCGACGGCGGCATCCCCGGTGCGCTCGGCGCGCCGGTGAACGGGATGACGTCGTGCTCGGGTTCGGCCGCGGGGCGTCCCGCGCGTCCGGCGCCGAAGAAGTTGAACCCGATGCTCGGCAGCGGACGCTGCGACAGCTCGGTATCGGCGCCGTAGCGCAGCACACCGAAACCGAGCCCGCCGTCGGGTTGCCCGAGGCGTTCCTCCTTGGCCGACTTCACCGCATGGGCGACGTCGGTGGACGGATCGACGGCGACCGGGGCGATCGTGGTGAACCAGCCGACCGTGCGGGACAGGTCGACGGCGCGTTCGCCGTCGGCGGTGACGATCTCGTCCTTGCGGCCGTGGCCCTCGACCAGGACCGTCACGGGTGCGACGTCGGCGATGCCGCGCGCGGCCTGCCACGTCCGGACCGCACGGGCGAACGTACCGAGCAGGACGTCGTTGGCGTTGCCGCGGAACGCTTCCGGCACCGAGGTCAGCGCGGCCTCGGTCACCTGCGCGTCGAATGAGTGGACCACCGACACCTCGGTGGCGAACCGGTCCCGCGACGCGTCGAAGTCGATCCCGAGATCGGTGGGCCGGGCCGGGAGCCGCTCGAGCCAGTACGGCAGCTCGGTCGCGCGCCGGTCGGCCTGTGCGCCGACCGCGTGGGCCCACGCCCGCTCGGACGTCGCCTCGGCCCGCAGCGCGATCGGCTGACCTGCTGCCCGCTGCGCCCATCCGATCACCAGGTCCTCGACGATGATCGGCCAGGACACGGCGTCGACACCGAGATGGTGAATCGCCAGGACCACCCGACCGACGCCGTCGACGTCGGTGACGATGCCGGCTGCGACGAGCACGCCGGTCGACGGATCGAGGTGTGCCAGCGCCTCGGCATGCGCGGCGCGCACGTCGGCGTCGTGGCCGGGGGTACCCACCGGTGCGGTCGAGGACCGCGCGAACACGTACGGCGCTGCGCCCGGACTGTCGGTGTGCGAACCATCTGGGCTCTCGCCGGAACCGGCGACGAGTTGCCAGCGGTCGCCGTCGCGGGCGAGACGGGCGGACAGCATCGGGTGTACCGCGATGAGCTCGGACAGCAACTCCGACAACGCGTCCACGGTGAGTCCCGACGGCCCGTGGAGCACCCGGTACTGCGAGAAGTCCGCGAAATCGCTGGGCTCCGATGAATGCTCGATCATCCACGACATCACCGGCAGGAGCGGCATGTCGCCATGCGCACCGCCCGTGGGTTCGTCGAGCGACGGCAGGCGATGAGCCTCGCCGGCGACCACGCGGGCCATCGCCCGGATGGTGCGTTGCTCGAAGATGTCTCGCGGCGTGAGCGTGAACCCCGCGGCGCGAACCGCCGAGGCGAGCTGGATCGACATGATCGAGTCGCCGCCGAGCGCGAAGAACGACTGGGTGACCGACACCCGCTCCAGTCCGAGCAGACCCGCCACGATGCTCGCCAGGGTCTCCTCGGTCGCGTTGGCGGGCGCGACGTAATCGGCGTCGAGCCCCGCGAAGTCGGGTGCGGGCAGGGCGCGGCGGTCGAGCTTGCCCGCGCTGTTCAGCACGACGTCGTCGATCGGCATCCACAGGGTCGGACGCATGTACTCCGGAAGTGCCTGCGTCACCGCGTCGCGCAGGACCTCGAGGTCCACGGTCGACGGCGCGACATAGGCGACCAGATGCTGTCCGCCGCCCGGCGCGTCGACCACCGTCACCGCGGCGTGCACGACCCCGGGCGCAGCCGCCACGACGGACTCGATCTCCCCGAGCTCGATGCGCTGGCCGCGCAACTTCACCTGGAAGTCGGTGCGGCCGAGGTATTCGATCTCACCGTCGGTGTTCCACCGCACGAGGTCGCCGGTGCGGTAGAGCCGCGAGCCGGGCCGGCCGAACGGGTCGGCCACGAAGCGTTCGGCGGACAGTCCCGGTTGCGCGGCGTACCCGCGGGCCACCTGCTCGCCACCGAGATAGAGCTCGCCCGGGACTCCCGTCGGGACCGGGTTCAGCCGCGCGTCGAGCACGTGGGTGGTCGTGTTCCAGACCGGCACGCCGATCGGCACGACCGACGGTGCCCGGGTGACGTCGGCGTAGGCCACCTCGACCGCTGCCTCGGTGGGACCGAACAGGTTCACGATCCGGACGTGCGGCAGCAGCTCGTGGGCGCGGGCCACCACCGCGGGCGGCAGCGCCTCACCGGAGGCGAAGAGCCACCGCAGCGTACCCAGGCGCGAGACCGTCTCGGCCGGTACGACATCGAGGAACACCGACAGCATCGACGGGACGAAGTGCACCGAGGTGGCGCCGCTCGACGCGATCAGGTCGGCGATGTAGAGCGGATCGGCGTGACCGCCCGGTTCCGCGATCACCATCGTCGCACCGGTCAGCAACGGCGCGAACAGCTCCGGCACCGAGACGTCGAAGGTGTACGGCGTCTTCTGGATGATCCGGTCACCCACGGTCCAGGCGTACTCGTCGAGTCCCCACCACAACCGGTTGGCCACCGCGGCGTGGGAGACGGTGACGCCCTTCGGCCGTCCCGTCGAACCCGAGGTGAACAGCGTGTACAGCGCGTCGTCACCGCGGATCGGCCGCAAACGCTCGGCGTCGGTGATCGGCGGAGTCGACGGATCGATGTCGCGGGTCGAATCGACGACGACACGCTGGATCCCGTCGTCGAGACCGGACAGGTCGGCCGCCACGGGCCGCGGTCCGACGAGGAGGACCCGCGCGCCCGCGGTCTCGACCATGTAGCGCACGCGGTCGCCCGGGGCCGCGGTGTCGATGGGCACGTACCGGCCACCCGCCGCGGTCACCGCGTGGACCGCCACGACCATCTCCACACCGCGATCGATGCAGATCGCCACCGCGACATCGGGTCCAACCCCCAGCCCGAGGAGTTCCCGGGCGAGATCGGCGACGCGAGCACCGAATTCACGGTAGGTCAGCTCACGGTCGGCGAAGGTCAGCGCGATCGAGTCGAGCGACCGCGCCCCGCGAAACCAGAGCGCATCGGCCACCGATTCCGCCGGGACGGCGATCTCGGCACCGCGCGATCGTCGCAGTATCTCTTCGACCTCGGCGGGCTCGAGGAGCACCGCCTCGGCCACCGGTGCCTCGGTCCGCGCCGTCAGCTGATCGAGAAGCGCGACGAACCTGCGGGCCAGTTGAGCGACGGTGTCCTCGTCGAACAGGTCCCGGGCGAACACGAACTCGAGCGGCCAGTCGCCGTCGCCCTCGGGGACGGTGACACCGACGGTCAGGTCGAGTTTCGCCGGCGGGTCCGCAGGCACCATCGGTTCGATGTCGAGGCCGGCGACGGACGCCGGGGCCGTATCGGCTCCCATCTCGGGGATCGCCGTCTGACCGAAGGTCAACATCACCTGCGCGAGTGGTGCGAACGCCTCCGACCGCACGGGGTTGAGTCGCTCGACGAGCATCTCGAAGGCGACATCGGCGTTGGCGAAGGCCTCGAGATCGGTCTCGCGCGCCTGCTCGAGGAGTTCGGCGAACGTCATCGACGGAGCGATCTGCGCGCGGAGGACGAGGGTGTTGACGAACATACCGACCAGCGGGTCGAGGACACGCTGGCCGCGGCCCGCCACCGGCGTCGCGATCGCCACGTCCTCCCCCGCCGACAGACGCGCCAGCAGTACCGCGAGCGCCGCATGCACCACGATGAACGGAGTCGCGTCGGCCTCACGGGCGAGATCGCGTACGCGGTCACCGATCTCGGCGGGTATCGCCGCACCGACCCGGCCGCCCCGCTGCGAGGCGACGAGCGGCCGCGGCCGATCGAACGGCAGCGTGAGCACCTCGGGCAGATCTGCGAGTTTGGTTGTCCAGTAGGACAACTGGGCGCCGATGACCGAGTCCTGGTCGGACCCGTCGCCGAGGACCTCGTGCTGCCAGAGCGCGAAGTCGGCGAACTGGACCTCGAGCGGTTCGAAGTCGGGTGCCCGCCCGGCGACCCGCGCGTCGTAGGCGTTCATCACGTCGGCCAGGAGCGGATTCATCGACTCGCCGTCGGCGGCGATGTGATGGACGACCACTGCGACCACGGATCGCCCCGGCTCGACCGGCCAGACCCGCGCACGGACCGGCCAGTCGGCGCTCACGTCGAAGCCCGCGACGATCGCGCTTTCCAGTTCGTGCTGATCCGCCACGATGTCCCAGTCGAGGCGTTCGGCGATCTGCTCGCGCGGGTGGATCAGCTGATACGCCGCCCCCTCGACGGACGGGAAGGTGGTGCGCAGGACCTCATGGCGCCCCACCACGTCGGCCATCGCCTGGTGCAGTGCGTCGGTGTCCAGAGGCCCGGTCACCTGCAACACCACCGGGATGTTGTAGGTCGGCAGCGACGGATCGAACTGGTTGATGAACCACATCCGCTGCTGTGCGAACGACAGCGGGACGAGTTCCGGCCGTTCGGCATTCGCGACGATCGGGGGCAGCGCCTCCGCGTGTCCGGACACCTCGCCCACCAGCGCACGCACCGTCGGCGCCTCGAACAGGTCGCGCACCGAGGTCTCGACGCCGAGCACCTCGCCCACCCGGGCGGCGACGCGCGTCGCCGACAGCGAGTTGCCACCGAGGTCGAAGAAGGACTCGGTCACGCTGACCTGGTCGATGCCCAGGACCTCGGCGAACACCGCGGCGACCGCGACTTCTTGGTCGGTCTCCGGTGCCACGATCTCACCGACCTCGATCACCGGTGCGGGGAGCGCCGCCTTGTCGAGCTTGCCGACCGGGGTGAGCGGGAGCTCGTCGAGCACCGCCACCGATGCCGGCACCATGTGCGCCGGAAGTCGTTCGCCGACAAATGCTCTCAGCTCTGCCGGATCGACCTCGGCCCCGGTGGTGACCACGTAGGCGGCCAGTGCGGTGGCGACCGAACCGCCGACACCGACGACCACGGCCGAGCGGACCGCCGGATGCTCGGCGAGAACTGCCTCGATCTCACCGAGTTCGATGCGCAGACCGCGCAGCTTCACCTGGTCGTCGCTGCGCCCGGAGTACTCGATGACCGCGGCGCCGGCGGAATCCTGCTTCCAGCGCACGATGTCGCCGGTGCGATACATCCGGTCACCCGGGTGACCGTGCGGGTTCGCCACGAACCGATCGGCGGTCAGGCCCGGACGGTCGAGGTATCCGCGCGACAGCGCGCCGCCGTTGACATACAGCTCACCTGCGACCCCGATGGGGACCGGACGCAACTGCGCGTCGAGCACCATCAGGCCCACGCCGGCGAGCGGGCCGCCGAGCGAAACCGGCTCGCCCACCGCCATCGGCGCACTGATGGTCACGCCGATCGTGGTCTCGGTGGGGCCGTAGAGGTTCTGGATCCGCCGGAACGGCGCCCAGCTGTCCTTGAGCGCCTGCGGCACGGCCTCGCCACCGGCGTAGACGACCCGGAGGGCCGGGACGGCCTGCGGTTCGATGGTCGCGAGCACGGTCGGCGTCAGGAACGTGTGGGTGATCGCCTGCCGCATCATGAGGTCCTGCAGCGGCGGGCCGCCGACGGCGTCGGCGGGGCGGTAGATCAACACGCCGCCGGACACGATCGCGAGCAGGTACTCGAGCACCGACGCGTCGAAGCTGGGCGAGGCGAAGCCGAGCACCCGCGAGTACTCGTCGGCACCCGACCGGCGAATCTCCTCCGCGGCGAAGTTCGCGAGGCCGGAGTGGGTCACGGCGACACCCTTCGGTCGCCCGGTGGAGCCCGAGGTGTAGATCACGTAGGCGACGTTGTCCACCCGCACCGGCCCACGACGATCCGCTGCGGTGATCGGCGCGTCGGACAGTGTCTCGATCTCGGCGGACAGCGTGGCGTCGTCGAGACGGAGCCACGAGAAGCGTTCCCCGGGAAGGGTTCCCGACGCCTGGACGGCCAGGCCCAGGATCGCACCCGAGTCCTCGACCATGTTCGCCACCCGTTCGGCGGGATAGTCCGGGTCGATCGGCACATACCCACCACCGGTCTTGGCGACCGCCCAGATCGCGACGAGCAACTGCGCGGAGCGGACGATCGCCAGAGCGACCAGCTTCTCCGGGCCGATGCCCTGACCGATCATCCAGCGCGCCAGGCGGTTCGACCGCGCGTCGAGATCGGCGTAGGACAGCCAGACGTTGTCGGCGTCGACGACGGCCTGACGCGGACCCCACTTCGCGGCGGCCCGGGCGAACAGATCGCCCAGGACGACCGGCTCGGTTCCCGGTCCCCCGGTGACGACCGCGTCGGAGTCGGCGATCGACACCGTTGTGCGCTCCGGCTCGGGTTGCGCTGCGGCGCGGGCGAGTTCGGCCAGCGACATCGTGTCGCCGAGGGTGATCTGCCGCAGCGGGGTCCGGGGATCGTCGACGGCCTCGGTCAGCAGTCCGACGAGCTGCTCGCCCAGGCGGACCGCGGTCGACTCGTCAAACAGGTCCGTGGCGTAGGTGATGGTGCCCGCCCACTCCTCGCCGCGGCCGGGCTGGGTCATCCCGATGAGCAGGTCGACGCGCGCCGGGGTCTGACCGGTGTCCACCGCACTCACCTGGAGGCCGGCGACCTCTCCCACCGACAGGTCGGCGCCGGCGAGCTCCGGCAGGGTGGATTGGTCGAAGGTGAGCCAGACCTGGGTGAACGGAGCGAAGGCCGCCGACCGCTGGGCACCGGCGGCATCGACGACGATCTCGAAAGGCACATCGGCATTCGCGAACGCGCCGAGATCGGCCTCCCTGGTGGCCTCGAGCAGATCGGCGAAGCTGCGGTCGAGGTCGACGCTGGTGCGCAGCACGAGCGTGTTGACGAACATTCCGATCAGCGGATCGAGCACGCGTTGACCTCGACCCGCGACCGGGGTGCCGATCGCGATGTCGTCGGTCGCCGACAGGCGCGAGAGCAGCGCGGCCAACGCCGCGTGCACGACCATGAAGGGTGTGGCGCCGGTGTCCTGCGCGACGCGCGCGATCCGGTCACCGACCTCGGCCGGCACGGTGAAGGAGGCGCGTCCGCCGCGCTGGCTGGCACGAGCCGGGCGGGGCCGGTCGGTGGGCACGTCGATCACGTCCGGCAGACCGGCCAACCGCTCGACCCAGTAGGCGAGCTGGCGACCGACAACGGATTCCGGATCGTCGGGCGAGCCGAGCACGTCGTGCTGCCAGATCGCGAAGTCGGCGAACTGGACCTCGAGATCTGCGAAATCCGGGTCGGCATCGGCGGTTTCGGCCAGATAAGCGGTGACGACATCGCTCACCAGGGGCATCATCGACTCACCGTCGGAGGCGATGTGGTGGGTGACGACCGCGAACACGTGCTCATCCGGCGCCACCTCCCAGATCCGGGCGCGGATCGGCCAGTCGCGCGAGACGTCGAAGCCGGCCGACACCGCGGCCTCGATCTCCTCTTGCGAGGAGACCACATCCCAGTCCAGACGCGCGGCGACCGAGGTCGCGCGGTTGATCTTCTGATACGGCGTGCCGTCGGCGGACGGGAACGTGGTCCGCAGCGACTCGTGGCGCGATACCACGTCGATCAGGGCGGCGTGCAGAGCGTCTTCGTCGAGGGAACCGGACAGACGCAGTACCACCGGGATGTTGTAGGCCGGCGACGTGGTATCGGCTTGGTTGACGAACCACATCCGTTGCTGCGCAAAGGCCAGCGGGATGCGTTCCGGACGCGGACTGACCGCGACGATGGGCGCCCGGGCTGCGTCGAGATCGGCGCTGGCACGGGACAGTTCCCGCACGCTCGGCGCGTCGAACAGGTCGCGGACCGAGATCTCGCTGCCGGTGACCTCACCGACGCGCGCGGCCAACCGCATCGCCGACAGCGAGTTGCCACCGAGGTCGAAGAAGGAGTCGGTGACGCTCACGCGGTCGAGGCCGAGGACGTCGGCGAACACGGCCGCCACCGCGGCCTCCGACTCATCGGCGGGCTCGACGTACTCACCGGCGGAGAACACCGGCTCAGGCAGTGCACGACGGTCGATCTTGCCTGCGGTGTTCAGCGCGATGTCCTCGACGGGCATCCACACGCTGGGCCGCATGTACTCCGGGAGCGACGCCGCGACAACGGACTTCACCGCGTCGATGTCGAGACGATCGCCCGGGACCCCCGCCACGTAACCGACGAGGTGTTCGCCGCCACCGGGCGCCGTGGCCACCGTCGCCGCAGCGTGCACGACGCCGGGCGCCGACGCGATGACCGCTTCGATCTCACCGAGTTCGATGCGCTGTCCGCGCAGCTTGACCTGGAAGTCGGTGCGGCCGAGATACTCCAGCACGCCATCGGGACGGCGGCGCACCAGGTCGCCGGTGCGGTACAGACGCGAGCCCGGCTCGCCGTACGGGTCGGCGACGAATCTCTCGGCAGTGAGGTCCGGGCGGGCGGCGTAACCGCGGGCGAGTTGGACCCCGCCGAGGTAGAGCTCGCCGGGCACGCCGGGAGGGACCCGGCGCAACCGCGAATCCAACACCACTGCAGACGAATTCCAGACCGGAACGCCGATGGGCACCGTCGGATCATCCGCGGCGACGGAGTGAATCCGCTCGAACGTGATCTCCACCGCGGCCTCGGTCGGGCCGTACAGGTTGAAGAACCAGGCATCCGGCCACAGTTCGCGCACCGGTGCCGCGACCGCAGGCGGCAACGCCTCACCCGTGGTCGAGACGATCCGGAGGGTGTCGAGCGCGGCGAGCTGTTCGCGGTCGACGACCTCGAGGAACACCGAGAGCATGGAGGGCACGAAGTGCACCATCGTCGTGCCGGTGCGGGCGATCTCGTCGGCCACCTGCCGCGGATTGAGGTGACCACCGTCGGCGAGGACGACCACGCGCGCGCCGATCGCCAACGGCGCGAACAGTTCCGGCACCGAGCAGTCGAAGGTGTACGGCGTCTTCTGCATCACGACGTCGTCGGGGCCGATCGGCAGCGCGTTCAGGCCCCACCACAGGCGGTTGAGCACGGCCGCGTGTGAGAGGGTCACACCCTTCGGACGTCCGGTCGACCCGGAGGTGAAGAGGGTGTATGCCGCATCGTCCGGGCGCAGCGGCGCGAGTCGCTCGTCGTCGGACACCGGGGCGGCGGACGCCGCGTCGACGTCCAGCTGTGCCGAGGCGTCGACGGTCATGACACGGACCCCGGCCTCGTGCGCGGCGTTCACCGCGCCGGGTACCCCGTCCGCGTCGGCGACCAGCAGCACTCGCGCACCGGCGGTCTCGTACATGTAGCGAACGCGGTCCGCGGGTGCGGCCACGTCGACAGGTACGTACTGACCACCGGCGGCGACGACGGCATGGATGGCCACCATCATCTCGACCGATCGCGGAACACACAGCGCCACAGCGACATCCGGACCGACCCCGGCGGCGATCAGGGCACGGGCGAGCGTGTTGACCCGGGCCGAGAACTCCGCATAGGTCACCTCACGCTCACCGAAGACGAGCGCGGTCGCGTCGGGTGTGCGTCGGGCCTGCGCGGCCACGGCCTCGCTGACCGTCTGCACGGCCGGCAACTCCACAGGATCGCCCCATTCGGCGGTCTCGATCTCGGCCACCGTCGCCGGCGCGACGAAGGGCGCGTCGCCCACTGCGGTTCCCGGAGCCGCGGTCAACGCGGCGAGCAAGCGGGTGAAGCGGTCGGCGAACTCGACGACGGTCGCTTCCTCGAAGAGGTCGGTCGCGTAGATGATCGACAGCCCCCAGTCCTGGCCGGCCGCCCCGGACGTCACCGTGATCCACAGGTCGGTCTGCGCGGTGACCGCGACCTCGCCGTACGGTGTGACCGTCAACCCGCCGGCGTCCCCGAGCGCCTCGGCGGCCGAGGCCGCCGGATCGAACGAGAAGGTCACCTGCGCCAATGGTGAAAACGCCTCGGAGCGAACCGGATTGAGACGATCGACCAGGGTCTCGAACGGGACGTCGGCATGCGCGAAGGCGTTGAGATCGGTGTCGCGGACCTGCGCGAGCAGACGGTCGAACGGCTGGGCACCGTCGACCGCGGTGCGCAGCACCAAGGTGTTGACGAACATGCCGACGAGCGGATCGAGCACCGCCTGTCCACGACCGGCGATCGGGGTGGCGATCGCGATGTCGTCGGTGGCCGACAACCGAGCCAACAACACTGCGAGCGCCGTGTGCACCACCATGAACGGCGTCACATCGGCCCCGCGTGCCACCTCTGCGACACGCGCACCGATCTCAGCCGGGATTCCCACGTCGTACCGGTCACCCCGGCCCGACGCGACCGCCGGACGCGGCCGATCCGCCGGCAGCTCGAGCACATCCGGCAGACCGGCCAACTGTGCAGTCCAGTAGGCCAATTGACGTCCGACAACCGATTCCGGGTCGTCCGCGGAGCCGAGCACGGAGTGTTGCCAGATCGCGAAATCGGCGAACTGCACCGTTAGCGGCACGAAACCGGGAGCCTCGCCGACGACGCGGGCGCCGTACGCGGCAACGAGATCGGAGACGAACGGCGCCATCGACTCCCCGTCGGCGCCGATGTGGTGCAACACGATGGCGAGCACATGCTCCCCGGCCGCGGCGCGCCAGAGGCGGACACGGATGGGCCACTGGGTCGTGACATCGAAGCCGGCGGTCACGGCTGCGACGAGCTCGTCCTGGGAACCGGCGATACCCCAGTCGAGCCCATCGGCGACCGATGCCTCGGGATGGATGAGCTGATAGGGCACGCCGGCCTGATCGGGGAAGGTCGTCCGCAGCACCTCGTGCCGTCGGACGACGTCGACCAGCGCGCTGTGCAGGACATCGGCGTCGAGATCACCCGACAGACGCAGCACGGCCGGGAGGTTGTGCGTTGCCGACCCCGGCTCGAAACGGTTCAGGAACCAGATGCGCTGCTGCGCGAACGACAGCGGAATCAGTTCCGGTCTCGGGGAGACGGCGACCACCGGGGCCACGCCGGCGCCACGACCTGACAGCCGGGCGACGAGTTCCCGTACGGTCGGCGACTCGAAGAGGTCACGCACCGACACCTCGACGCCCAGGGCGTCGCCGACCCTCGCGATGACACGAGTCGCCGACAGGGAGTTGCCGCCCATCTCGAAGAAGGACGCTGTGACACCGACTTCGTCGACGCCGAGGACCTCGGCCACGATGTCGGCGACGCGGCGCTCGGCTGCGTTCTTCGGCGCCACGAAATCGTCGAAGCGGATCTCCGGCGCGGGGAGCTCGCGACGGGCGACCTTACCCGCGGTGTTCAGCGGCATGGCGTCCAACGGCATCCAGACGCTGGGACGCATGTACTCCGGGAGAGCACCGGCGACGACGTCCTTGACTGCATCCAGATCGACGGATGCAGGTGCCACGTAACCGATCAGCTGGTCGTCGACGACCGTCGCCGCCGCGTGCACCACGCCGGGTACCGACATCAGCACGGATTCGATCTCGCCGAGCTCGATCCGCTGCCCGCGCAGCTTGACCTGGAAGTCGGTGCGCCCGAGGTACTCGAGTTCGCCGGAGGTGTTCCAGCGCACGAGGTCGCCGGTGCGGTAGAGCCGCGCACCGTTGTCGGCGAAGGGATCTGCGATGAACCGTTCTGCCGTCAGACCGGGCTGTCCCGCATATCCGCGAGCGACCTGCGCGCCGCCGAGGTACAGCTCACCCGCGATTCCGGCCGGTACCGGCCGCAAACGGGAGTCGAGGACCCAGGTCGTGGTGTTCCAGCCCGGACGACCCATGGTGACGGACTCGCCCGGCACGACGTGCGTCGTGGTGAGATCCACGGTGGTCTCGGTCGGACCGTACTGATTCAGCAGACGCACGTCCGGGGAGGTGCGGTGCAGATTCGCGGCCAGGGAGTCCGACAGTGCCTCGCCACCGGTGAACAGGTGCCGGAGGGACGTGCTGCCGGACTCGTCGTCGGCCAACTCCAGGTACACCGCGAGCATCGAGGGAACGAATTGCACCGCGGTCACACCATGCCGACCGATGAGGTCTCGCAGGTACCGGGGATCCGCGTGTCCGCCCGGCGCGGCGACGACCACTCGACCGCCCGTCATCAACGGCCAGAACATCTCCCACACCGAGGCATCGAACGTGTACGGGGCCTTGAGAAGGGTGATCTGCTCAGACGCGTCCGGCACCAACGAACCTCGCCAGGCCATGAAGTTCATGACCGCGGAGTGTGGGACGGTCACCCCCTTGGGCCGGCCGGTCGAGCCGGAGGTGAACAGCGTGTAGGCGGCGTCATCGGGTCGAATCGGTCGGACCCGATCGGAGTCGGAGATCTGCTGGGTCGAGGGATCCACTGCGGCCGAGCGGTCCACCTCGATCACGCGTACGCGGTCGGCCGTCCCGGCGAGACCGGTCGGGGACTCCCCCGCAGCGACGAGCACCACTCGGACACCTGCGGTGTCGACCATGTACGCCACCCGGTCCGCCGGTGCGCCGGTGTCGATGGGGACGTACTGACCGCCGGCGGCGACCACGGCGTGGGCGGCGACCACCATCTCGACCGAACGATCGATGCAGACACCCACTGCCACGTCGGGGCCCGCTCCGGCCGCGACCAGGTCCCGCGCCAGAGCCGAGACCCGGGCGCCGAACTCGGCGTAGGAGACGGTGCGGTCCTCGAACACGATCGCGACATCATCAGGCGTGGCCGCAGTCTGGGCCACGACGGCGTCGGCGAGCGACCGTTCGGCAACGGCGACCGACCGACCGACCGACCAGGTACGCACCGTGTCGAGCAGCGATGCGTCCGCGAAAGCGATGTCGGCGGACAGCGTGTCCGGATGCTGCGCCATCGCGGCCAGGATCTGCGCCAGCACCTCGGTGAACACCCGGATCTGGGCGTCGTCGAAGGCAGAGGGCAGATAGGAGAGACCGAGAACTATCTCGTCCCCCCGGCGCGAGGTCACGAAGCTCAGGGGGTAGTGCGTTGCGTCGGTGGTCTCGACATCGAGCAAACTGACCCCTTGGCCGGTGTCCACCTCGGAGATCGATTCGACGTCGACCGGGTACGACTCATGCACCGCGAGCGTGTCGAACGCCACCGGTGACGTGACCGACGAGAGGATGTCGGACAACCCCAGGTGTTGGTGATCGAGGACCGTCACCTTCTTCGCCTGTACGTCGGCGAGGATGTCCAGAACCGAGGACTGCGGATCGACGTCGACGACCGCGGGCAGCGTGTTGATGAACAGGCCGACCATCGACTCGACTCCATCGAGATCCGACGGCCGCCCCGAGACGGTTTCGCCGAACGTGACCACCCGGTTGCCCGTCAGCCGCGACAGCAGGATCGCCCATGCCACCTGCAGCGCGGTCGCCGTGGTGATGCCGTGGTCGCGCGTGAGCGCGTCGACCGCCGAGGCGACGCGAGCATCGACCACCACGTCATGCCGCTGCGGGAGCGTGTCCGCGGTGGCCTCGACGCCCGGGGCGACCAGCGTCGGTTCGTCCACGTCGGCGAGGATGTGCGCCCAGGCAGCCACACCGGCTGCCTGATCGGTCCCGTTGATACGGCGCAGGTAGTCGGCGAAGTCCTGGGTGGTCCGGGCAACCTGTCCCGTATATGTCTGCCCGGTTGCGTACAGGGACAACAGATCAGCGAGAACCAGCGGGCCGGACCATCCGTCCAGGATGATGTGGTGGTTGGTGACGATGACCCGGGTGGTGTCCGGTCCACGGACCACCACGAAGCGGACGAGTGGCGGCGACGCGAGGTCGAACGGACGGATCCGTTGTGCATCGGCGAGTTCCGCGACGATCGTGTCGAGGTCTTCGGGTGCTGCGCCGGCGACCGGCGTACTGCGGTCCACGACGTCCCACGGGATTTCCACCGACGGTGGCACGACCGCGACGACGGTTCCACCCGCAGTGCGCACATATCCCGATCGCAGCACGCGGTGGTGGGTGAACAGTGCCTGCGCCGCGCGCTGGAGCGACGTCACATCCACATCACCGCCCAGCGTCAGGATCGCCTGCGTCACATAGACATCGACGGCGCCTTCGGAGATACCGCCCTGCGCGAGCTCGGCCTGGAAGTGCAGTCCCCGCTGCAACGGCGTCAGCGGCCAGATGTCCGCGCCCGGGTGGGACGCCGCCAGTGCGTCGAGTTCGTGCTGGGTGAGTTCGGTGCCCGGCACGTCAGACGGCGACAGTCCGATCGACGTGCCCGCCCGGACCAGGTCGACGACGGCCGACAGCTCGTGCGCCCACAGTCCGAACAGCGCGTCGATCTCGTCCTCGGTGAAGAGCGCACCCGGGAAGTTGGCCCCGGCCACCAGCTTTCGCCTGCCGTCCGCGTCGTGCGACGTGGTGACGGTGACACCGAGCGCGGCCAGCGACACCATCGCGCCGGACGCGGACGAGCCGAGGACCGGCGCGTCGGGCGCGTTGGTGAACGGCAGGGCGTCGGTCTGGGCGGCAGCGGCCCCGCTGCCTGCGCCGAAGTAGTTGAACGAGATGGTCGGCAGCGGTCGTGACGCGAGTTCGGCGTCGGCTCCGGGCCCGTACCGCAACCAGCCGAACCCGATGCCGTTGTCCGGCTGGGCCAGTCGTTCCTCCTTGGCCGCCTTGACCGCGTGCACGACGTCCTCGCCCGGGTCGAGGGACACCGGGACCAGCGTGGTGAACCAGCCCACCGACCGGGACAGGTCGGCGCGGCGCGGCGACGGCCCGGTGGCGAGTACCTCTTCGTATCGCCCGTGCCCCTCGGTGAGGACCGTGACCGGTGCGGTGTCGGCGACCTCGCGATGGGTCTGCCACGACCGGACGGCGCGTGCGAACGCCCCCAGGAGAACGTCGTTGACGTTGCCCCCGAATGCCTCGGGCACCGAGGTCAGCACCGCCGCCGTGACGTCGGCGTCGATCTCGACGGAGACGAGGCGTTCGGTGGACATACGGTCTCGGTCCCGGTCCAGCTCGACGCCCAGCGAGGTGGGCCGGGCAGGCAGCCGGTCGAGCCAGTGGCCGACCTGTCCCGACCACGAATCAGTCCGCGCCGCAAGAGCATTGGTCCAGGCCAGAGCACTCGTCTGTTCCGCTCGCAGATCGATGTCGCGACCACTGGACAGCTGGGCCCAGCCGGTGACCAGGTCCTCGATCAGGACCGGCCACGACACGGCGTCGACGCCGAGGTGGTGGATCACGACGAGCACGCGTCCGGCGCCGCCGGGGTCCCGGACGACCGCGGCACGCGCGAGACGGCCGGTCGCCGGATCCAGCGTGGCCGAGATGGTCCGGAACGCGGCGCGCAGATCGGCGTCGAACCCGGCGGTGCCGATCGGCGCGGTGCTCGTGACGCCGATGACGGCCTCGGTCGCGTCGAAGCCGTGGCCCGCGACCGACTGCCAGCCGTCTTCGGTCTCGATCAGCGTCGCGGTGAGCATCGGATGCGCAGCGACGACCGCGGCGAGCAGATCGCTCATCTGCGCGACGTCGAGGTCCTCCGGCGCCAGCAGCACGGCAGCCTGGACGAAGTCGGCGAAGTCGGCCGGCTCCTGGGAATGCTCGATCATCCAGTGGACGACCGGCGACACCGTGACCTGGCCGACGCCGGCCGGTTCGCTCTCCTCGAGCATCTCCAGGCGTGCGGCACCGTTGTCGGCCGTCGCGGCCATCGCCCGGATCGTGCGGAGTCCGAAGATCTCGCGCGGGGACAGGTCGAGACCGGCGGCACGCGCCGCCGAGGCCAGCTGAATCGACATGATCGAGTCGCCACCCAGAGCGAAGAACGACTCGGTGACCGAGACGCGGTCGACACCGATCAGGTGCGCGACGATCGCGGCCAGCGTTTCCTCGGTCGAGCTCGCCGGCGCCACATAGTCCTCGGTGTGCACGCCGAAGTCGGGTTCGGGCAACGCCTTCCGGTCGATCTTGCCCGCGGTGTTCAGCTCCAGGAACGGAACCGTCACCCAGACCGTCGGTCGCATGTACTCCGGCAGCTCCGCCGCCACGGCCGCCTTGACCGAGTCGAGGTCGACGTCCTCCGGTGCCACGTAACCGACCAGATGGTCGGCGCCGGTCGGGGCCTTGGCGACCGTCACGGCGGTGTGCACGACGCCGTCGACGGCAGCGATCACCGACTCGATCTCGCCGAGTTCGATGCGCTGGCCACGCAACTTCACCTGGAAGTCGGTGCGGCCCAAGTATTCCAGCGAGCCGTCGGCCTGCCACCGCACCAGGTCGCCGGTGCGGTACAACCGGGAGCCCGGCGCGCCGAAGGGGTCGGCGACGAAACGCTCGGCGGACAGGTCGGGGCGCGCCGCGTAACCGCGCGCCAGCTGTACGCCACCGAGGTAGAGCTCACCCGGGACACCGGCAGGCACCGGCCGCAGCCGGGCGTCGAGGACCCAGGTGGACGTGTTCGCCACCGGCACGCCGATCGGGATCAGCGTGGGGGCCGAGGTCACGTCCGCGACGGCGACCTCGACCGCCGCCTCGGTCGGACCGAAGAGGTTGACGATCTGCACCTGCGGCAGCAGGGCGTGCAGCCGGGCGACGACGGCCGGGGGCAGCGCCTCGCCGGACGCGAACACCCAACGGAGCGACGAGAACTCGGCGAACCGAGCATCCGGGACGAGGTCGAGGAAGATCGACATCATCGAGGGCACGAAGTGCACCGAGGTGGCCCGGGTCTCGACGATCAGGTCGGCCAGGTACTCCGGATCGGTGTGTCCGCCCGGACGGGCGACGACCATCGTCGCGCCGGTCAGGAGCGGGCCGAACAGCTCCGGCACCGAGACGTCGAACGTGTACGGCGTCTTCTGCACGACGCGGTCGCCGACGGCCCAGGCGAACTCACCGAGTCCCCACCAGAGGCGGTTCATCACGGCGGTATGCGACACCGTCACGCCCTTGGGGCGGCCGGTCGAACCGGAGGTGAAGAGCGTGTATGCGGCGTGGTCACCGCGTAACGGCGCCAGACGCTCGGCGTCGGCGACCGGCGCGGCTTCCGTCGGCGGCGTCGAGGTGTCCACCTCGACGACCTGCACGCGGTCGCCGAGGCCGTCGATCGCGGGCGGCCGGGTTCCCGCGGCCACCAGCACGATCCGCGCCTGGGCGGTGTCGACCATGTACTCGACGCGGTCGGTGGGCGCTCCGGGATCGATGGGGACGTATTGGCCACCGGCGGCGAGGACGGCGTGCACGGCGACGACCATCTCCACCGACCGGTCGATGCAGACACCGACGGCGACGTCCGGCCCCACTCCGGATCCGATCAGTAGCCGCGCGAGATCGGCGACGCGGGAACCGAATTCACGGTAGGTGATCTCACGGTCGGCGAACCGCACCGCGATCTGTGCCGCGTGTGCGGCGACACCGTCGGCCACCGCCTCGGCGATCACCGACCGGCCGAAGGTCGCCGACTGCCCCACGGACCACTCGGCGACGCGCGCGCGGTCGTCGGCGGAGACCAGTGCCAGGTCGCCCACCGCACGGGATCGGCGCCCGGCGCCGGCGAGATCGCTCAGCACCGACACCAGCCGGGTCGAGAGTTCGGTCACCGTCTCGGGGTCGAACAGGTCCTGCGCGTAGATGACCGTGCCCGACCACGCGCGGCCGGGGACATCGGCCGCAACGGCGACGGCCAGGTCGAGTTGCGCCGAGACCTGTGGCGGGTCGACCGGCGTGATGGACAGTCCGGCGAGTTCGGGCGCGTCGGCGGAACCGCCGCCGTCGACCGGTAGTACGGCCCCGGACAGCAGCGACTGGTCCATGGTCAGCATGACCTGGGCGAGCGGTGCGAACGCCTCGGAGCGGATCGGATCCAGATGTTCGACGAGGGTCTCGAACGGGATGTCGGCGTTCGTGAAGGCGTCGAGATCGGTGGCCCGGACCTGGGTCAGCAACTCGTCGACCGTCATGCCAGGCACCACGCGCGACCGCAGTACCAAGGTGTTGACGAACATGCCGACGAGCGGATCGAGCACCCGCGATCCGCGCCCCGCGACCGGTGTGGCGATCGCGATGTCGTCGGTGGCCGAGAGGCGCGCGAGGAGCACCGCGAGGGCCGCGTGCACGACCATGAACGGGGTGACACCGTGCGCACGGGCGGCGCCGGCCACCGCCTCGGCGATGTCGGCCGGGATCTCGAAGCCGATGCGGCCGCCCCGGGCGGTGGCGATCGCCGGGCGCGGGCGGTCGGCCGGAAGCTCCAGCACGTCGGGAAGGCCGGCCAGGCGGTCGGTCCAGTGGGCGAGCTGCCGGCCGAGGACGGACTCGGGGTCGTCGGCTGAACCGAGCTGCTCGTGCTGCCAGATCGCGAAGTCGGCGAACTGCACCTCGAGCGGGACGAACGTCGGGGTCTCCCCGGCGCTGCGCGCGACGTAGGCCGTCACCATGTCGGCGACCAGCGGCTGCAGCGACTCGCCGTCGGAGGCGATGTGATGGGTGACGAGGCCCAGGACGTGGGTGTCGGCGTCGATCTGCCACAGGCACGCGCGGACCGGCCACTGGGCGGCCACGTCGAAGCCGCGGGACACCTCGGCCTCGAAGTCGCCCTGGGTATGCACGTGCGCGAAATCGAGATGCGCGGGCACCTGGTCGGCATCGGCGATCACCTGGTGCGGACCCTCGGCGTCCTGCGGGAACGTCGTCCGCAGCACCTCGTGCCGTACCACCACATCGGCGATCGCCGCGCGCAGTGCCTCGACATCGAGCCGGCCCGACATCCGGACGACGGCCGGGATGTTGTAGGTGGGCAGGCTCGGATCGAACTGGTTGATGAACCACATGCGCTGCTGTGCGAACGACAGCGGGATGCGTTCGGGGCGAGGCGACACCGCGACGATCGGGGCGCGTCCGTGGGCGTGCCGCGACCCGGACGCGATCAGATCACGGACGTTCGGCGCATCGAAGAGGTCCCGGACCGTGATCTCGGTGCCGAGCACGTCGCCGACGCGCGCGGCCAGGCGCATCGCCGACAGCGAGTTGCCGCCGAGGTCGAAGAAGCTGTCGGTCACGCCCACCCGGTCGACACCGAGGACATCGGCGAAGACAGCGGCCACCGACTCCTCGACGGGGGTGGTGGGAGCGACGGTCTCGCTGCTGCCGAAGTGCGGCTGCGGCAGGGATTTCCGGTCGATCTTGCCCGAGCTGTTGAGGGCGATGTCGGGCAGCGGCATCCACACCGTGGGACGCATGTACTCCGGCAGTTCCCGGACCACAGCCGCCTTGACCGCGTCCGTGGACACGGTGTCGGGAGCGAAGTATGCCACCAGATGCTGTCCCGAGCGAGGCGACTCGGCCACCGTCGCGGCGGCGTGGACCACTCCCGGTACGGACGCCAGAACCGTCTCGACCTCGCCGAGCTCGAGTCGCTGGCCGCGGAGCTTCACCTGGAAGTCCGTGCGGCCCAGGTATTCCAGCTGGCGACGCGCATTCCAGCGGACGAGGTCACCGGTCCGGTACATCCGGCCGCCCGGCGCGGCGTACGGATCGGCGACGAAGCGATCCGCAGTGAGATCGGGGCGCGACGCGTATCCCCGCGCCAGCTGGACACCCGACAGGTACAGCTCACCGGGTACGCCGACCGGCACCCGGTGCAGGCGCGAATCCAGAACTCGTACAGCAGTATTGGGCACGGGGACGCCGATCGGCACCGACGCCTCCCCCGCCCGCACCTGATGAGCGGTCACGTCCACCGCCGCCTCGGTCGGACCGTACAGATTGTGGACCTCGTTGCCCGGCAACGCCGCCACCAACGCCTGCGCCACCGGCGCGGTCAACGCCTCACCCGAGGTGAACGTCAACCGCAACGACGACAACTCACCCACCCGATCGCCCAAGACATCCAGGAACACCGACAACATCGACGGCACGAAATGGATGACCGACACCCGCTCAGCCGTGATCAACTCCGCCAGATACCGCGGATCACCATGCCGCTCCGGCTCGGCCACCACCAACGTCGCCCCCACCGCGAACGGCAGGAACAACTCCCACACCGACACATCGAACGTCACCGGCGTCTTCTGCACGAAGACATCCGAATCCTTGATCGAATACCAGTCCCGCATCCACTCCAGACGATTCACGATCGCCGCATGCGACACCGTCACACCCTTCGGCCGACCCGTCGACCCCGACGTGAACAACGTGTACGCCGCATCGGCGGGCTGCAGGGGCGCGAGCCGTTCGTCGTCGGTGACCGGTGCGGTGGCGAGATCGACCTCGACGGTCGCGTCGACCACGACAACCGAGACCGATTCACTCAGTCCCGCAATTGATTCCGGCACAGGACCGGCCGCGACCAGGACGTGACGCACACCCGCGGTCTCGACCATGTGAGCCGCGCGATCGCGTGGCGCGGCCGGATCGACGGGTACGTAGTGCCCGCCGGCGGCGACGACGGCGTGAATGGCCACCATCATCTCGATCGATCGCGGAAGGCACACGGCGACTGCGTCTCCGGGCTGCACGCCGGAGGCGAGCAGGGTTCGGGCGAGGGTCCACACCCGAGCACCGAACTCCCCATACCGCACCGACCGGCCGCCGAACGACAGCGCAAGCGCGTCCGGGTTCTCCGCGACCCGGGCGACGAGGGCGTCGGGCAGGGTGACAGCGGGAACGGCGGTCTCGGCGCCCGACTCGGCGCTCTCGATCTGTGCATGCGCGGCATCGTCGAGCAGGTTGATGTCACCCACCGGGGCGGCGGGAGACGTGACGAGCCGGCGCAGTACCTCGACGAAGCGCGCGCCGAATTCGGCGATCGTCGGCTCGTCGAACAGATCGGTCGCGTAGATCAGCGAGACGTCCCACGCGGCATCTGGTGTCGCGGTCACGGTGACCGTCATGTCCATCTGGGCGGCGACCGAGTCCCGCTCGACCGGCGCGATCCCCAGTTCGGTCACCGCGTCGACGACCGCACCGGCCGACATGGCCGGATCGAACGACAGCATCACCTGGGCGAGCGGCGAGAACGCCTCTGAGCGAACCGGATTGATTCGCTCCACCAGGGCCTCGAACGGCACGTCGGCGTGCGCGAACGCGTCCAGGTCGGTAACCCGGACCGCGGCGAGCAGCTCGTCGAAACTCATACCCGGCCGTACCTCGGAGCGAAGGACCAAGGTGTTGACGAACATGCCGACGAGCGGGTCGAGGGCACTCTGACCACGTCCCGCGATCGGGGTGGCGACCGCGATGTCCTCGGTGGCCGACAGCCGGGCGAGGACGACCGCGAGGGCGGCGTGGACCACCATGAAGGAGGTCATCCCCCGCTCGGCGCGCAAGGCGTCGACGGCCGCGGCGACGTCCGCGGGGATCTGCAGGCTGTGGTGTGCACCGTGGTTGGACGCCACCGCCGGACGTGGACGATCCGCCGGGAGTTCGAGGACCTCCGGCAGTCCGCCGAGCTGGGCCGTCCAGTACCCGAGCTGGCGACCGAGGATCGATTCCGGGTCATCGGGGTCGCCGAGGACGTCGTGCTGCCAGATCGCGTAGTCGGCGAACTGCACCGGCAGCGGGCCGAACTCCGGTTCGGACCCCCGGCTGCGCGCCTGGTACGCCGTGACGACGTCGGAGACCAGCGGCGCCAGCGACTCACCGTCTGCACCGATGTGGTGAAGGATGATCGCGAGGATCGCCTCGGTGTCGTCGATGCGCCAGAGTCGGGCCCGCAGGGGCCACTGGGCGGTGACGTCGAATCCGGTTCCCGCGGCGAGTTCGAGCTCGTCGGCGGAGTCCACCAGCGCCCAGTCGAGTCGAGTATCGACCTCGCCGGTGGGGTGGATCAGCTGATACGGCTCGCCGGCGTCGTCGGGGAAGGTCGTGCGGAGCACCTCGTGCCGCTCCACCGCGTCGACGATGGCGGCGCGCAGCGCGTGGGTGTCGAGCGGACCCGTCAGGCGCAGTACCGCCGGGATGTTGTAGGCGACCGAGTCGGGCTGGAACCGGTTGATGAACCAGATCCGGCGCTGAGCGAACGACAGCGGGATGCGCTCCGGGCGGGGCGACACCGCCACCACGG
This sequence comes from Gordonia sp. ALPHA1B1, assembly GCF_005502615.1. Classification (NCBI taxonomy): domain Bacteria; kingdom Bacillati; phylum Actinomycetota; class Actinomycetes; order Mycobacteriales; family Gordoniaceae; genus Gordonia; species Gordonia sp. ALPHA1B1. Next base: position 26,777 of record NZ_SCOC01000011.1, on the reverse strand, counting down.
GTGGCAGAGTGCTTCCGCGCCCGGACACGGCGTCCACCAGATCCCGGACGGACGGCGCCTCGAACACGTCCCGCACCGACACCTCGGTACCGAGTGCGTCGGCGACGCGCGAGGCGAGGCGGGTCGCGGACAGCGAATTACCGCCGAGATCGAAGAAGCTTGTCGTGACACCGATCACGTCGACTCCGAGCACCTCGGCGAAGACCTGCGCGACCGCGGTCTCCTGCGGGCCGGTGGGCGCGACGATCTCCTCGACCACGGTGGCCGAGTCGGGTACCGGAAGGGCGTCGCGGTCGAGTTTGCCGTTCGCGGTGAGCGGCAGGGTGTCGACGTCGATGATCTGGTCCGGGACCATGTACGACGGCACCGCGCGGCCGGCGATGCGCCGGACCTCGGTCGCGTCGACCGCGTCCTGCGCGTCGCGGACCAGGTAACCGATGAGTTGCTCACCGCGGCCGGGGATGTCGACGACCCGGGCCGCTGCCGCGCTCACACCCGGCACCGCCAGCAGTGCCGCCTCGATCTCGCCGAACTCGATCCGGTAGCCACGCAACTGGACCTGCGCGTCACCGCGCCCGAGGTACTCGATGTCGTCGCCCACGCGACGGGCGAGGTCGCCGGTGCGGTACATGCGGGTTCCGGGCTCGCCGTAGGGTGAGGCCACGAAACGCGTCGACGACAGCCCGGCGCGCTTCAGGTAGCCCTGCGCCAGTTGCCCACCGGTGACGTACATCTCGCCCACGACACCCTCGGGGACCGGCCGCAGCCGGTCGTCGAGCACGTGGATGGCCAGCGACGACAGCGGCCGGCCGATGAAGCTCGCGTCGTCGGCCGCCACCGAGTGCGGGTCGAGCGGCCGGAAACTGACGTGCACGGTCGTCTCGGTGATGCCGTACATGTTGACCAGCGTCGTGGTCTCGTCCGGATGATCGTCGAACCAGCGCCGCACCTGCTCGAAGCTGAGCGCCTCGCCGCCGAACACGATGTAGCGCAACGACAGCGGGGTGTCGCGGCGTCGGCGGGTCTCGGCGAGCTGGTAGAACGCCGACGGCGTCTGGCTCAGCACGGTGACCCGTTCGCGGGCGAGCAGATCGAGGAACTCCTCCGGCGCCCGCGCCAGGTCCCGGTCGACCAGGACCAAGCGGCCACCGGTCAGCAGCGGTCCCCACAGCTCCCAGACCGAGAAGTCGAACGCGTACGAGTGGAACATCGTCCACACGTCCGTCTCGTCGATGTCGAAATCATCTGCGGCGGTGTCCATCAGGGTCACCACGTCGCGGTGGGTGACCTCGACACCCTTGGGCCGACCCGTGGAACCCGACGTGTAGATCACGTAGGCACGCGAATCAGGATGAACCGCAACCGGTTCCGAAGTCGCAGCGGCACCTTCAGCGATCAGCTGCGCGACCGGCACCACCGGCGTGGTGCCCAATCGGGACCACAGTTCGAAGTCCGCGGTCGTGTCGTCGATGATCACCGCGCTCGGCGCGGCATCGGAGACGATGAAACGCAGGCGGTCGACCGGATTGGTGGTGTCCAGCGGCAGATAGCCGGCGCCGGAACGCAACACACCCAGGATCGAGGAGACGAGATCGACGCCGCGGGAGGTCGCCACGGCGACGAGATCGCCGGTGGAGACTCCTCGCGCACTCAGGGCCGCGGCGACCGCGGCGGAACGTTCGTCGATCTCGCGGTAGTCGAGTGTGGACGTGGTGTCGGTGACGGCCGGACGATCGGCGTGGGTGCGCGCTGCCCGCGCGAACAACTCGGCGAGCGAGACGTCGGTATTGCGGGTCCGGGTGACCGGCGGCGTGAGCTCGCTGCGGTACTCGGCGTCGTCGAGCAGGGAGATGGCCCCGACCTCGGTGGCCGGGTCGGCGACGAGGGTCGTGAGGATGCGGATCAACGCATCCGAGTACACCTCCACCTGTCGCTCGTCGAAGGCGGCGGGCAGATACTTCAGTTTCAGCTCGATCTGGTCGCCGACCACGCCGGTCACCAGATTCAGCGGGTAGTGGGTCGAGTCGGTGGCGTCGAGATCCTCGATCCCGATGCCGCCGGCGTCGGCCCCTCGCTTCAGCGACTGGGCGTCGACCGGATAGGACTCGTGCACCGCGAGGGTGTCGAACAGCTGTCCGCGACCGACGAGTGCGGTCAGCTCGGGCAGTCCGAGGTGCTGGTGGTCGAGCACTGCGACCTTCGAGGCCTGCAGCGCGTCCAGGACGTCGGCGGCGCGGGCGCCCGGGTCGACGTCCGCGACCGCGGGCAAGGTGTTGATGAAGAGGCCGACCATCGTCTCGACGCCGTCCAGATCGGCCGGACGTCCGGAGACGGTCTCGCCGAAGACGACCGTGCGCCGGCCGGTGATGCGCGAGAGCAGCACCGCCCAGGCGAACTGCATCACCGTCGAGACGGTGACTCCCCGTGCGCGCGTGAGGTCGTCGACGGCGGAGGTGATCTCGGCCGGGAGCAGCACGCTGTGATCGCGCGGAAGCTGATCGGACGTCGCCTCGCGGGCGGAGCCGACGAGGGTCGGCTCGTCGACGGCGGACAGCACCGACCGCCAGGCCGCCAGTCCCGCTTCGGTATCGGAGGCGGCGATGTACCGCAGGTAGTCGAAGTAGTCTCCCCGAGCCCCGGATTCGGCGGCGACGGTGCCGGTGTAGGTCTGACCGGTGGCGTACAGCGCGAACAGGTCGGCCATGATCAGCGGGCTCGACCAGCCGTCGATCAGGATGTGGTGGCTGGTGACGACCAACGTCGAGCGCGTGCCACTGCGGACGAGGACGAACCGCATGAGCGGGCCGGACTCGAGGTCGAACGGCGTCGCGCGTTCGACCTGCGCGACCACGTCGATCGCATCGTCGCCGTTATCGGCATCCACTGTCCGCCAGGGGATCTCGAGAGTCTCCGGAACCACCGCGACGACCTCGCCGCTGGGTACCCGGACGAAACTGGAGCGCAGTACCCGATGGCGGGCGAAGACCTCGCGCACGGCCTCGGCGAGACGGGTGGCGTCGACCTCGCCCTTGAGCGTGAGAACCGCCTGCGCGGTATAGACGTCGACCGCCCCGGCTTCGCGGCCCGCCGCGGCGAGTTCGGCCTGGAACTGCAGGCCGCGCTGCAGCGGCGACAGCGGCCACACGTCGGCGCCCGGATACCGCCGGGCCAGGTGATCGAGATCGTCCTGGGTGACGCGCGCACCGAGGACATCCGACGGGGAGAGTCCCGGATCGCCGACGCGGGCGACCTCGTCGACGATGGTCGCGAGCTCGGCGTCCCAGCGCCGCGCGAGGTCGTCGACCGCCTCGGTGTCGATCGCGCCGCGCGGGAACGTGAATCCCGCGACGAACTCGCGACCGCTGTCGCCGATCGCGGTTCCCGCGTTGATGCTCAGCAGGTTCGGCACGACCATGGCGCCCGTGACCGTGCCGGGCAGGCGCGGTGCGGCGGGGTCGGGCAGGAACGGCATGCCCGTCTCGCCCACGTCCGAGGCGTTCTCGCCGCCGGCCCCGGTCCCCGTGACGTTGCCGAGGTAGTTGAAGCCGATGCTCGGCAACGGGCGCCGGGACAGCTCGGTGTCGCCGTAGCGGAGGAGTCCGTAACCGATCCCGTTGTCGAGCTGGCCGACCCGCTCCTCCTTGGCGAGCTTGACCGTGTGGACGGCGTCACCGCGGACGTCGACGGCCATCGGCGCGATGGTCGTGAACCACCCGACGGTCCGGGACAGATCCACGGTCCGCGGATCGGTTCCGCGTAGCAGGGCTTCCTCGTATCGGCCGTGCCCCTCGAGCAGGATGGTCACCGGCCGGTCGTCGGCGATGCCCCGGGCCTGCTGCCACGACCGGACAGCGCGCGCCAGAGCAGCCACGAGAGCGTCGTTGACGTTGCCGCGGAAGGCGGTCGGCACCGACGTCAGCAGCGCCTCGGTCACCGACGAGCCGACCGTGTGCACCACGGTCTCGGTGGTCGACATGCGGTCACGCGTGCGGTCGACCTCCGCCCCGAGGTCGGTGACCCGTTCCGGCGACCGTTCGAGCCAGTAGCGCAGCTCGTCGGATCGCCCGGCCCGCTGGGCGTCGAGCGCGGCGGTGAAGGCGCGCGCCGAGGTGACCTCCGGTCGCAACGAATACGCCTGACCGCCTTGATGTTGCGCCCACGCGGTCAGCAGGTCCTCGATGATGACCCGCCACGAGACGGCGTCGACGCCCAGGTGGTGGATGACGACGACGAGCCGTGCGGCGGCGTCGGGGTCGGTGACCAGAACGGCCGCGACGAGCTGCCCGGTGGTCGGGTCGAGACGCCGCGAGGCGTCCTCGAAGGCCGCGACGACGGTGTCCGAGAAGCCGGGGTCGCCGACGAGCGCGGGAGACGCGAGGGCGGTGACGGCGCCGGGATGCAGTGGCGCGACGCCGGTGCGCATGAGCCATTCGCCATCGGCCTGCCCGGGTTCGACCGCCGCGCTGAGCATCGGATGCACGGACACGACCTGCCCGAGGAGTTCCTGCGCGATCTCGACGGTGAGTCCGGCCGGCGCGGTCAGCACCATGGACTGGGAGAAATCGGCGAAGTCGGTGACCACGTCGGTCTGATCGAGGATCCACGAGACCACCGGCGGCACGGCCATCGGGCCGATCCCGCCGCCGGCCGGTTCCTCGAGGGCGGGCACCCGCTCGCCACGGGCGCCGACGGCGCGGGCGATCGCCCGAACGGTCTTGTGCTCGAAGATGTCTCGAGGCGACACATCGATCCCGGCGGCCCGCGCGGCCGAAGCGACCTGAATGGACATGATGGAATCGCCGCCGAGGGCGAAGAAGGAGTCGCTGACGCTGACGCGTTCGAGACCCAGGAGTCCGGCGATGATCGTGGCGAGCTGCTGCTCGACCGGCGTCTCGGCGTCGACGTGATCGGAGTCGACCTCGATGGTCGGCGCGGGGAGTGCCCGACGATCGAGCTTGCCCACCGGGGTCAGCGGCAGTGCGTCGAGCACGACGATCCCGGCCGGCACCATGAACAACGGCAACCGGTCGGCGAGATGCTCACGCAGCGTGGCGATGTCGACTGCGTCGCGCAACACCACGTAGGCGGCGAGCGCCGCGACGACCGACTGTCCACTCGCGGCGAGCCCGCCGTCGGAGTCGACGCCGACGACGACCGCGGAGGCCACCGCGGGGTGATCGCCGAGCGCACTCTCGATCTCGCCGAGTTCGATACGCAGACCGCGAAGCTTGATCTGGTCGTCGCTACGACCGACATAGTCCACCGAGAGCGACCAGTCGCGGTCACGGGCCCAGCGGACGATGTCCCCGGTGCGATAGATCCGGTCGCCCGGCGCGCCGAAGGGGTTGGCGACGAAGCGCTCCGCGGTCAGACCGCGGCGCGCGAGGTAGCCGCGCGCCAGGGCCGGGCCGCTCACGTACAGTTCGCCCGCCACCCCGACCGGAACTGGGCGGAGCCGGGAGTCGAGCACCAGCAGGTCGACGCCGCCGATCGGCGGTCCGACGAGGACCGGTTCCTCGACCCGCATGGGCGGGCCGATCGCGACACCGATCGTGGTCTCGGTGGGTCCGTAGAGGTTCTGGAAGCGCACCAGTGGTGCCCAGCGGTCACGCAAGGTGTCCGGGACCGCCTCACCGCCCGCGTAGACGGTGTGCAGATCCGGGAGGTCGGCCGGATCGAGGGAGGCGAGCACTGTCGGGGTGAGGAATGTATGGGTCACGCGGTGCTCGCGCATGAAGTCCGCGAGCGGTGCACCGGCCACCGCGTCGCGGTGCCGGTACACGACGGAGGCACCCACGGTGAAGGCGAGCAGATACTCGAGTACGAAGGCGTCGAAACTGGGTGAGGCGAAACCCAGGACGCGTGAGTCCGGGGTGATTCCGGATTTCTCCGCGGCCTCGACGCCGAAGTTGCGCAGGCCGCCCGCGGTGACCTCGACGCCCTTGGGCGTACCGGTCGATCCGGACGTGTAGATCACGTAGGCCGTGTCGTCGGCCCCGACCGCGCTCGGCCGGTCGGCGTCGGTCACAGGCGAATCACTGGCCGCCGCAACGGCTTCGATGAGCTCCGGCGCGTCCAGTTCCAGCCACTCGCTGCCGGGAATCCCGGGCCCGGCCACGTCGCCGAGCGTGAGCCCGAGCCGCGCACCGGAATCGGTGATCATGTGCGACACGCGATCCGCCGGGTAATCCGGGTCGATCGGTACGTACCCGGCCCCGGTCTTGGCCACCGCCCAGATCGCGACCATCAGTTCCGCCGACCGCGGGATGAGCAGCGCGACCAGGGTGCCGCGGCCGATGCCCCGATCCAGCAGGTGACGAGCCAGCCGGTTCGACGCGGCATCGAGCTCGGCGTACGTCAATGACCGCTCGGGGTCGACGACCGCGGTCCGGTCCGCTCCGCCGCGCCGGACCGCGGCGGCGAACAGCTCGGCCAGCGGCACGGCCGGCGTCGCGGGCTGACGGCCCACGGGGGTCAGCAGCTCGCGCTCGTCGGTGTCGAACAGGTCGGCGTCACCCACCGGCACGGTCGCGTCGGTGACCAGCTCGTGCAGCAACCGCGCGAATCGATCCATCATCCGCGCGACCGTCGCCTCGTCGAACAGGTCCGTGGCGTAGTTGACGCGGCCGATCCAGGACCCGGCGCGACCCCCGCGGAGTCCGACCGTCAGGTCCACCTTGGCCGAGTTCTCCTCGGTCTCCACCACTTCCACCGCGAGCTCGTCGATGTCGGCGACGAGAGTGGACGGATCCGCGGGAGTGGGGTCGACGGTCAGCAGGATCTGCGTCAGCGGCGCGAAGGCCTCCGAACGTGACGGCGCGAGTGCGTCCACGACCGCCTCGAAGGGGGCATCGGCGTGGGCGAAGGCGTCGAGATCGGTGACCCGCACGGCGTCGAGAAGGTCGGTGAACCGCTGCGCCGGGTCGACCACGGTCCGCAGCACGAGCGTGTTCACGAACATGCCGACCAGCGGATCCAGCGCGGCGTCGCCGCGTCCGGCGATCGGGGTGCCGATGGCGATGTCGTCGGTGGCCGAGAGTCGCGACAGCAGCACCGCCAGTGCCGCATGGATGACCATGAACTCGGTGACACCACGCTCGGTGGCGAGATTTCGGACGAGATCTGCTGTCGCCGAGTCGATCTCGAAACCGACTTCGGCGCCGGCCATCGACGCGACCTTCGGACGCGGACGGTCGGCGGGGAGTTCGAGCACCTCGGGAAGCCCGGCCAGCGCGGTGCGCCAGTAGTCGACCTGCGCCGAGACCCGCGAATCCGGGTCGTCGATCGAGCCGAGCTCACGACGTTGCCAGAGCGCGACGTCGGCGAACTGCACCTCCAGCTCGGCGAAGTCGGGCGAACGACCTTGGGAGCGCGCGACATACGCGGTCACCACGTCGGTGACGAGCGGGCGCATCGATTCGCCGTCGCCGGCGATGTGGTGGATCACGATGAGGACGATGTGCTCGAGGTCGTCGACGCGATGCACCCGGATGCGGATCGGTCGCTGCACGGCGACGTCGAAACCCGCACCGGCGGCGGCGAACAGGTCGGATTCCTCGTCGACGACAGCCCAGTCGAGTTCGGCGTCCACACCGGTCGCGTCCCCGATGACCTGTCGCGGTGCGCCGTCGATCGACGGGAACACCGTGCGGAGCACTTCCTGACGCTCGACGACGTCGACCATCGCGGCACGCAGCGCGGCGAGGTCGAGCTTGCCACGCAGGCGCAGGGCAATCGGGATGTTGTAGGCCGCCGAGCTGGTGTCGAACTGGTTGATGAACCAGATGCGTTGCTGCGCATAGGACAGCGGGATCTCATCCGGGCGCGGGCGCACCGCGGTGACCGGCGGGAGGCCGGGTACGCGGTCGGCGACGCGCTGCGCGAGCTCACGCACGCTCGGTGCGTCGAAGAGGTCGCGGACGCTGACCTCGACGCCGAGCGCCGCACCGGCGCGGGCCGCGACCCGCATCGCGGCCAGGGAGTTGCCGCCGAGATCGAAGAAGGAGTCGACGACCGAGACCCGCTCGACCCCGAGGACCTCGGCGACGACAGCGGCCAGGGCCTGCTCGGCCGGCGTCGTCGGCTCGACGATCTCGGACTCGGACACGGTGGGCGCCGGCAGCGCGCGCCGGTCGACCTTGCCGGAGGCGTTACGGGGCATCTCGTCGAGGACGACCCACAGTGTCGGGCGCAGGTGGGTGAGCAACCGTTCCGCGGCGAAGGCGCGGACCGTGTCGACGTCCACGGTGTCGCCCGGATGGCCCGTCAGGTAGGCGACGAGCGCATCACCCGCGGAGGTGGTGGTCACCGCGGCAGCAGCGGCGACCACGCCCGGCGCGGCGGACAGGACTGCCTCGGTCTCGCCGAGTTCGATGCGCTGTCCGTGGATCTTGACCTGGAAGTCGGCGCGGCCGAGATACTCGAGTTCACCGTCGGCGCGCCAGCGTGCGAGGTCGCCGGTCCGGTACAGCCGCGAGCCCGCTGGGCCGGCCAGGTCGGCGACGAACGCCTGGGCGGTCAGCGCCGGCGCGCCGGCATACCCGCGGGCCATCTGCGCGCCACCCAGGTACAGCTCGCCGGGAACGCCGGGCGGCACCGGGCGGAGGCGGTTGTCGAGGACCCGGGCCGTCACGCCCGGTGCCGGGCGGCCGATGGTGACGACCTCGGCCGGTTCGACCAGGGGCCGGATCGTCGCGTCCACCGTCATCTCGGTCGGCCCGTACTGGTTGACGACCACCGCGTGCGGGGCGGCCGCAAGCGTCTGCTGCGTCACCGCGGGGGTGAGTGACTCACCGCCGGTGAAGATCTGACGCACCGAGGACAGACCGGTGGCGGGATCGAAGCTCTCGTCGAGGAACACCGCGAGCAGCGATGGCACGAACTGGACGGAGGTGACCCGCTCGTCGGCGATGACGCGGGCGAGATGCGCCGGATCACGGTGGCCGTCGGGTGTTGCGACCACGGCGGTGGCGCCCGCGACGAACGGCCAGAACAGCTCCCAGACCGAGGCGTCGAAGGTGTAGGGGGTCTTCACCAGCACCCGTTCGTCCGCCGGGTCACCGGTGTAGGCCCCGAACCAGGACAGCATGTCGTGCAGGCCCCGGTGGGTGACGGTCACACCCTTGGGCTGTCCGGTCGAGCCCGAGGTGAACAGCGTGTAGACCGGGTGCCCGGCGCGCAGCGCCACCGGACGATCCGCGGGGGTGAGGGGAGCCGACGCAGCGGTCGCGAGCGCGTCGAGATCGACGGTGACGAAGGTTTCCGGAACGGTGGACGCGGCCTCGGCCCAGCTCGGACGTGCCCCGGCGACGACCACCGTCGACGCACCGGACAGCGCCAGCTGCCGGCGGACGACCTCGGCCGGCGCCTCCGGGTCGATCGGCACGTAGGTTCCGCCGGCGAGCACGATCCCGTGGATCGCGACGAGCATCTCGACCGACCGCGGAACGGCAACCGCGACCGCCACATCCGGCCCGACACCCTGCTCGAGCAGTCGTCGTGCGAACGCGTGGACCAGCGCCCCGTACTCGGCATGGTCGTAGGTGCGCCCGCCCGCGCGAACGGCGGGGCGGGACGCGTTGCGGGCGAACGAGTCCGCCAGCGCATCCGCGACCGTGACGACCTGCCCGGGACCGGCGTCGGTGTCAGCCGCACCGACCCATCGTTCGATCGCCTCGTGCTCGGCCGAGGTCATCAGCTCGGCGTCGCCGACAGGCGCACCCGGGTCCGCGGTCAGGGCGTCGAGAAGGCGGACGAACCGATCGGCGAACAGGCGCACCGATTCGGCGTCGTACAGGTCGGTCGCATAGAGCACCGAGCCCTGCCAGTTGTCGCCGTTGTCGGCGATGCCGACGGTCAGGTCGACGCGCGCGGAGAGTTCGTCCGGTTCGGCCGGGGTCACGGCCAGGCCGCCGGCCTCGCCGATCGTCCCCCCGCCGATCGTCAACGTCTGCGAGGCCAGGTCGGCGATGGCCGACTGGTCGAAGGCGAGCCACACCTGCGCGAGGGGCGCGTAGGCCTCGGTGCGCAGCGGGTTCACCCGTTCGACGACCGCCTCGAAGGGGATGTCCGCGTTCGCGAAGGCCTCGAGATCGGTGCGGCGGACGTCGTCGAGCAGTTGGTCGAAGCCGGCCGAGGAGTCGACGCCGGTCCGAAGGACCAACGTGTTGACGAACATCCCGACCATCGGGTCCAAGATCGACTGGCCACGACCGGCGATCGGCGTCCCGACGGCGATGTCCTCGGTCGCGGACAGACGCGACAGCAGGACCGCGAGCGCCGCATGCGCGACCATGAACGGGGTCAGCCCGCGATCGCGGGCCAGGCGCGCAACACGCTCCGAGACCTCCTGCGGCACACTGAATTCGACGCGTGCACCGCGCTGTGAGGCCACGGCCGGACGTGGGCGGTCGGTGGGCAGCTCGAGCACGTCGGGCGCGCCGTCGAGTTGTCGAGCCCAGTACTGCAACTGCGCGCCGATGAGCGACGAGTCGTCGGTGGCGGCACCGAACACCCGGCGCTGCCACAGCGCTACGTCGGCCATATGGACCGGCAGCGGTTCGAACTCGGGCGCACGCCCGGCGACCCGTGCGGTGTACGCGGTGATCAGGTCGGTCACCAGCGGCGCCAGTGATTCGCCGTCACACGAGATGTGGTGCACCACCATCCCGAGGACCGCCTCGGTGTCCGAGATCCGGGAGAAGCCGACGCGCACCGGCAGTTCCGCGACCAGGTCGAATCCGCCGAGCATCACCTGCGGCAGTGCCGCTTCCGGCACCTCGCGCCAGTCGAGCATCGCAGCCGTCGCCGACGGCTCGTGGACGAGCTGATAGGCGTCGCCGTCGGCTTCGGGATAGGTGGTTCGCAGGACCTCGTGGCGCGTCATGACGTCGAGCAACGCCGCACGCAGCGCGTCGGCGTCCACGTCGCCCGACAGCCGCAGGACCATCGGGATGTTGTAGGCGGGCGAGGCCGGGTCGAACCGGTTGATGAACCACATGCGCTGCTGTGCGAGCGACAGCGGGATGCGGTCCGGACGGTCGGCGACGGGCTCGATCGGGGGCAACCCCGGGCGCTTCGACGCTGCGGCCAGTGCGAGGTCGCGAACCGTCGGGGCGTCGAAGAGATCACGGACGGTGAGGTCGACGCCGAGCGTCTCCGCGGCGCGGCCGACGATGCGGGCGGCCAGCAGCGAGTTGCCACCGACGTCGAACACCGACTCGACGACGCTGATGTCCTCGAGACCCAGTACCTCCGCGAAGATGTCCCGCAGGGCCGCCTCGGTGTCGTCCTCGGGCGCGACGAACTCGGTCGTCGACGCGAGCACCGGCCGCGGCAGTGCGCCGCGATCGAGTTTGCCGTTCTGGGTCAGTGGCAGCCGCTCGACCGCCATGACGACGTCGGGGACCATGTATTCCGGCACAGTGGTCGCGACTCGGCGGCGGACGAGTTGTTCGTCGAGTTCGACGCCCGGCTCGGGAACCACGTAGGCGGCGAGGATCTCACCCCGGTCGGGCAGGTCCACGACGTTGGCCGCACCCGCCGCGATCCCGTCGACACCGACGAGTGCGGCCTCGATCTCGCCGTACTCGATACGGAATCCCCGGAGCTGGACCTGGGCGTCGCCCCGACCGAGGTACTCGATGTCGTCGCCGACGCGGCGCGCCAGATCGCCGGTCCGGTACATGCGGTCACCGGAACCGTTCGGCGCGAACGGGTTCGCGACGAAACGCGTGGCACTGAGGCCGGCCCGGCGGAGATAACCCTGCGCGAGTTGCTTTCCGGTGACGTACATCTCACCGATGACGCCATCGGGCACCGGCCGCAGCCGCGAATCGAGGATGTGAATGTCCAGCGACGACAGCGGTCGTCCGATGAACGACGCGTCACCCGCCGACACCGCGTCGCGGTCCAGCGCGCGATAGCTGACGTGCACCGTGGTCTCGGTGATGCCGTACATGTTGACCAGCTGCGCACCGTCGGCCGGGTTGTCGTCGAACCACCGCCGGACCTGTTCGAAACTCAGCGCCTCACCGCCGAACACGATGTAGCGCAGCGCAAACGAGGCCTGCTTCTGCCGCTGGGCGGTGATGAGCTGGTAGAAGGCCGACGGCGTCTGGCTCAGCACCGTGACCCGCTCGGACTCGAGCAGCTCGACGAAGGCGTCCGGATCGCGCGTGGTGTCCTGGTCGACCACGACGACGCGCCCGCCGGTGACCAGCGGTCCCCAGATCTCCCAGACCGAGAAGTCGAACGCGTAGGAGTGGAACAGCGTCCACACGTCGTCCGGACCGAACGAGAACTCCTCCGCCGCGGCCTTCATCAGCGCGACGACCTCGTGATGCGAGACGACGACGCCCTTCGGCCGGCCCGTCGAACCCGAGGTGTAGATCAGGTAGGCCGGCAGCCGCTCGTCGAGGGCCTCCCCCGCTCCCTGAGGAGTCCCGGCTGCCAACTCCTCGGGCGCCGCGAACCGTACGTCGACGACGCCCCACGCCGCGGCGAGTTCCGCATCGGCGAGCACCAGCAGCGGCGCGGCGTCGTCGATGATCGACTGCGCGCGCGCGACCGGCTGGGAGCGGTCGAGGGGCAGGTACGCGGCCCCGGTCTTGAGGACGGCGAGCAGGGCCACGATCAGCTCGGCACGGCGCGGGAGCGCGACGCCGACGAGGCGGCCCGGACCCGCGCCGGTGGCACGGAGTGCGCCGGCCAGCGCATCGGACCGCTCGTCGAGCTCGCGATAGGACAATACGGCGCCGCTTGCGTCGCTGACGGCGGGCCGGTCGGCGTGGCGGGCCACCGCGGCACGGACGAGACCGGGCAGTGAGCCGAGGTCGGTGCTGCCGATCAGCTCCAGGGCCCGCTCTCGGATCAGCGCGATCGCGCGCCGGGTGGCGTCGGCGATCTCCGCGGGCGCGCGACCGGCCGCGGCCTCGGTCTGGGTGACCCCGGCGCCGACGGCTGCCTCGGTGTCGAGCCCCTGCGCGATGAAGATCTGGGCCGTTGCCGAGACCCGTGCGTACAGCTCACCGAAGGTGACCGGACCGGACACCGCCTCGTAGGCGGTCTCGGAGGGTGCGACGCCGGCCGAGAAGGCGATCAGGTGCAATGTCGAAGGCCGCGAGCCCCAGGTGAGAGAGATGTTGGAGGCCGTTGAATCGACATCGGTCACGTCTGAGTCATTCCTTCGGTCGACTGAACTGCTTCGTTCCCGCGGGACCCGTCTCCGGTCACGGCGCGCCATCCACAACCCGGAGGGCGTTCGTGCGGAGCTCTCCCAGCACGTCGCCGAGGGCGTCAGGCCCCGACACCGCGAGGCCGGGCAAGAGGCTCATCAATGCGGTGGTGAGGGCCGAATCCGGATCTGGGAGTGCGGCAGCCATCGCATCACTGATCGACGACAGCACCGCAAACGTTACCTGGGCGCCCTGATGCGCGACCGCCACCGCATCCGGCTCTGCGGCGGTGGCACGGACCACCAGATCGGGGAGCGAGACGGCGCGTTCGGCGTCGGCGATGTCACCGGCCGCCGCCTGTTCGGCCGCGGTGACGATGTCGATGTCGCCCACCAGCACCTGCGGGTTCTCCGACACCTCCTCGAGTACTCGCAGGTACCGCTGCGCATAGCTCTCGACCGTGTTCTTCGTGAAGATGTCGGCGGCGTAGATCAACTGGCCCGTCATTGAATCAGCGTCCTTTGCTGCCGGTGCACCGAAGTCGTTCGGGAACAACGTGAGCTGGAGATCCACCTTGGCTGGGGTCAACTGCTCGGATACCGGTGCGATCGTCATCGAGTCCATGTCGAGCGAGGGGATGGTGAAGTTCTGGTAGGCGAACATCACCTGATAGATCGGGTTGTAACTGGTGGGCGGCGAGGAGAGAACAGATGACACGATCGTATCGAACGGGATCTCGGCGTTCGCCATGTCCGCCAGGTCCTCGTCGCGGACCCGCTGGAGGAGCTCGGCGAACTTCTCTTCGTCCTGGAGCCGCGACCGCAGGGCCAGGGTGTTGACGAACATGCCGACCATGCCGTCGAGTTCTGGCTGACCCCGCCCGGCGAACGGGGTGCCGATCACGATGTCGCGCTGGGTGGTCAGCCGGCTCAGGAGCACCACCAGTGCGGTCTGCATCACCATGAACAGTGTCGCGTTGTGCTGGCGCGCGACCGCCTCGAGCTTGTGCACCAGGCCGCCGTCGATGTCGAAGCGCACCTCCTCGCCGACGAAGGACGGCGTCCGCGGGCGGGGACGGTCGGTCGGCAACTCCAGCCGGGCCGGCGCGTTGTGGAGCCGGTCGGCCCAATAGGCGAGCTGTCGGTCCGCCTCGGTCGTCCCGTCGGGCCCGGGGACGGCGAGTGCCTCCTGCTGCCACAGCGTGTAGTCCAGGTACTGGACCGCGAGCGGCTGCCACTCCGGCCGGCGGCCGGCCACCCTAGCCGAATAGGCGGTCATGACATCGGTGGCCAGTGGCAGCATCGAGGCGCCGTCCGCGGTGATGTGGTGGACGACGAAGACCAGGATGTGCTCGGTCTCGGTGAGTCGCAGCAACATCATCCGCAGCGGCGGGGCGATCGTGACGTCGAAGCCACGGCCGGTGAACTCCGCGATCACCGGCACGGGGTCGCCATCGACGTCGACGACGCTGCGCTCGAGCAATTCGAGTGCCGCGTCTCGGTCGAGCACGAGTTGGATCGGCTCGCCGTCAATCAGCGGATAGCGCGTCCGCATCGACTCGTGGCGGTCGATGAGGTCCTCGATGGCGCCTCCGATCGCGTCGGTGTCCAACTGTCCCGACAGGCGCAGCGCCATCGCGACGTTGTAGGCCGGCGACGCCGGATCGGCCCGGTTGATCAGCCACATGCCGCGTTGTACGGCCGACAGCGGGGCGCGGTCCCCGTGCGTGCGAGCCGCCAGACGCGGACGGCGCGAGGGAGTTCCGTGGTCGCTGGCGAACGTCGCCATCGCGCGCACCGACGGCGCGTCGAACACCGCGGCGACGGGGATGTCGACCTCGAGGTCGGCCGACAACCGGGCGGCGACCTTGGTCGCGCTCAGCGAGTTCCCGCCGAGGTCGAAGAACGACTCGGCCACGCTGATCCGATCCACGCCCAGGACATCGGCGAAGACCCGCGCGACGATCCGTTCGGTCTCCGTGCTCGCCGGCACGAATTCGGCGGTCTCGATCACCGGCGCGGGCAACGCCTTTCGATCGACCTTGCCCGCCGAGTTGAGCGGCATGCCCGGCAACGGCATCCAGATCGTCGGCACCATGAACTCCGGCACGGTTCCGGTCAGATGCGACTGCGCCTCGGCCGGGGTGACGGAGTCGGGCGAGTAGTAGGCCACGAGACTCTGTCCGGCAGCGAGGTCGGCGACGGTGACCGCCGTGTGGACGATGCCCGGCACCGACATCAGCGCCGACTCGATCTCGCCGAGCTCGAGGCGCTGACCCCGGAGCTTGACCTGGAAGTCGTTGCGGCCCAGATATTCGATCTCTCCGGCGGGGCTCCATTTGCCGAGATCGCCGGTGCGGTAGAGCCGCGACCCGGCCGAACCGTACGGGTCGGCCACGAAGCGTTCGGCGGTGAGCCGGCCCTGCGAGACGTATCCGCGCGCCAGTTGGATGCCGCCGAGATAGATCTCACCGGGCACGCCGACCGGGAGCGGACGCAGCCGGTGGTCGAGGACGTGGATCGTCGTGTTGGGCACCGGCCGCCCGATCGGGACGACGGTCTCCGAACCGCGGACGTTGTGTTCGGTGACGTCGACCGCGGCCTCGGTGGGCCCGTACAGATTGTGCAACCCGACGGCGGGCAGCGCGGTGCGCAGGCCACCCGCGGTCGAGGCGGTCAGGGCCTCCCCCGAGGTGAACACCTGACGCAACGAGCTCAGTTCGGCCAGCCGGTCCGGACCGACGACGTCGAGGAACGTGGACAGCATCGACGGCACGAAGTGAAGCGTCGTCACGTCCTCGCGCTGGATGATGTCGACGAGGTAGGACGGGTCGCCGTGACCACCGGGCACCGCGACCACCAGCCGCGACCCGGAGATGAACGGCCAGAACAGTTCCCACACCGATACGTCGAAGGTCACCGGCGTCTTCTGCAGTACGACGTCACGGTGGGTGAGCGTGTAGTACTTCTGCATCCAGTCGAGCCGGTTGACGATCGCGCCATGCGACACCACGACGCCCTTGGGTCGTCCGGTGGAGCCGGAGGTGAAGATCGTGTATGCGGCGTTCTCGGGATTGAGCGGCACGCTGCGCTCGGTCGAGTCGAACGGCGCGGCGTCCGAGTCGACCTCGGTCGAGGCGTCGACCACGGTGATCGTGACGCGATCTGCGAGGTCGTCGACCACGGCGGGGCGGGCCCCTGGTCCGACGAGTACGCGCCGGGTACCGGCGGTCTCGAGTATGTAGTCGGCGCGATCGACCGGCGCCTCGGTGTCGAGCGGCACGTACTGCCCGCCGGCGAGGACGATCGCGTGCACCGCGACCAGCAGCTCCACCGACCGCGGGATGCAGACCGCCACCGCGACATCGGGACCGACGCCGTCCGCGATCAGCTGGCGGGCCAGAGCCGTTGCGCGGAGAGCGAATTCGAGGTAGGTGACTTCGCGGTCGGCGAAGACCAGTGCGACCGCCTCGGGGTCCTGTCGGTACCCGGTCAGCAGCGCGGCCGAGAGATCGGGTGCGGTCGGCTCGCGACGGGCGCCCTGTGACCAGCCCCGGACAATGTCCACCTCGGCCTCGGGGAACGCGAACAGGTCGTCGACGCGCAGCGCCCGGCCGGCGTCGTCCGCTTCGAGCGAATCCGCGATCGCGCCGAGCACGTCGTGGAGGTAGCGCGCGAACCGTTCGACGGTGGACTCGTCGAAGAGATCACGCGCATACCCGAAAGCGGCCGAGATCTGCCCGGCGTGGTCGCCGGTATCGGCGTACTCGACGACACTGAGCGAGAGGTCGTATTTCGCGAACGGTGCCCGCGCGTCGATGAGGCTGATTCCGGCCTCGTCCTCGAAGAGCCGCTCGACCTGATCGTGCTGCATCACCAGCTCGACCTGGAACAGCGGCGAATGCGCGGTGGAACGGCGGGCACCCACCGCGTCCACGACCTGCTCGAAGGGCACATCGGCGTTGCTGAGTGCTTGCGCGCGAGTGTGATTGGCCTCGCTCAGCAGACTGTTGAGGTCGGTGTCGGGATGCACCCGCGTGCGGAGCACGAGGGTGTTGACGAACATGCCGATCAGGTCGGCGAGTTCCGGCTCGTCCCGGCCGGCGATGGCGGTGCCGATGGCGACGTCGTCGCTGCCGGACAGACGCGACAACACCACGGCGAGCGCGGCGTGGAAGATCGCGAAGACGGTCACGCCGTGCTGAGCGGCCACCGCGTGCAGCCGGGCGACGGTGTCGGCGTCGAGGAGGGTGTCGACGTAGCCGCCCGCACCGGACGGCCGGATGGGTCGCGCGCGATCGGTGGGCAACGAGATGAGTTCGGGCATCCCCGCCAGTTCGGTGCGCCAGAAGTCGAGCTGCGTCGCCATGACCGAATTCTGGTCGGCGGCCTCCCCCAGGACGTCGCGCTGCCACAGCGCGTAGTCGGCGTACTGCACCGGCAGCGGGCGCCATGCGGGCTGCTCGTGAGCGAGCCGCGCGGCGTAGGCCGTCAGGACGTCGGTGATCAACGGTCCCAGCGAAGCACCGTCGCCGACGATGTGGTGCATGACGACGATCAGGACGTGATCGAGCGTCCCGTCGGGCGCCACGGAGCGGAAAAGTCGTGCGCGGACCGGATATTCGTAGTTCAGGTCGAAACCGGTCACGGCGAAGTCGGCGAGCCTGCGTTCGGTGTCCACGGGTGCCACGTCGACCACGTCGAACAACCGGGCCGCAGCAGCCGCCTGCGCCGAATGGATGAACTGGTAGGTCTCCCCGTCCTCGTCGGGGAATGTCGTCCGCAACGGCTCGTGTCGCGCGATGACATCGTCGATCGCGGCGGCCAGCGCGGCGGCGTCGACGTCGGCACCGAGCCGAACCGCCCCCGGGATGTTGTAGGCCGGCGAGGTCGGGTCCAGCCGGTTGATGAACCAGAGACGACGTTGGCTGAAGGCCAACGGAATCCGGTCCGGGCGCGGCTGCGGCACGAGCTCCGGGCGGCGCGCGGCGGCGTCGTCGGTCACCGGTGTCGCGACCCGGATGATGTCGCCGAGGCTCTGGCTCTCGAAGACATTGGCGAGCTTGATGTCGAGGCCCGCGACGGTACGCAGTCGCGAGGCCAGCCGGGCCGCGGTCAGCGAGTCCGCACCGAGCGCGAAGATGTTGTCCTGCAGCCCGATCGGCTCGATGTCGAGCAGTTCTTCGACGATCGCGACCACTTCACGTTCGCGCGGTGTCGACGGCGCGACGTAGGCGACCCGTTCATCGCGCGCGAACACCGGCTCGGGCAGCGCCTGCCGGTTCAGCTTGCCGTTGGCGGTCAGGGGCAGTTCGTCGATCAACATGACGACGTCGGGCACCATGTACCCGGGCACATGGGCGCGCACCTGCTCGCGGATGGCCGATTCGTCGAGCCCGCAACCGGTTTCGGTGACTGCATAACCGATCAGCTTCGCCCCGCCGGCCGATGCCGCGTCGGTGACCACTGCGGCAGCCGCGGCGACGCCGTCGACCGCGCGCAGCGCCGTCTCGACCTCGCCCAGTTCCACCCGGAATCCCCGCAACTGCACCTGGGTGTCCGCGCGCCCCAGATACTGGACGTCGGTACCGATCCGCCGGCCCAGATCGCCGGACCGGTACATCCGCTCGCCGGTGCCGTGCAGGTCGGCGACGAATCGGGTCGCCGTGAGGCCGTGGCGGTTGCGGTACCCGCTTGCGAGTTGACCGCCGACGACGTAGATCTCGCCGACCGCACCCTCGGGCACGGGACGCAGGCGGTTGTCGAGGACCCGCAGGCCGAGCGAGTTCAACGGACGGCCGATGAGGCTCGCACTCTCGTCGCGCACCAGATCGGGATCGAGCGGACGGTAGGTCACATGGACCGTCGTCTCGGTGATGCCGTACATGTTGACGAGTTCGATATCGTCACCGAACGCCTCGTACCAGTTGTGCACCTCGTCGAAGCGCAGCTCCTCGCCACCGAAGACGATGTAGCGCAACGCCAACGGCGTTCCGGTGCGGCGCCGGACGTCGGCCACGATGCTGAACGCCGAGGGCGTGAGGGACGCCACGGTGATCTGCTCGTCGGCGAGCAACTGCAGGAACTCGGCGGGCGCACGGGCGACCATCCGGTCCACGATCACCGCACGACCGCCGGTGAGCAGCGGGCCGAAGATCTCCCACACAGAGAAGTCGAAGGCGTAGGAGTGGAAGACCGACCACACGTCCTCGGGCGTGAACTCGAAGTCGGCCGACGCCGCGTCGAGCAGCGTGGCGACGTTCCGATGCACGATCTCGACGCCCTTGGGCGCCCCCGTCGACCCGGAGGTGTAGATGACGTAGGCCGTCGCCTCCGGGGTCCGCGGGCCGCGCGGTACCGGGACCGCGGCGACTTCCGGAGTCCCCGCCTCGTCGAGGAGATGTCCGGCCTCGACGACCTCGCACTCCCCCGCCCACCCGGGCCGATCGCCGTCGGAGACGATCAGGCACGCCGGGGCGGCGTCGTCGACGATGTAACGCAGACGCTCTTCCGGATTGCCGGTGTCGAGTGGCAGGTATCCCGCTCCCGCCTTCAGCACGGCGAGCATCACCACGACGAGACTCGTGTCGCGAGCCGTCGCGACGCCGACCAGGTCGCCTGCTCCGATACCGCGAGCGCGCAACGATCGCGCCATCGCGTCCGAGCGGCTCGCGAGCTCGGCGTAACTGAGGGTCGTGCCGTCGGCGTCGGAGACCGCTCCCCGGTGACGATGGGCGGCTGCGACCTCGTCGAACATCTCGACGAGGGTCGGCGTGGCCGCCCGCGGATGTGGCTGTGGAAGCGACTCGAGCAACCGGTGATCGCTGTCCACGAGCAGGCCGATGTCGGTGACAGGGGTATCGAGTGACTCCGCCGACAGGAACCGGTCCAGGAACGTCAGGAATCGCTGGTGCAGCGCGTCGAGTTCGGCCGGTGCGTACAGGTTCGGGTTGCCGTGCAAGTCCACGACCAGCGGTGCGCCAGGGCTCGACTGGTACAGGTTGATCAGCAGATCCTCGAGGATGCCCGAGGTCAGGATCCGGTACTCCATCTCGGTGCCGTCGATGGCGACCTGCTCGTCGAAGAACACCATGTTGATGGTGGGCCCGAACGAGACCGAACTCTGATCGAGACCGGCGTCGCGACGGATGTCGTCGGACCGGTAGCGCTGGTGCCGCAATGCGCCGGTCAGTTCGAGCTGCGCGGTCTGGATCAGCTCCCGCACCGACTTCGAGGCCACCTCACGCAACCGGATCGGCAAAATGTTGGACACCATGCCGCCGGAGATCTTGATCTTGGCGGTGGCCCGGCCGGTGACCGGGAGGCTGAGGACGATGTCGTCGTGATTGCTCATGCGCGCCAGGAACGCGCCGAACGCCGAGGTCATCAGGACGGCCAGTGAACTGTTCAGCTCACCGGCGAGGGCCTCGTACCGGCGTTGCCGATCGGGGTCGAGGGCGGCGCTGGAGACGACGTTGTCGAAGGAGAGCGAACCGGCGGTGCCGACCTTCGACAGGGTCACTCGCTCCGGCAGGTCCGCGACGCGGTCGAGCCAGTGCGCGCGGTCGGTCTGCCGCCGGGTACTGCCCTGGTAGGCCTCTTCGTAGGCGACGATGTCGGCCATGGTGGCCGGCGGCTTGTCGCGCGGTTCCTCTCCCCGGCGGAGAGCGTTGTAGCGGTCGACGGTGCGCCGCATGATCGACAGCGCGGCATAGCCGTCGATGATGATGTGATGGGCGCGGTTGTACCAGAACGTGCGATCGTCGGAGATCAGCAGGATCGAGACGATGATGAACTGGTCGGTGAGGAGATCAACCGGCTGTCGGTACTCGGCCTGCATCCACGCCATCGCCGCGGCGACCGGGTCGGCCTCGGAACGGAAGTCGAGGATGTCGACGGTCTGATCGAAGTCGACGTCGACGTACTGCATGGGGATGCCGTCGATCTCGGTCAGACGGACGAAGGGCGACTCAACGAGTTTCCCGACCTCTTCACAACAACGGGCGAAGAGGTCGATGTCCAGTCCACCCGGCGCGTGGCGGATGTCCACGTACTGAGCGATGTTGACCGAGTACTCGGACGACAGCGACTCGGCGAACCACATGCCGCGCTGCGCCGCGGTGAGCGGGAGGACCTGAATGGTCTCGTCCACGTCACCCGGCGTACCCGCACGGTAATCGGCGATTGCCACGTCCTCTGAACTCTCCCTCGCTAGTCCTGCAGTCGATTAGACCTCACGACACTGCCGTTGGTAATCGTTCAGACCCTCCACATCGGACGCCGACACAGAATCTCCATCCTATTTCACGCGAGGGGGTCTCATGAAACCGGGATGCGGGGCCAGCCTCTGAGAATGCCATCGCCGACGCCACCTTCCTTGTTACCTGCCGCGGCGTGTCCAGGCCCGGCGAGACAACCGCCCCCGACGGGCGTCGCGCTGGGCGCATAGGACTCTGACCAGCGTGGATGTGCGCGCGGCCGATGGTGGGGCGGTCCACGTCGGCGCGGCTGAAGCCATACCGAGCGTCATTCGTTACCCGGACGCCACTGGATCGGTTCGCGGTCATCGGTCCCTTGCGGCCTTTCGATAACCGCGAAGAGCTGGATAGATGGAAATGACCAGAATCACCACGGTCCAAACCGCGACTTTCACCAGATTCTCGGCGAGCGGACCGCCCGCGGCCAGCGCACGCATGGCTTCGATGGCCGGGGTCATCGGTTGATTAGCGACGATCGGCTGCAGCCAGGTGGGATAAGCGCTTATCGGCGAGAAACCGGAATTGAAGAACATCAGCAGACTCGATGCCAGTCCGAGATAGGGCACGATCGGCGCTCCCGGCCGGGCGCTGACGGCGAGTGCGAGGGTGAGGGTGGCGAACGCGGCGCCGTACGCGAGAGCCACCAGTACCAGTCCGATCGCCGATCCGAACCCCTGGGTGAACCGGAAACCGATCAGGTGGCCGGCGGCGAGCAGGATGAGCGTCGTCACGAGGATGCGGACCAGCTCGGACATCACCCGCGAGGTGAGGTCGGCCGCCCGATGGATCGGCAGGACGTACAGCCTGGCCAGCAGACCCGTGGCCCGTTCCCGGTTCAGCCGAGTCGCCGAGGCGATCGAACCGAACATCGCACCGACGAGGATCACCAGCGGCACCGTGCCATAGGCACTGTTCTGGCCGGTTGCCGACCCGATGGCGTCGCCGAGTACGACCTTGAACATGATCATGCTCAGCGCTGGGAAGAGCAGCGCCTGCATCAGGGTAGGGACGTCGCGGACGAACACCACGATCTGTCGGCCGGCGAGCGGGAGACTCTGGTGCCACCACGCCCGGAACGACGACTCCCGCGGCACGTCGGTGGCTGCGGTCGTCAAGAATTGTCGCTGGGCGCCCGGTTCCCCGACGGTCGCCGTGCTCACGTCGACGGCGCTCATCAGCGCGCCCTCCGCGTACTGATCGCCAGCAGAAGCAGCGCGGTCGCGGCCAGGCCGGCGCACCACCACAGCGACGGCTGCAGTTGGTGCCATGTGGCGGTCCCGGCGTCGAGAGCGCGCATCGAATCCGCGAACTGCGAGATCGGCTGGTTGCGCACGAACGGTTGAATCCACTCCGGGAACTGGATCAGCGGCACGAACCCCGTGGACATCATGCCCAGGATCAGCGTCGGCAGCGCCAGCGCCTGACTGGTGGCCTCCGGACTTCCGGCCACCAGTCCCAGGCCGTCGGCCGCCCACGAGAACAGGGCGCCGATCAGGAACGCCAAACCGAACAGCCCGACGGTGCCCCACAGACCGCCGCCCGGACGCCACTCGATGATCAGGCAGGCCACCGCCGCGCAGACGAGCGAGATCACCAGCAGGACACCGTTCGTCGCGGTCCGTGCCAACATCGGGATCACCGGCGACATCGGCATCACCCGGAACCGGGTGTTGATCCCCTGGACGCCGTCGAAGGCCGCACGCATCGCCGCCGAGGACGCAGCGAAGTTCACCGACTGCAGCACGATGATCGGCATCAGGAACTGCCCGTAGTTGATCCCGGGCGTGACCTCGACGATGCTGCGCAGCGGTAGGTAGAAGCAGATCGCGAGGAAGGCCGGGGACACGAACGCGAAGATCACCTCGCCGCCCCGGAACACCTTCGAGATCCCGCGACCGGACAGCGCCCACCACTGCTGGACAGGCCGCACGCGCGGCTCGGTCAGCACGGTTGTGACCGATCCCGACGACGTCGCCCCCGATCGCAGTACGTCAGAAGTCGTCATGTCAGGTCGAACTCCGGTCCCGGCGCGGATCGGTCAGCGCCAGGAAGACCTCGTCGAGCGATGGCCGCCGCATCGCGACGTCGGACAGCGGGATGTCGGCCGCCGCCGTCCGGCGGATGACCTCGACGAGGGTCTCGGGGCCGTCCGGCGCCGGCACCGCGACGAAGTGGTCGTCATCGCCCTGGACGTGACCGGCGATGAGATCGGCCAGGGTGTCGCGGAGCCGGGCACGGTCGGCGGGGTCGGCGGGTGTGACCTCGCAGTAGGCCGCACCGGTCGACGCCTTCAGCTCGTCGGACGTTCCCTCGGCGATGACCCGCCCCTTGTCGATGACGACGATGTTGTCGGACAGGACGTCGGCCTCTTCGAGATACTGGGTGGTCAGCAGGATGGTGACACCGGAGTCGCGGAGCTTCTCCACGAGCGACCAGACCTCGAGGCGGCTGCGCGGATCGAGCCCGGTCGTGGGCTCGTCGAGAAAGACGATCCGCGGCGCGGTGACAAGTCCACAGGCGATGTCGATCCGTCGGCGCATACCGCCGGAATACTCGCGGACCCGCTTGCCGCCGACATCGGTCAGCGAGAAGGCGTCGAGCAGTTCGTCGGCGCGGGCGCGGGCAGCCGACTTGTCGAGGCCGAGGAGACGACCGAACAGAACCAGGTTCTCGCGGCCGGTCAGGGCCTCGTCGAGGGCGGCGAACTGCCCGGTCAGCATGATGGACTTCCGGACCGATGCCGCGTCGTGTGCGACATCGTGACCGTTCACGGTGGCGGTGCCGCCGTCGGGCTTCAACAGGGTGCACAGCATGTTGACCGTCGTGGTCTTACCCGCGCCGTTGGGCCCGAGCAACGCGACGATGCTGCCGGCCGGGACGGTGAAGCTCACGTCCTCGACGGCGACCATGTCCTTGAATTTCTTGTGCAGGTTCCTGGCCTCGATCGCGAGCCCTGATGAGGCCGCGGTGGTCGGCGGGGGCGGCTCCGGCGACGGCACGGCAACTGTCGGCGATCCGGACCCATCGGCCGGAGGTCGATGCCACTGCGGAACCATCCGCGCCGGTGTATCGAACGGTGCCGTCTCGACGACGTGGCCGTTGTGATCCGGGGATGCGAAGTCTTGCTGGTCGGCCCGTTCATCGCCGCCGCCACGCACCCCATCAACAGGGCGCTCGCCGACGAGGGCCTCGTCCTCAGGCGGTGCGGCGCGATAGGGGGCCCGGGCGGCCGGGCCTGCGGTATAGCCGTTGGGTGAGGTGACGTCCGAATCCGCGTCGTCCGCGGTCGGCGTCGAGGGACTCTCCCGTTCGGCACGCCAGCGCCGAAGTTGCTCCGCTACCGGGTCCGGCAGTACGAACGGGTCCTCGGGCAGTGGCGGAAGGGGCGGGTCGTGCCGTTGATGACGCGGCTCGTAGGACGCGACTGAGGGTCGCTGACCACTGGCCTCGGACATGTCTTCCTCTACGCGTCGACGACAGGACAACACGGACAGCCCGCTCGTCAGCCGAGACTCCGCAGGGCGGGGCACGACCATCTGAAGCTAGGCATCCACGACAACAAACTTACGCACGATTCGCCGTTTCGGACGAATTTGACCCGGTCCGTCATTCACGAATTTGTCGTCGGGCCGGGCGGAAAGGTTACGCGGGCGTTCGCGACCCGCCGCACGCCATCACCGCGGTCACCGGTCGTCGGCGCGGCGTTCACAGGTGACGAGGGCGCGGCGCCGTTCGAGCGGCATGAGCAGTCGATGTGGGCGCCAGTTGTGCTTCTCGTCATCCCAAGGCCGGAACAACAACCACATCACGGTGAATCCCAAGAATCGGAACGGCCGATCGACCCGGAGCACCTTCACCGCCGCATCGTCGCCCCGCCGCGCGGCCGTGCGTACACCACCGGCGATGTAGGAGCGGTTCTGCCACGGTGAGTGACGTAACTGTCGGCACGAGGTGTCTACCTGGACGCGCGGGTCGAAATACATCATCAGGCCCCAGTCGGACAAAGCCAGACTCAGGTCGAGTTCCTCCCAGATGTCCGGGTCGGACCGCAGCGAATCCCGCACTTGTTTCCATGCGACCTGACGGATCGCGTAATTAGGGCCGCTGAGACCCCCGATCTTTCCCCCGTCGGCCAACTCGCCCAGCGTCAGGGTCACGAGGCGACGCTGTAATACCCGGGACGGACCGTCCCAGGTGAGTACCACGCCCGTCAGACCGTCGTAAGCCTGTCCTTCCTCGGAATCGAAGAACGTCACGATCCGCTCGGCCCAGTCCTCCCGCACGAACGAGTCCGCATCGGTTTTTGCGATGATGTCCGACGTGGCGGAATCGAATCCACAATTGCGCGCCGGGATGACCCCGGGCCGAGGCTCGACGATGCGCCGGACGTTGTCGTTGTGTTCCGCGAACTCGTCGACGATGGCCGCGGTCGTGTCCGTCGACGAGTTGTCGATGACGATGATCTCGTCGACGTGCCTGGTCTGGGTGATCAGATGGTCCAGGCATCGTCTGATCGTGTCGGCCTCGTTATATGCCGGAACGATCACCGAAAGTGTGCTCACAACGCCCCCACCACCAAATACGGACCGACACTGACCAACGTTCGTACACCTTGCGGGCATTCATGAAATCGTTTTTGCAAGTTGATTTGGTTGTGTTCTCCTAAAACGACCGCAAGCGCCAGACAATGATGCTTGCTCGAGTACACACGGATCAACGATTGCAAATCGGCAAGAGCATCAGATTTGTGAAGCGCAGTATTCATTGGCCGCAATGATACCGAGAAATGCACGAACTTCTACATCAAATAGCGTGTTTCCGACATTCTTTTTCGTCGAGGTGAAAGGGAATAGCAGGAATTAGCGGCTCTTCCCAGATGAGGGTGTAGGTCGGCCGAACGCGTCGGTCCGCAGATAGACGTCGAGATCTCCCGACGATGGAGGTTCCTACGCCATCCATCCGAAAGACCTCGACGTGACCGACGCTACCCCGCCGGCCTGCTTCGGCCGCCCTGACCTGACCGCCTTCGCGTCTCATCCCAATCGACCCTGATCGAGTCTGCTGACCCCCTCGACGAGAACGCAGCGACATCACAGCCACCCAACCCCGACCGTCCGCGAAGCCGGGACACGTCACATGACCTGTGCTGCGGGCGTGTCGAGTGGGTCGTCCAGGGGCGACGCAGGAGCGTCGACGCGACGTGCTGAGAGGTGGTTCCAGTCGAGCACTAGCACACCGGCTACAGGCATGGCGATAGGTCAGGAACGGCGTCGCTCCCTACGCAGGAGGGAGCGCAGAGTCTCGGCGTTCGCGTAGCCGACCCGTAGCGCGATCTCGGCGGAGGT
>NZ_SCOC01000010.1:0-170121 GCF_005502615.1 Gordonia sp. ALPHA1B1 | reverse complement strand
CTTCTGAGCTGGAATGTTTTGTTGTCTCAACACCACCAATCATTCCAGCTCAGAGGGCATTTTCTTGTCATCGACACCCCGCACCCATCCACGGATCCAGGCTCAGGGAGCAGAAGGGGTTGTCGCCAGCGCTCCTCAGGGAGCAGGGGGCAGGGCGTTCTTTCGGACTAGGGAGCAGAAGGGCTCAGAGGTCGAGGGTGAGATTCCCGCCGGGACTGCGTGATACGCAGGTCAGCATGGTCCCGGCCGCGCGCTCGGGCTCGGTCAGGATGTTGTCGCGGTGGTCGACCTCGCCGGACAGCGTCCTGACCTTGCAGGTGCCGCAGAATCCCTGCCGGCACGAGTACGGTACCGACGGCACCACTCGGCGGATCGCGGCGAGCGCCGATTCGTCTGCGGCGACCGGGATCTCCTGACCGGTCGAGGCCAGCGTCACCGTGAACTCGGAGCCGTTCTCCACCGGTGGCGGGCTGAACCGCTCGTAGTGCAGCTCGATGTCGGCGCGTGTCGCGAGATGACGGCGAAGCCCCTCCAGCATGGGAACCGGGCCGCAACAGTAGACGGCGAGGTCGGCGGGGGCGTCGACGGGACCGACCAGATCGGCCATGCTCGGCAGTCCGTGGACGTCGTCGGTCCGGATGGTGACGCGGTCGCCGAACGCTGCCACCTCGTCGAGGAACGGGATCGACTCGGCGGTGCGGCCGGTGTAGATCATCGACCAGTCCAGCCCGAAGCGCTCGGCCGTGGCGAGCATCGGCAGGATCGGGGTGATGCCGATTCCGGCCGCGACGAAGCGGATTCGGCGCGCAGGTGATCCGCGGCCGGGGACCGCGAACGGAAAGGCGTTGCGGGGACCCTTGATCGAGAAGACGTCGCCGACACGCAACGAGTCGTGGACCTCGACCGAACCGCCACCGCCGTCGGGAATCCGGCGCACCGCGATCCGGTAGTGCTCCCGATCCGCGGTGTCGCCGCACAGTGAGTACTCCCGCATGCGTCCCGACGGCAACAACAGATCGATGTGCGCCCCGGCGTGCCAGTTCGGCAGCGCGCCACCGTCCGCGGCGGCGAGGGTGAGCGCGATGACGTTCTCGTCGTGCGCGACCACCTCGCGTCCGACGATCCGGACCCGGGTGGCCCCGTCGCGCACCGCACCTCGGCGCAGCGGTGACAGCGGACGCCAGACCGGCCACCACGCCCGGAACATCATGGTGCCGACGGTGAGCAGCGGGTCGTGCCGCCATCGGCCGTGCAGGTGGGGCGGTGGTTGCGTGAGCGTTGTCGAATGCGGATGCGCGCGTTGGTTCATGACCCTGCTCTCCCGTCCGCACTCACGCCGCGTTGCGCGCGGCCGGCGAGCTCGCGAGATACGCGACCGCCTGTGCGGTGCTGCCGATGTCCTCCGGCCGGAACCCGGGCCGGAAGTAGCTGAAGGTGGCGAAGACGATCGTCCGCATCTTCGGGAGCACGCCGGCCCGCACCCCACGGTGGTAATGCCAGGTCTTCTGGAAGTAGTTGTACGACAACGACGTGTCCTGGCCCATGATGAATCGATAACCCCGCTGGATGAGGATCAACAGGATCGGCAGCACCACGAACATCGCCCGGCCGCGTCGGAGATATCCGTCGCCGAAGTACGCGGCGACATCGTGTGCCACCGCGCGGTGCTCCACCTCCTCGGCGCCATGCCACATGAACAGGTCGGTCATCGTGGGGTGCGCCCCGACCCGGGTCCAGGTGTTGTTCAACGCGAAGTCGCCGAGGATGGCGGTGTAGTGCTCCAAAGCCGCGATGAGCCAGAGGCGTTCGACGAGGTGTTTGTCGCGGGCCGCCTGGGTGCCACCCTCCAGCGGGCCGAGCACCTTGCGGAAGATCCACTCCATCTGCAGCTGGTAGGGCCGCGGGTCGATGCCGTGGTGATCGAGGAACTCCCACAGGACGTGATCGTGGGCCTCGGCGTGCATCGCCTCCTGGCCGATGAATCCTCGCATGCGAGAGGCGAGTTCCTCGTCGTCGACCAGCGGCAGGGCCTCGTTGTAGGTCTGCACGAACCACCGCTCGCCCTCCGGGAGCAGGAGGTTGAGCACGCTGATGAAGTTCGACGCGACCGGATGGCCGGGAATCCAATGCAGCGGGACGTCATCCCAGTCGAATGCCACGTTCCGGGCGTGCAGTTCGACGGGGCCGGGATCGGCCGAAGCGTCGTCGTGTGCGTGATCCTCGGTGTGCGTCATGTGGTTCACCCCGTGACGTTCTGACGGGCGCCGATGCGCGACAGCCACGGCGCGAAGCGGTAGATCCGGTATCCCACCTTTGCCTCCACGGTCACCGGCACCACCGCCTTGTTGTGCTCGATGGCCGCGACGATCTCACTTGCGACCCGGTCCGGGGTGAATCCCCGGCGCTGGTAGAACCGGTCGAGCCGATCGCGGCGTGCTTGTTCGGTCTCGGCGTCGAGGCCGGCGATCGGCGTCGAGGAGACGATGTTGGTGTCGACGAGCCCGGGACAGATCGCACTGACGCCGATGCGGTGTTCGGCGAGCTCGGCGCGGAGCGACTCGGAGAAGAGGAGGACGCCCGCCTTCGACGCCGAGTACAGGCCGAGGCTGCGTGACGGCGTGAACGCCGCGGCCGACGCGATGTTGACGATGTGCCCGCCGACCCCGCGCTCGACCATCTGCCGGCCGAATTCGCGGCTGCCGGTGACGACGCCGCGCAGGTTGACGTCGAGGAGCCGGTCGACCTGCTCGTCGGTGGCCGCCAACACCCCACCGGCCAAACCGATTCCGGCGTTGTTGACCACGATGTCGGGGATGCCGTGGGCCTCTCGGACGCGAGCGGCGAAGGTGGCGAACTCGGCGGTGTCCGAGACGTCGAGGAGGTAGGCGTGCGCGGCCGACCCCGCGGCCTTGCAGGCGCGGGCGGTCTCGTCGGCGGACGCGAGGTCGAGGTCGGCCAGGACGAGCTCGCACCCGCGTTCGGCCAGTGCCAGGGCCGTCTCGCGTCCGATGCCGCTGCCCGCACCGGTGATCACGACGAGTTTGCCCGCCAGAGGTTTCGGTTCGGTGAAAAGCCGGGCCCGCTCGATGACCGGGGCCGGGGCCCCACTGTTGGTCTGCACCGCAAGGAAATCCAGGACGAGATCGGTCAGATAGTCGGGGTGGGTGTAGGGCAGCCAATGTCCGGTCGGGGTGTCGCGGCGCCAGAGTTTCGCGACGTACGTCGGCGTGATGTCGTAGATGGCCGGCCGCAGCGCGATGTCGCGTTCGTTGACCACCTGGAGCACCGGCACCGTGGTGGTCCGCGGATCGGGCCGCAGGAGTTTGGCGCGGATGTTCGCGCGGTACAGGGCGAGGCCGCTCACCATGTCGCGGCGCAACGAGTCGGCGACGTCGAGGTTCTCCGGTGGCGTTCCCTCGACTGCGCGCAGGAACTGTTTCCACACCGCCGGATTGCCCATCGCGCGCAACAACACGTTGGGGAGCACCGGAAGCTGGAACAGGCCTGTGTAGGCCGACGACATCGACTGCGCGAGCACATTGCGCAGGTGCCTAGGGGTGGGGCTGGCGACCTGATCGCGGACGAACTGACCGAGGTGGTCGAGGTTGGGGCCGGACACCGAGACGAATGAGGCGATGCGGGCATTGGCGCGCGGGCGGCTGACGGCCTCCCACGTCTGCACCGACCCCCAGTCGTGTGCGACCACGTGTACGGGGTCGTCGGGACTCACCGACTCCGCGACCGCGTACAGGTCGTCGGCGAGCTCGTCGAGGCGGTAGGCGGCGACCTGCCGGGGGCGGTCGCTCTCGCCGAAGCCGCGGCAGTCATAGGCGACCACGTGATACTGCTCCGCCAGCCGCGGCGCGATGTGGGTCCACAGGTGGTGGGTGTCCGGCCAGCCGTGCACCAGCAGCACCGTCGGTTTCGACGGATCGCCCAGCTCGTAGGTGGCCAGCCGGATCCCGTTGTTGCTGACGGTCCCCGGATGCCACTCGGGTCGTCGAATCGCCTGTTGAGCCATCTGTCACCTCGTTGTGTGTGCCCCGCCGATGGAGGTACACGTTACCAACGGTTACACAAATGTCCAGACCCCGGAAAAGGAGTGAGGGCCCGGTCGGATGACCGGGCCCTCACCAGGGACTTCTCGCGGAACTCCGCGGGATCACTGCCGATATGACGACAGGAAGTTGCCGATCCGCTCCACGGCCTCGGTGAGATCCCGGGACCACGGCAGCGTGACGATGCGGAAGTGGTTGTGGTCGTCGAGGTTGAACCCGGTGCCCTGCACCACCAGGATCCTCTCCTGCAGCAACAGGTCCTGGACGAACAGCTCGTCGTTGTGGATCTCGTACACCTCGGGGTCGAGGCGGGGGAAGGCGTACAGCGCGCCCTTGGGCTTGACGCAGCTGACCCCGGGGATCTCGTTCAGCTTCTCCCAGGTCACGTTCCGCTGTTCGTACAACCGGCCTCCGGGCGAGACCAGGGCCTCGATGGACTGGTAACCGCCGAGCGCCACCTGGATCGCGTGCTGGCCCGGCACGTTGGCGCACAGGCGCGTCGACGCCAGGATGCCCATGCCCTCGATGAACCCGCGCGCGTGGTCCTTCGGTCCGGTCATCACGACCCACCCGGCGCGGTAACCGCAGACGCGGTACGCCTTCGACAGGCCGTTGAAGGTGAGGCACAACAGATCCGGCGCCAGCGAGGCCACGTTCACATGCTCGGCGTCGTCGTAGATGATCTTGTCGTAGATCTCGTCGGCGAGGATCAGCAGCGAATGCTCGCGGGCGAGTTCGACCAGCTGCTCGAGCACCTCCCGTGAGTAGACCGCGCCGGTCGGATTGTTCGGGTTGATGATGACGATCGCCTTGGTGCGGTCGGTGATCTTCGCGGCGATGTCGGCGACGTCGGGGTTCCACCCGTTCTCCTCGTCGCAGCGGTAGTGCACGGGCTGCCCGCCGGACAGCGAGGTCATCGCGGTCCACAGCGGGTAGTCGGGTGCCGGGATCAAGACCTCGTCGCCGTCGTTCAGCAGCGCCTGCATCGTCATCGTGATGAGCTCGGAGACGCCGTTGCCCAGGATGACGTCGTCGACGTCGAAGTACGGGAAGTCGGGGATGAGCTCGTAGCGAGTCACCACGGCACGACGCGCGGACAGGACACCGGCCGACTCGGAGTAGCCCTGCGCGTAGGGGAGGGCGTGGATCATGTCGCGCATGATCACGTCGGGGGCCTCGAAACCGAACAGCGCCGGGTTGCCGATGTTCAGCTTGAGGATTCTATGGCCCTCCGCCTCGAGCCGCTGCGCGTGCGCGTGGACGGGACCGCGGATCTCGTAGCACACGTTCTGCAGCTTGAGCGACTGCTCGAGCGGCTTGAGGTTCTGGTTGAGGTGCGAAACATGGGGCCTACTCACGGGTACATTGTCGCAGCCGGTGGCAAATGCGTTTCTGGCGCGTGTCGGGGTGCCTGCTTCCCGGCACGCTGGTCGTCGGCTAGTAGTCGACCGCGTCCCTGATGAGCGGACACGTCATGCAGTGCCCGCCGCCGCGACCGCGCCCGAGTTCGGCCCCGACGATGGTGATGACCTCGACGCCGGCCTTGCGCAGCAGGGTGTTGGTGGTCGTGTTCCGGTCGTAGGTGATGACCACCCCGGGCTCGAGGGCGACGGCGTTGTTGCCACTGTCCCACTGCTGTCGCTCGGACTGGTACACATCGCCGTCGGTCTCGATCACGCGCAGCGAGTCCAGGTCGAGCGAGCGTGCGACGGTGTCCACGAACGAGCCGGTCCCGTGGTCGATGACGTCGACGCCCGGTGCCGCGTCCGACGGCAGCAGCGAGAAGGTGTGCACCGCGTCGATGATCCGGGGGTAGAGCGTGACGATGTCGCGGTCGGCGAAGGTGAACACGGTGTCGAGGTGCATGGCCGCCCGCAACTTCGGCATGCCCGCGACCACCACCCGATCGGCTGCGCCCTTCTCGAACAGGGTCTTGGCGACCTGGGTGATCGCCTGACGCGAGGTCCGCTCGCTCATGCCCATCAGGACGACGCCGTTGCCGACCGGCATGATGTCGCCGGCTTCGAAGGTGGCACGGCCCCAGTTCTGTTCGGGATCGCCCCACCAGACCGTGGAGTCGACGAAATCGGGGTGATACAGGTAGATCGCCTTGTAGATCAGGGTCTCCTCGCGCCGCGCCGGCCAGTACAGCGGGTTGAGCGTGACCCCCCCGTACAGCCAGCAGGTGGTGTCGCGGGTGTAGAGGGTGTTCGGCAGCGGCGGGAGAAGATATTCACGCGCGCCGACCTGCTCGCTGGCGAGCTTGAGATAGCCGGAACGGAAATCGTCGGGCAGATCGTCGGTGGCCAGCCCGCCGATCAGGACCTCGGCGAGTGCTCGCGGAGTGAGCGACTCGAGGTAGCTCCGCGTGCTGTCGACGAGGCCCAGGCCGACGCGGTTGGCGACGATCGTCCGGTCCAGTAGCCAGTCACGAGCTCCCGGCAGCTCGAGCGTCGCCGCCAGGACGGCGTGGAGTTCGAGCACCTCGACGCCCCGCTGGGTCATCTTGTTGACGAAGTCGGCGTGGTCGCGCTGGGCGTTCTCGACCCACATGACGTCATCGAAGAGCAGGTCGTCGCTGTTGGTCCGGTCGCCAGCGCGCCGATTCCGAGCACGGCGCCGACGACGAGGATTCCGCAGAGCGCGGCCTCGGCCGGTCGGAAGATCCGCGCACCGTTCTCGCGGCGCGCCATCACGTACAGGATGGTCCCGGGCGCATAGATGATGCAGGACAGGATCAGGAACTCCGGACCGGCCGCGAAGACGAGGAACACCGTGTACACGGTGGCGAGGACGGCGATCGCAAGCGCGCGACGTGCCTGCGTCCCGGACCCGCGTTCGGGGAACGCCACCTTCACCGCGAAGGCCGCCGCGAGGAAATAGGGGATGAGCGACAGGCTCGTGCACAGGTCGAGGAGGAAGTCGAGCGAGTCCTCGGCGAACAGCACGACGATGATCAGCGTCTGGACCATCAACGAGGTCAGTGCGAGTGCCGCGATGGGGGCGCCGGCGCCGTTCTGTCGGGACAGGAAGCGCGGCATGTCCTTGTCCTGGGCCGGGATGAACAACACCTCGGCGGCCATCAGGGTCCACGCGAGGTAGGCGCCGAGGACCGAGATGACGACCCCGAAACTGATGAACGCCGTCCCCCAGCTGCCCACGATCTCGGCCAGCAGCGGAGCCATGGACGGTTGCCGGAGCGCCGCGATCTCGGCCTGCGGGAGTATCCCGTAGGAGAGCAGGGTGACCGAGGCGAACACGCACAGCACGCTGACGAAGCCGAGGATGGTCGCACGGCCGACGTCCTCGCGTCGTCGCGCGTAGCGGAAGTACACGCTCGCGCCCTCGATCCCGAGGAACACGAACACGATGATGATCATCGTGTTGCGTACCTGGTCGAAGATGGCTCCCGCGGTGACGTCCTCGGTGCCCCAGAAGTTGTCCGTGAAGACGCCGACGTCGATGGCGACGACCGCGACCGCGATGAACACCAGGATCGGCACGATCTTGGCGACGGTGACGATCCGGTTGATCGCGGCGGCATCCTTGACGCCGCGGGCGATCAGGGCGGCGAAGACCCAGATCCCGACGGTCGAGAGCAGTGCGGCGATCACGGTGTCACCCTCACCGAGCGCGGGCCAGGCCTTGCCGATGGTGCTCATGATGAACACCCAGTAGAAGGCGTTGCCCGCACAGGCGCTCGCCCAGTATCCGAACGCCGAGTTGAAGCCGACGTAATCCCCGAAACCGGCCTTGGCATAGGCGAATACGCCCGAGTCGAGCTCTGGTCGGCGAATCGCCAACCGCTGGAAGACGAGTGCCAGGGTCAGCATCCCGACGCCGGCGATGGTCCAGGCGATGATGGCCGCGAAAACGCCTGCGGACGAGCCGAATCGGGCAGGCAGGGAGAACACCCCGGCACCGATCATCGAGCCGACCACCATCGCGGTCAGGGTCGGCACACTCATGCCGGGTGACTGTTTGACCGCGTTGTCCTCGACTGCCGAGTTCGCCTCCCGCCGGTCGGATTCAGTGAACTGTTGCCTTGGCTCACGATGTCACAGTCGGCGGTCCTCGGCAGGATGTCGAGACACGACATGTCGATCGGGTGGTCGCGTCCGGACGGCCCGCCCGATGCAGAACGGGCCCCGACCGAATGGTCGGAGCCCGTTCTGCGGTACTGCGATCTACTTGTGGCCGGGCCGCTTCTTGCCGGCCGCGATGCCGAAGCCCTTGGCCTTCGACGCCCCGGTCTCGGCGACCGTGCGAGCGGCGGACGAACCGTTGCTCGACGCCGCAGGCGCCGCCTCTGTGTCGGGGTCGTCTGCGTTGCCCGCGGTCTCGACCTCGGCCGTCCCCGCGTCGTCGGCCTCTGTTACCGGAGCCTCGGCGGCCGGGGCCTCGTTCACAGGCGCTTCGGTCGCTGCGGCCTCGGCTGGTGCCTCCTCGGCCTGCGGGGCCTCGGGTTCTGGCTCAGCCGATTCCGGAGTCGGAGCAGCTGCCGGTGCGGCCTTGCTCGCGCCGCCCGGTCGCTTCTTGCCCGCGGCCATGCCGAAGCCCTTGGCCTTGGCCGGCTTCTCCTCGGTCAGCACGGCGGCCGAGCCGCCCTGCGGTGCCTCGGCGGCTGGGGTCTCAGCAGCCGGAGCCTCGGCAGCCGGTGCCTCGGCGGTCTCGGCAGGTTCGACGTCCGCCTCGGGAGCGGGGGCGTCCGCAGCCTCGGCAGGTGCCGCAGCCGGCTTGGCCGCGGCCTTGCCGATACCGCCGGGCCGCTTCTTGCCCGCGGACATCCCGAAGCCCTTGGCCTTGCCGGGCTTCTCTTCCGTTGCCGCAGCGCGAGGTGATTCCGTCGCCGATCCCGCGGTAGCCGACTCCGCTGTCGTCGTTCCCGCTGTCGCCGAAGCCGATTCCGTGTCCACGGTGGGGGCGGCGTCCGGGGCCGATTCGCTTTCGTCGACCTTGCTCTCGGCGGGCGCGGTCACCCCGGCGGCGGGGGCCGCCGCGTTGGTGGTCTTCTGACCCGGGCGCTTGGCCTTGCCCATGCCGAAGCCCTTGGATGCGGGCTTCTTCTCGGCCTGCGGCGTCTCGGTGGTGGCCTCGGCGACCTCCTCCTTGACCGCCTCGGACGACTCGGCCTCGGCCGGCACCGGCTCGGCGGTACCACCGGCGGGCTTGCTCGCGGCACCGGGACGCTTGGCGCCGCCCTTCATGCCGAAGCCCTTGGCTGCGGGCTTCTTCTCGGCGGGTGCCTCGGCTGCGGTCTCGGCGGTTGCCGGCTCCGGGGCGGCCGACGCCGCTGCGGCGCCGGGCTTTTTGCCGCCCTTCATGCCGAAGCCCTTCGATGCCGGCTTCTTCTCGGCGGGTGCTTCCGGTGCCGCGGTCTTGGCCGCCGCGCCCGGCTTCTTGCCGCCCTTCATGCCCAGGCCGACCTTCGGCTTCGGCGCGGCCTCGGTGGTCGCGGCCGACGCAGTCGCCGCCGCGGGCACCTTCTCGGGCTCGGGTTCCGGCTCCGGCTCGGCGAGGGTGGGACGCGGTCCGAGGAACCGGCCGCCGAGTTTGACCTCGGTCCGGTCGCGCTTCACCGATTCGAGCAGCAACTGCGCGACGTCGACGACCTCGACCTTGCCCTCGGACTCGGTACCGCTCGTCCGGGCGGTCACACCGTCGGTGAGCATGACGCGGCAGAACGGACAGCCGGTCGCGACCTTCTTGACCTGATCGCCGGTGGTGTCGCCGAGAGTATCGAGCGCCTCGTCGACCCGGTCGATGTTGATCCGCTTGCCGATCTGCTCTTCCATCCACATACGGGCACCGCCGGCACCACAGCACATGGACCGTTCGCCGTGGCGCGGCATCTCGGTGAGCGTCGAACCTGCCGCACCCATCAACTCACGCGGGGCGTCGTAGACCTTGTTGTGGCGGCCCAGGTAGCACGGGTCGTGGTAGGTGACGCCCTCGCCGAGCGGTGCGACCGGAACGAGTCGCTTCTCGCGCACGAGACGGTTGAGCAGCTGCGTGTGGTGGACGACCTCGTACTTCGCGCCCAGCTGCGGGTACTCGTTGCCCAGTGCGTTGAAGCAGTGCGCACAGGTGACGACGACCTTCTTGCGCTGCTCGGGCGCGGTCGCGAAGACCTCGCCGAGCATCTCGATGTTCTGCTGCGCGAGCATCTGGAAGAGGAACTCGTTGCCGGCACGTCGTGCGGAGTCGCCGGTACAGGTCTCGCCCTCGCCGAGGACCATGAAGTTCACCGCGGCCATGTCGAGGAGCTCGGCGACGGCCTTGGTGGTCTTCTTCGCGCGGTCCTCGTAGGCACCGGCACAGCCGACCCAGAACAGATACTCGAAGCCCTCGAACGACTCGACGTCCTTGCCGAAGACCGGGATCTCGATGTCCATCTCGTCGATCCAGGCGGTGCGCGCGGAGGCGTTCTGGCCCCACGGGTTGCCCTTGTTCTCGAGATTCTTGAACATGCCGGCCAACTCGGTCGGGAAGTCCGACTCGATCAGGACCTGGTAGCGGCGCATGTCGAGGATGTGGTCGACGTGCTCGATGTCGACCGGGCATTGCTCGACGCAGGCACCGCAGGTGGTGCAGCTCCACAGGGTCTCGGTGTCGATGACGGCGCCGAGGGCCTCGGGATCGAACTCACCCTCCACGGCTTCGACGACCTGACCGCCGCCCAGATCACCCTTGGACTCGCCGACGAGCTTGCGCGCCGCCTCGGCGCGCGCCGACTCGGGGATCGCGTTGAGCTTGTCCTCGAGGACGTTGCCGTCGGCGTCGACGAGGCCTACCTCGTCGCCGCCCATGTCCTTGCGGCCACCGGCGAGCAGGTACGGGGCCTTGGCGTTGCCGTGGTCGCGCAGCGACATGATGAGCAGCTTGGGGCTCAGCGGCTTGCCGGTGTTCCAGGCCGGACACTGCGACTGGCAGCGACCACACTCGGTACACGTGGTGAAGTCGAGCCAGCCCTTCCACGAGAAGTCCTCGATCTTGCCGGCGCCGAACGCGTCGACATCGGGATCGGCGGTCTCCATGTCGAGGACCTTGCCCTGGCTCATCATCGGCTTCGCGGCACCGAGGGCGACGCCGCCGTCCTGCTCGCGCTTGAAGTAGATGTTGAAGAAGGCCGAGAAACGGTGCCAGGCAACGCCCCAGCTGATGTTCATGCCGACCATGGCCAGCCAGACCATGCCGCTCATCAGCTTGATCACGGCGAAGATCGACACCAGCGTCGGCGAGGCCGGGAGAATCTTCGCGACCTGCATGGTGAAGAAATCGGAGTAGGCGTTCGCGTGACCGTAGGTCGCGATCTTCGACGCCTTGACCAGGATCATGCCGAGGCCTTCGAGCAGCACGATGGCCTCGACGAAGTAGGCCGGTCCGAAGCGCGAACCACCGAAGCGCGACAGCCGCTCGGGGACGCGCGGGTGGTTGAGCTGGCGGATCACGATCAGCACGATGATGCCGACGACGGTGGCGATGCCGAGCAGCTCGTCCCAGAGGTGCCACGCGAAGGTGTCACCGAAGACGGGCCAGTGGAACTCCGGGTTGATGGACTGTCCGTAGGCCTCGAACCACAGCAGGAATCCACCGAGGAAGCCGACCATCACGAGCCAGTGCGCCCAGCCGACGGTGCGGAACTTGACCATCCGCGTGTGGACGATGAATTCCTTCATCATCGTCAGGAAGCGCGGGAGGATGGGCCAGAAGCGGGAGCTGTCGACCTTGTGCCCGAGCTTGATGGTGCGGAAGATCCGCACCACGCCACCGAGGAACAGGTACCAGCAGAGGAGGCTGATCACCGCGGCTGTCGTGCCGATGGCAATCGTCGTGGTAGTCACGGGCGCGTACCGGCCTTTCGTCTAGGTCGTCCGCCCCCGGTCGCGGAACGCGAGGCTGGGTACCACGGGGCGGTGTACTACAGGTAACCGTAATTCGTTGCGCCACCGGCGCGCTGCCAAGGCTGGCCTAATTACGCTGGTCTACCTCATATCAGATGATACTCGCCAGTAACTTACTGTCGAGTCAGGGTGTCCGAGGCCACGTCCGGGCCGCGGGTGCCCGGAG
Source organism: Gordonia sp. ALPHA1B1 (assembly GCF_005502615.1). Taxonomy (NCBI): domain Bacteria; kingdom Bacillati; phylum Actinomycetota; class Actinomycetes; order Mycobacteriales; family Gordoniaceae; genus Gordonia; species Gordonia sp. ALPHA1B1. The sequence continues at coordinate 157,993 of NZ_SCOC01000010.1, read as the reverse complement.
ACGTCACCGGGTTCGCGCGACCTTCTCGAGTTCCTCGAGCGCCGTATCGAGGTGCGTGAGCAGGCGTTGCAGGCTCGGGAGCTGGGCCCGGGCGCCGATCAGCCCGAAGTTGATGTGCTCGGCGGTGCTGGTCACCGTGATGTTGAGCGCGAGACCCTGCGTCGGGATGGAGACCGGGTACACCCCGTCGAGGCGGGCGCCGTTCCAGTACAGGTGCTTCGACGGCCCGGGGACGTTGCTGATGATGATGTTGAACTGCGGGGGGACGTACTGGACGAAGCCGGGCACGGTCGCGAAGGCGAGCGGCGCGAAATTCGCCGCTCCCAGCGCGAGCGCCTGCAGCGGACGAAGGCCCCGGACCACCGACTTGCTGTGGCGCGCCGACTCGACGAGTTTGTCGAGGCGGCGTTCGGGATCCGGCTCATCGGTCGCGAGACTCACCAGGATGGCGGTCACCGCGTTGCCGTCGTCATCGCCGTCGGTGTGCATCGACACCGGCACCGCCGCGATGAGCGGGGCGTCGGGCAGGGCGTCCTGGTCGATGAGGTACGACCGCAGGGCTCCTGAACACATCGCGACGATCACGTCGTTGAGGGTGATGTTCCGGGAATCGGCCACTGCCCGAAGACGGTCGATCTCCCACTGCTGCGAGGCGAATCGGCGGGCGCTCCCGATCGCGACGTCGAGAATCGTGCGCGGGGCCCGTCCCAGTGGGGCGACGAACTCCGGGTCGCGGAGGCCGGCCACCGCGACCTTCGCGGCCGCGGGCCCGAGGCCGGCGACCTGGCCTGCCACGTTCGCCAGGCCGGACACCCGGCTGCGCAGACTCGGCGAGGGGCGCGGGGGTCGACGCTCGACCAGCGCCGGGTCCCAGGGTGCAGTACCCGACCGGTCGTCAGGGTCGTCGGACAAGGTCCGCTGGAGCAGGCGCAACGCGGAGACGCCGTCGACGACGGAGTGGTGGATCTTGCTGTAGAGCGCCACCCGGCCGTCGTCGAGACCCTCGATGACGTGGATCTCCCACATCGGTCGGAACCGGTCCATCAGGGCCCCATGGTTGAGGGAGACGTATCGCAGCAGCTCGCGGACGCGGCCGGGGCGGGGGAGCACAGTCCGGCGGACGTGGTAGTCGAAGTCGATCTCGTCGTCGAAGGACCACGCCACGTTGCCCAGCAGGGTCACTGGTACCGCCGGCCGCTTGCGGAAGGTCGGATGGACTTCGGTGCAGCCGCAGAACGCCTCGATGATCTCTTCGGCGAGTTCGCTCGACGACTGGCCCTCGCGCGGTACGAACAGTTGGAGTCCGCCCACGTGCATGGGCTGCTCCCGCGTCTCGGCGAGGAGGAACATCGACGAGGTGACCGGCATGTACGGCATCGCACCATCACTTTCACACCACGAAATGGATGCGCGCACAGGCTGAGCGCGACCGAGGTCCCCTCAGTATCACGGGGCGACTGCCGGGTCGGGGCTCGAATGGGCATGTTGGGAGTCGGTCCCCCTACGTTGTAGGGGTGAGGTCAGGTGCTCGTCTCGTCGTACCGGTGCTGCTGGTGCTGGTCGAACTGTGGATCACCCTGGCCGTCACCTGGATGTACTTCTCGTCGGTCGGCAGGATCGACGACGCGACGGCGCCGGCCCGCCGGTCCACGCTGCTGGTGCTGGGTTCCCTCGTCTACGACGACGGCTCGCCCGGCGACTACGTGCGAGGCCGGCTCGACACGGCGCTGGAGCTGTACCGGTCCGGGGGAGTGGACCGGATCATCAACTCGGGCAACGGTTCCGAGGAGGCTGGAAACGAACCCGCGGTGATGCGAAGCTATCTCGAGGAACGTGGTGTCCACCCGCAGGCGATCGTCGACGACCCGGCCGGCCTCGACACCGCGGCGAGCTGCCGACGCGCCCGCGAGGTATTCGGCGTCGACGAGGTGGTCATCGTGACGCAGGGTTTCCACCTGCGCCGCGCCATCGCGTTGTGCCGCGACCATGGCGTCGACGCGCGCGGTGTCGCGGGTCGATGTGACTGTCCCGTCTGGACTCTCGCCCGGAACCACGTCCGCGAGACGGTGTTCGCCGGGCCACGGGCGGTGCTGACGGCGGTCACATCTCCCGCTCCCTGAGGAGCGAGCTTGCGAGCGTCACGAAGGGTCACCACCAGCCCAGCGACCGCTGGAGGTCGGCTTCGACGGCGGGGATCAGGCTGCGGACGAAGGTCGCCGAGAGGTGGTGGAAGTCGTGCCACACCAGGATGTTCCCGACGACCGCGGGGCAGTACTCGTCGTCGCACATGGCGTCGGTGTAGTCGAGGAAGCTCATGTTGGGGAACTCGCCGGCGAGCGCGGCGGCGGGGTCGGCCGGCGCCATCGCCTGTGCTCGGGGCACGCCGCACACCTCGGGTTTGCGTCCGCTGGCGAGACACTCCGGCGGCTTGAGTTGTCCGGTCGCCCAGGGGTTGTCGCGGACCGCGACGACCCGCTGCCCGCGGTCGCGGAACTCGGCGAAGATCTCTTCGTAGTCCTTGGGGACGTAGTCGCCGTCGCCCGACTCGACGGGCCGGGTGCTGTTGGTGAACACGACATCCGGCTTGTCGACGGCGAGCCGCTCCATGACGCGACGCGACCAGTCGTTGCACTGGTAGTACTTCTGGCCGAACCACGTGAACACGTGCTCGGTCGTGAGGGCGCACCCGACCTTGAGGTAGGTGGTCACGCGGAAGTCGTGGCGCTTGCCGATGGCGTCGAGCGCGGTGATCCACTGTTCCGCATGCGAACCGCCAACCAGCGCGATAGTTCGGGTGGCGTTCACGTTGCCGTAGTGCCCGACCTTGATGGACGGGTCCTTCCAGCCGCTGATGATCGAGTCGTAGGAGGTGATCGGCCAGTCCATGTCGACGACTTGGGGACTCGGTTGTGCGGTCACGTTCGGTACCGGAGCGCCGTCGAGGAATGCCCGCGCACCCGGGTACAGCCGTGGGTCGAGGTTCTGGGTGTCGAGGGTGGCGTTGGCGGCGTCGCGCTGCCAGGTCACCGCGGCGGCGCCGGCTGCGACGCTGATGACGACCAGTACCGCGACGAGGGCGCGCCGGTAGCCTCTGGTCTTCTCGAACGGCGGCCGCGCGACCACGCCATCGGCATCGGGCGGCACCGGGGACTGCTTCCGCTTCGCCGACCCGGCACGCAGCGGCGCCTCGACGTACTTCGTGGTCAGCCAGGCGAGCAGCACGGACACGGCCAGGATGGCGGTGCCCTCGAACCACGAGACATCGTCCTGATAGCGCCACGCCAGGTAGAAGATGAGCAGCGGCCAGTGCCACAGATACAGCGCGTAGGCGATCGAGCCCAGCCACACCAGCCGGGGATGGGCGAGACCGCGGCTCACCCCGGATCGGATCGAGGTCTGGCCGGACGCCGTCTTCTGATCGACGGGGGCCTGATCGATGGGGGCGGTCTGGGACGAGCCGACCCAGATGAGGATCAGCGTCGCTCCCACGGGGACGAGCGCCCACGCCGCGGGGTATTCCTGGACGCCGGCGATCCACCAGCCACACGTCACGATAAGGCCCAGGGCCACGAGTCCCAGTAGGTCACGCACCCGCTGCGACAGCGCGATCCGCGGCATCCACACCGCGAGGAGTCCGCCCACGAGCGGTTCCCACAGACGGGCCACGGTGTCGTAGTAGGTGAAGGGCTGGTTGATCCCGTGGCGGTAGTTGGCCCACGCGAAGGAGCCCAGTGCGACGACGCCGAGCGCGATCCCGACGACTCCACGGACCACCTTGGGGTCGGCGAAGAATGCGGATCGCCGGCCGAGGGCACGCAGCACCGCGCCCAGTGCCAGCGCGCAGACGAGGGTGAGGACGAAGAACTGGCCCTGCATCGACATGGACCAGAGATGCTGCATCGGGCTGTTCGCGGAGTCGGCGGCCGCGTAGTCCTGCGACTCGAACGCGAGGTGCCAGTTCTGGTAGTACAGGGCACTGGCCTGCAGTTCGGCCCCGAGCGGTCCCCAACGCGTCGTCGGCATGATCAGCGCGATCAGTCCGGCGGTGACCGCGAGGACCAGCAGCAGAGCGGGCAGCAACCGGCGCAGGAGCCGGGAGAATCGCGGCCACGGATTGATCGCCGCGCCCCAGGAACTCGTCGTGGGCTGGGTCGCCAGGACGTGCTTGAGCAGAGACGCGACGAAGAAGTAACCGGACAGGGTCAGGAAGACGTCGACGCCGCCGGAGACCCGGCCGAACCAGACATGGAAGATCGCGACCAGCGCGATCGCGATGCCGCGCAGCCCGTCGAGGTCCAGCCGGTACCCGGACGTGTTGCCGGTCGCGGCGTCCTCGTTCGGGGTTGCGACGGGTGTCGCATCGGTCAGGGGCGTACGCACAGAGGGCGATGGTACTTGCCCGCACCTGAGGGAAGCCTGGCACGAGCGGGGTGTCGTCGGACCTCACAGCAGACTCGTGGATTCACCTGCTGCGTCGGAGTCCGCGACTGTGTCGGCGAGGCGTCGTAACATCCCCGCATGCTGCTCTTGTCGATGGGCGTCTCGGTGGACGGCTTCATCTCCGACCGCGACGGCAACTTCAACTGGTCGGTCCCCTCTGACGATCTGTTCGCGTTCCACACCGAACGGGTCGGCGAGCTCGGCGCGTTCGTGTGCGGCCGCCGGCTCTACGAGACGATGCTGGTTTGGGAGACCGACCCGCGGATGCGTGAGAACGACGCGGATGCCGCGTTCGCCGACCTCTGGTCGGCGCTGCCCAAGGTGGTCTTCAGCCGCACCCTCACGTCGGTCGAGGGCAACGCGCGGTTGGCGCAGGGATCGCTGGCCGACGAGCTCACCGCGGTGCTGGACTCGACCGACGGCGACGTGGAGATCGGCGGCGCCGACTTGGCCCGGCAGGCAATCGAACTCGGATTCGTCGACGAGTTCCGCATCTTCCGCTACCCGGTCATCGTCGGTGGCGGTACCCCGTTGCTGCCGCCGGTCGCCGACACGATCCGGCTGTCGCTCGCCGAGACCCGGACCTACGGCGGACAGGTGATCTACGAGCGGTACCGCCGGGTTCGCGACGACGCATAGCGTCCCCACCCGAGCCGGCGCCGACGCGCCGATTCGTTCTCGGTGCGTCTAACCCTTCAGCCACACCGATCGCCCCGGCACGCTGTCGAGCAGTCATTCCACGCCGACAACCAGGGGAGATCCATTCATGACAGCACGACGATCGGTCGCGATCATCGGGGCCGGGCTGGCCGGGACCAGCGCCGCCCTCGGCTTCCTCGACGCCGGGTTCGACGTCACGCTCTACAGCGACCGGGACCGCGAGTCGTTGCGCGACAAGGTGCCGCCGACCGGTGTCGGTGTCCTGTTCGGCAAGTCCCGCGAGTGGGATGCCGAGATCATCGAGGACCTGTACGAGGTCAGCAACACCACCGGCATCAGCGCCCGGTTGTACTCCGGCAGCGGCGACGAGCGCGCCGCGGTTCTCGAGTTCAACCCGGACTACGGCTACGTCGCCCAGGCCGTCGACCTCCGCCTCCGCGCCGACGACCGGCTCGCCCGGTTCTTGGACCGCGGCGGCCGATTCGAGGTCGGACACGTCGGCCTCGACCGTCTCGACGCGATCGCCGCCGACGCCGACATCACTCTCGTCGCCACCGGCAAGGGCGGACTGTCGACGCTGTTCCCGGTCGACGAGTCGCGCACGCATTACCGGGAACCGCAGCGTCGTCTGCTGCAGGTCACCCTGACCGGCGTCGACCACGGCCCGGAGTCCTTCGCCTACCGCAGCAGCGCGGGCGGCGACCACTCGCTGTTCAACCTGGATGCGCAGAACGGTGAGATCTTCGTCGGACCGTTCCTGCACAAGGACGCCGGCCCGACGTGGTCGTTCATCGTCTTCGCCAAGCCCGACGGGGCGTGGGCCGCCCGGATCGATGACGTCCACGACGCGGTCTCGGCCCGGCAGACCATCTCCGGCATTTTCGCCGAATACTTCCCGGAGGATGCGCCGGTCATCGACCGGTTGCAGGTCATCGAGTCCGATCCGGTGTCGTGGCTCAAGGGTGCGGTCACCCCGACCGTGCGGCAGGCTGTCGCCACCACCGCGGGCGGGCATCCGGTAGCGGCGATCGGTGACACCGCGATCGCCGTCGACCCGGTTGCGGGGCAGGGTGCGCAGAACTCGCTGATCCAGGTCGCCGAACTGGTGAAGGCCGCTCGCGGCCACGAGGGCGAGTTCACCGCCGAATGGCTGTCGGCGGAATTCGAGAAGCATTGGGAGCGACGCGGACGGGCTGCCGTCGAGGTCACCCGCCTCTACCTGGGCGACCCCGACTACGCGACCCACCTGGAGTTGTCGTTTCCGGCTGCCGCCGTCAGTCCCGCCATCGCGTCGGCCCTGTTCGGTCTCCTCTCCGAACCGAATCCGCTGCTCGGTCTGCGGACCCGCGAGGACGTGGAGGGCTTCATCGCCGCGGTGGCCGAAGAGCCGCACGACGAGGTCCTCGCCCGCTTCGCGCCCGCCGGACAATTCAGCAGCGCCACCCCGGAGGCCGTGAGCGCCTGACTCTCGCTCCCTCCGGCGCCATGTGATACGAACAACATCGTCGTTCGAGCCGGTGCCGGAGGGGGCAGATGTGAAGTCGGGGTGGACGTTGGCCGACGCGCCTCCGCAAACCGGACGGGTCGCGGTGGTGACCGGGGCGAACTCGGGGATCGGGCGCGAGATCGCGCTCGGGCTGGCGACTCTGGGCGCTCGCGTCGTGCTGGCGTGCCGCAATTCTCAAACGTCTGCGGAGGCCCGCGACGACATCGTCGCGAAGGTTCCGGGCGCCGAGGTGGAGATCGTCGATCTCGATCTGGCGAGTCTGGATTCCGTGCGATCCGCGGCCGAGGAGATCCGACGCCGGCACGCGACCGTCGATCTGCTGGTGAACAATGCCGGAGTCATGCGGGCGCGGCACGAACTCACCCCGGACGGGTTCGAGATGGACTTCGGGACCAACTATCTCGGTCATTACGCACTCACCGGCCGGCTGATGGATCTGATCCTGGCAGCCGACGCCGGGCGGGTGGTCACCGTCGGCAGTCACGCGCACCGAGCCGGGAACATCGACTTCACGGACCTCCCGATGGACCGTGCGTTCACCAGTGCCGGTGCCTACTCGCGGGCGAAGCTCGCCCAGATGCTGTTCGCGCTCGAACTCGATCGTCGGATGAGAAGCGCGGAGGCGCCGGCGATCTCGCTCGCCGCGCACCCGGGCGGAACCCGCACCGGCGTGATGCGCGAGCAGAGCCGGTTCCTGCAGTGGGCCTATCACGCGTCCTCGCTGCGATGGCTCACCGACCGATTCATCATGGACCCGCCCGACGGGGCGTTGTCGGTCCTCCGCGCCGGCACCGACCCGAAGGCGCAGGGCGGCGAATACTACGGTCCGGTGGGCGGTTTCGGGCTCGCCGGCCCTCCGGTGCTGGTTGAGCCGTCGGCGAAGGCGAAGGACCGCGACGTCGCGGCGCGGTTGTGGGACATCGGTGCCGAACTCACCGGGGTGACCATCGACCTCGGCTGACCTCTCGTCAGAGCTTGAACCGACCCCCATTGCTCCCTGAGGTGCGAGGAGCGAAGCGACCATTATTCTTGCTCCCTGAGGTGCGAGGAGCGCTAGCGACGAGCCACGAAGGGTCGCAACACCTCTCATCAGATCGCGAACCGCCCGGCGAATGATCGCAGCGGGAGGTCGGCACTCGTCACGATGCCCGGAGGTGCCGCCACGACGGACCGGATCGAGTTGAGGGCCGGGAGTCCGGTGACGGTCATGCCGATGGATGCGAAGTTCTCCGGCTTGCTGAGGTCGAAGCCCTTACGCGGGAAAATCATGTGCTTGGAGTAGATGTTCGGGTCGCCGGTGACCTGGGTGATGTAGCAGGCCTGGATGTTCCACGACGGATCGGTGTGCGGTGTCATCTGCCATTCGAGGTGGGATTCGACGCGCGCCACACCGTCGACCATGCCCTGGTATTTGATGTAGCTGCCGCCCAGCGAACCCTCCGGGAGCTGATACCAGCCGAGGTCGACGTCCTTGGTGCAGGCGCCCAGTTCGTAGGAGAAGGTCACCTCGTCGAGTCCGAGATCGAAGGCGTCGGCCATCAGGTAGACCGAGTCCGCGAACACCGCGGTGTACTTGTACAGCGAATCGGGGATGCTGGGGTCGTCGACGGGCAGGCCGTATCCGACCGCCTTCCAGGTGTCGACGGAATGGTGGCAGGAGACGTCGACGGATTCGATCACCGTGACGTTCTCGATGTCGGCGACGTCGGCGGTGTGCACGATCCCGAGGATCTGCGCCAGACCGGGGTTCATACCGGTGCCGTAGAAGGTTGCGCCGCCGCGCTCGCAGGCCTCGGCGATCACCTCGCTGACCTTGCGTCCGGAGTGGTGCGGGTGATTGATGTCGCGATGGAATCCGGTGATCCAGTCCGCCGTGGTCACTACGTTGATCCCGGCCTCGAGAACCTGGACGTAGAGGTCCTCGTCGGGGAAGACGCCGTGGAAGGTGAGGACATCCGGACGGGCGGCGACGATCTCCTCGACCGTGCCGGTGGCCGTCACCCCGACCGGGTCGAGGCCGACGATCTCACCGGCGTCGCGACCGATCTTGTCGGGCGTATAACAATGCAGCCCAACCAGTTCGAGGTCGGGATGCGACTGGATGCGCCCGATCATCTCGGTGCCCAGATTGCCGGTGGCGACCTGGAAGACCCGGATTCGTTCGGTGGTGGTCATGACAGATCCTCTCGGGCTGAACGTATGTCAGGACTGCGTGGCGGCGCGTAGCGCCTCGAGCTCGGAACGGCGGATGCGGACGAAGTCATCGCCTTGTGGCAGCACCGCTCCACTCGACGACGACGGATCGGCATCGTCGGGTCCGCCGTCGGGGTAGAACTGCCGCGCCCACTTGCGAAGTGCGGTGAAGCCCTCGAACTCTCTGCGGGACAGTGCGGGTGGATCGGAGTAGCGCTGGTGTGCCCAGATGTCGATGTCGGCGGCGAACTGCTCGATGACGAGGTCGGCCATCACGGTCCCGTAGCGGGTGATCTCGCCGGTTTCCTCGCCCGGCTTGCGGCCGATCCACACGGTGAACCGGACGTCGGAGGTGTGCTCGTCGACCGGGGTGACCGCCGGCATCGTGCGGTTGTCGACCATGCCCCAGCTCTTGGTGACCGAACAACCCAGCCCGGCGTTGATGGATTCGACTCCGCTGGTGGCGTTCTCGAGTGTTGCGCCCTCCTCGAAGGCGATGGTGAAGTCGACATGCGACACCGGCCCGTCGAAGTCGTGCCGGGTGAACTCGGGCATGAACGGTGTCTTGTGGACGAACTTGAAGTGGGCGAAGTCGACGCCGTTCTCCATGATGTACTGCGGGTGGATCTCGAGTCCCGGCCGGAAGAGGGTGGCCGCGGGCACCGGCGGGTAGTAGTCGGCGGCGGTGCGATCGTCGTCGAAGTCGCCGAAGATGTCGGGAACGTCGAAATGCGGTGGGCGACCCTCGACGTCGTGCCAGATCCAGACGGCCTCGTTGCGCTCGACGACCGGATAGCTGCGGATTCGTCGCCCACGATTGGGATGTTTCTCGTACGGGATGCAGACGTTGCGCCCCTCGCGATTCCACTCCCAGCCGTGGAACGGGCAGACCAGGTTCTCGCCCTCGACGTGGCCGCCGTGACCGAGATGGGCGCCGAGGTGCTCGCAATAGGCGTCGAATACGGACACCTGGCCCGACCGCGACCGCCAGGCGACCATCTCGCGCCCAAAGTACTTCATCGTGTGGACCGCCCCGACCGGGATCTCCGAGCACCAGGCGACCTGGAACCAACCGGTGGGTGTCATCGACAGCGGCGTTCTCGCCATGCGGCAACCGTAGGTCCCGCGCGACGAGAATGCAAGAGGGCTCTATGAAAAAGGGCGTGCCTGGTCAGCTGGCGGTTTCGGCGAGCTCCGGACTCGGTGACGCGGAATGCATGACCCGATGGATCTCGGCCGTGAAGTCCTCGGCGGCCTCGATGTTCGACGCGTGACCGGTGTCGAGGACGACCAGGCGATCGAGGTAGCCGCGAACCGACAGGGCATGCGCGATGCGCTGGGTCATCGCGTGCGGGAGAAGGAGGTCGTGCCGCCCGCCGATGACCGTGGTCGGCACGGTGATGGCGTCGGCGCCGGCGGGTCCCATCGCCAACTGGAGAAGGGCCACGGCGGACTTCGCGCGGGAGCTGGGCGAGCACGAGCGGGTCATCGCGAGGACGAACGCGGCGTGATCGACGGTCGCCGATCGGCCGTTCAGGATGCGATGCCGGATGACGCTCCGCGTGAACCGATCTCCCGGGAACGGAACCGGTATGGACAGCGCCATCTGCAGCAGCCACAGCGGCGCCTTGATCGGGCCGTTGACGAGCGGCAGCACCCGGCTCTCGGTGGCGACCCCGCCCCAGGTGGTGTTGGCGAGAACCATTGCGGTGGCTCGCGACTGGGCCTGATCGCGATGCCGGTGAGCCCAGGCCTGCAGGGTGATGCCGCCCATGCTGTGTCCGACGAACACGGCTGTGGACGCTTCCGGGAGCGTCTGGGAGACCACGGTGGACAGGTCATCGGCCAGGACGTCGGTGTCGAACGTGCGACGGCCCCAGGTGCTCTCGCCGTGGCCGCGCTGGTCGTAGGCGATGACGTGGTAGCGCTCGGCCAGCGCATTGATCTGTGGATTCCAGTACTCGACACAGCACGACCAACCATGCACGAGAACGAGTACGGGAGCGTCCGCCGGTCCGTGGTGGACGACGCGCAACCGCGCGCCGTCGTCGGTCACCGCCCATGAGGTCCGTTCGGGTTCGCGGCTGTTGAACAGCGTGTCCACGTAGACGCGGTTGCGGAGTCGGCGACGCGCCTCGGCCGGCAGCAGGCCGGACAGGGCGTGGCGGGCGGCTCCGATGCCGGTCGCTGCATTCATGTCGTCCCCCTCGGACCACCGGTGACTTGTGTCACATCGGCTGCACAATGATACAAACTCTTACCGTCTGTATCTACCGCTTCGGATAACGGTTTGTGCCAAATGTCGGGTTGTGTCCGAACGGGCCGGCTGCCTGGTCGGACGTTGGTCGTCCGCACTTCGTCGCGATCGACCCGACGGACGGGTAGCCGAGCGAACGATCGCCAAACATCGCGCCGGTCAGCGCATCGCCGCTACGCCATGACCGCTGTCGGCAGCGGCTACGATCGGCAGCCATGGTTCCCGGCGAATCCCGCGCCTCCGATGTCCGCGCCGCGGACGACGAATCCCCCCACGGTGCTACGGGCAGCGTCACCCGGCGGGTGAACAGGCGCGGCCAGGCGACGCGCGAGGCGATGCTCGACGCCGCGCTCGCCTCGTTGGCCACCGGCGACCCCGCCTCCGTGTCGGGCAACCGGATCGCCAAGGACATCGGCGCGACGTGGGGCGCGGTCAAGTATCAATTCGACGACATCGACGGTCTGTGGGCGGCGGTGCTGCATCGGACCGCGGAGCACCGCGGCGACCTCCCGATGAGTGTGAAACCCGATGCGCCGCTGGCGGAGCGGGTCGCGGCCATCGTCGACCTCATGTACGACGGACTGACCGCGCCCGAATCCCGTGCGATCGAGACCCTGCGGGCGGCCCTGCCGCGCGATCCGGACGAGTTGCGTCGGATGTTCCCCAAGACCGCCGCCGAGTTCGCGTCGTGGGGGCCGTCGTGGATCGATTCGTGCCAGCGCGCTTTCGCCGACCTCGACGTCGATCCGGAGCGGGTACGTGAGGTCGCGGCGTTCCTGCCCGGGGCCATGCGGGGCCTGGTGTCGGAGAAGCAGCTCGGCACCTTCCAGGATCAGCAGTTGGCCCGACGTGGCCTGGCAAGGGCCATCGTCGCGCTGCTCGCGGGCTGAGGAACCGCCCCGACGGGCCAAATCCGCGCTCGGGGGCATCGCCGACCAGTGGATTGCGCATGACCGGTGCCGGTTTCGCTCGCTGTCCCGCGGGCTATTCCACGAGGCGGCCTGTGGCGGACGCGGACCGCCTCGACGCCAGGACACGACAGAAGGGGACGGTGATGCTGCTGCCGACCGGGCTGACGGCCGGATCGACCACGCTGCGCGCGGTTCTCGCGTGCGGACTGTGTCTGCTCCTCCTCGTCGGGTGCGCCCGGCAACCCGGCGGCGTGACGGCCGAACTGTCGCATTCGTCCGGCGACGTGGTGAGCTCGGTCGCCTCCGGCGAGGAGGGGCTGCGCCTGTGGACCGAGGACCGCGCACCGCGACAGTATGTGCGCGTCCTCTTCGACGACCTCATCGAGCAGTCACTGTCCGCCTACGGGGCGGTCGTCAACCTCGACATCGACAACGTGGCCGATGAACCGATGCGGGCGGGCGTCGAGGACGCCATGGGCGAGGCCACCCGGGTTCTCGTCTCCGCCCGCTCGGTGACGCTGCTCGACCGCGAGGACCCGCGGGTCGCCGAGTCGCTCGACGCGTTGAGCAAGGTCGGCGAGCGGCTGCAGCGGATCGTCGACGACCCCCGTTCCGCAGCCGGCGGGAGGGGATGAACCGGTGAAGACGATCTTCGGCGTCGCGCTCGGCATCCTGACCGCCATCGGCGGCTTCCTCGACATCGGCGACATCGTCACCAACGCGGTGGTCGGCTCGCGATTCGGTTTCAGCCTGGTGTGGGTCGTCGTGGTCGGCGTCATCGGCATCTGTCTGTTCGCCGAGATGTCCGGGCGGGTCGCCGCGGTGAGCGGACGCAGTACCTTCGAGATCATCCGGGAACGACTCGGCCCGCGGATGGGTGCGGCCAACCTCGTCGCCTCGCTGTTCGTCACCGGACTCACCCTCACCGCCGAGATCGGCGGAATCGCACTGGCGCTGCAACTGGCCAGCGGGGTCGCGCCGCTGCTGTGGGTGCCGGTCGCCGCGTTCGGTGTGTGGATAATCCTGTGGCGGGCCAACTTCAAGATCATGGAGAACGTGACCGGCCTGCTCGGCCTGTGCCTGGCCGTGTTCGGCGTGGTCTTCTTCCTGTTGCAACCGCCCTGGGGTGAGGTGTGGAGTCAGATGACGGCGCCCTCGATCCCGTCACAGGAGTCGGTACCCACCTACTGGTACTACGCCATCGCGCTGTTCGGTGCGGCGATGACACCGTACGAGGTCTTCTTCTTCTCCTCGGGCGGTATCGAGGAGGGTTGGCGGCGTAAGGATCTCGCCCGAGAGCGATGGAATGTGCTGGTCGGATTCCCCCTCGGCGGCCTTGGTTCGATCGCGATAGCCGGCGCCGCAGCGCTCTACCTGATGCCCGCCGACATCTCGGTGGACTCGCTGTCGCAGGTCGTCTTACCCGTGGCGCAGGCCGGCGGACAGCTTGCGCTCGCCTTCGCGATCATCGGGCTGGTCGCGGCGACGACCGGCGCGGCCCTCGAGACGGCGCTGTCGACCGGCTACTCCATCGCCCAGTACGCCGGATGGCCCTGGGGCGCAGCCAAGAAGCCGTTCCAAGCGGCACGGTTCCACCTCGTGATCATCGTGTTCCTCCTCGGGGGAGTGCTGATCCTGCTGACCGGCGTCGATCCGATCATGGTCACCGAGTATTCGGTCGTGTTCTCCGCGGTCGCCCTGCCGTTGACCTATCTACCGATCCTCGTGGTGGCGAATGATCGAGAATACATGGGAGACAGAGTGAACGGGCGAGTGATGAACTTCTTCGGAACCATCTACCTGGGCATCATCGTGGTCGCCTCGGTGGCTGCGATACCACTGCTGATCGTGACGGGGGCGGGGCGGTGAGTGCGCGGGACGACGACCGCGGGTTGTCGCGCCGGGCCACGATCGATCTCCGACTCCATCTGCTGGACAGGCAGATCCATGATCGGGATGGGGTGCCGCTCGGCGTCGTCGACGACGTCGAGATCGAGATGCCGGAGGATGGTCCGCCGCGGGTCTCCGCCCTGCTCACCGGCCGCGCGCTCTTCTACCGACTCATCGGCGGCGGCCCGCACATCAGCGAACTCGACCGCATCCCCTTCGACCGCGTGCGCGACATCGATGTGCGCGTCGCGATCGACGACGCGCAGGAGGAACTCGAACTCGCGTGGCCGGAACGATGGTGCCGGGATCACATCGTCGCGCGCATCCCCGGGAGCGGGAAGCGATGATTGCCAGCGACCTGTTGAGCTGCACCGTCCGAGGATCGGACGGCGATCACGTCGGCCACGTGATCGACCTGCGCTTCGAGGTGGAGGACGACGCACTGAGGCTGGTCGGGTTGCTCGTCAACCGCCGGAATCGCGTGTCCTTCCTCGGGTACGAACGCCAGGGGGTCGTTCGGCCATGGGCGCTGAACCGGTTCTTCGCGTGGTTGCACCGCGGCACCGTGCTCATCCCATGGGACGACGTGGAGACCGTCGAGGACGGGACGGTCTACCTCCGGGACGGCTTCCATCGCCTCGACGCCTCGCTCGACACCGCCGGCGACCGCGGCTCGTCCTGAGAGTCCGGGACGCACAGACGACGGTTTGGTCAGCACGGTCGACGGGTAGACCGGGGGCAGCCGACGCCGCGGTCCGCCCGGCGTGAATCCGCTATGGTGAGGAGAGCCGTCGTAGATGTCACGGGGACCCGATGATGACGTGCAGGAAAGCGCAGGCCAGGCGACCACGACGCCGCGGCTGGCGCGAGCAGGACTCCTCGACACCGGCCGCATCCTGGCCGGTGTGCTCGCCCCGGTGATCGCCGAAGGTGTTGTGGCGCGGCGCAAGTCGATGGTCCGCCTCGGTGGGCGATTGGACACCCACGGTCGCGCGGCGCGGGTGCTGAACGGTCTGCGGTCCAGATACGACGACGCCGACGCGCTGGCACTCACCTTCCCGCGTTCGATGGTGCTCGCGTTGCGACCTCCGGCGGTGACCGCGACCCTCGACGGCACGCCCGACCCGTTCACCCCGGCGTCCAAGGAGAAGGTCGCGGCGCTGTCGCGCTTCCAGCCGACGGGCGTGTTGATCTCGGACAACCGGCATCGCCGGGCCCGTCGTGAACTGAACGAACTGGCGCTGCAGACCTCCTCCGACGTGCACTCCCTGCACCGACGATGCGGACAGATCGTTGAATCCGAGATCGCGGAGCTGCTCCCCACCCTCACCGACGGCCGTCTGACCTGGGATGCATACGCCGTCGCGCACTGGCGCATGGTGCGCCGTTTCGTCTTCGGTGACGCGGCCCGTGACGACGAGAAGGTGACCGACCTGCTGACTGCGCTGCGTCGGGATGCCAACTGGGGCCCGGTCTTCCCGTACCGGTCCACCACCTACAACAACTTCCGGCGGCGTCTCGACCACCTGGTGGCCTCCGCGCCCGACGACTCGCTCGCCGGGGTCACGAGGGACGCACTGGACAGTCCGGGCTCGCTGGACCCGACCGGCCAGATCCCGCACTGGCTGTTCGCATTCGACGCGGTCGCGGTGGCCGTCCACCGATCGCTCGCGCTGTTGGCCGCCCACCCCGCGACCGCTGCGGCGGCGCGGAGCGAGATCGCCGACGGGGATCCCGGCGAGGCGCGCCTGCTGCCGACACTCCGTGCGACCGTTTTGGAATCGCTTCGCTTGTGGCCGACGACCCTCGCCATCCTGCGCCAGGCGAGCAGGGATGTCCCGTGGGACGGCGGCGCGGTCTCCGAGGGTGCGACCACGATCGTGATCGCGGAGTTCTTCCAGCGCGACGACGACGCGATGGACTTCGCCCAGCGTTTCACCCCCGAGGCCTGGACCGACGGTCGAGCGCAGAGACTCGCCGGTGTCGTCCCCTTCAGCGATGGCCCGGGCGAATGCCCGGGACGCAACGTGGTCCTGATGTTCAGCACGGCGGTGCTGGCGGCGATCTGCCGGGATCACGAACTCGACGACAACGTGCTCGCGCCACGTGTGCGCGGCGGCGACGTCGAGATGCCACGCGCCTTCGACCATTTCGATCTCACCGTCTCGCTCCGAGCCGCGCCCTGACATCCCGGGTCACGCAGGGTTGACGAGAGCCTGTCCTGGGTATGAACAGCGCACCGATCAGCGGTTGACGTCGGACGCCCGGACGCCGAGACAAGGACAGGGCGGTCCACGGACCGCGATGCCCAATGGTGGGTTTCGGTGCGGCACGATAGGAGACGACCGATGGGGTCTCACTGCAGGACGACGCGCGATCACGACGAGATCCGAGAGTGGGCGACCACCCACCGGGGTGTGCCCGCCCGCGTTCGCGACATCCGGAGCGTCGGCGGAACAGGAATGCTCCGCATCGACTTCGACGGTGCGGTCGACGGCGACCTCGAGCACATCACCTGGGACGAGTGGTTCCAGAACTTCGAGCGCGCCGAACTGGCTCTCGTCTACGAAGCGGAGAAGTCCGACGCCAGCAGGACCTTCGCGAAAGTCGTGCCTGCGCCGGACTTCTGAACCGAGCTCAGACCCGCCGGGCCGCGTACCGGGCGCCCTCGAGCGTCATGCCGTTGACCGAGTAGAGCACGTGCAGGGCATTCGGGCCGCCGACCGGCGCGCCGTCGCAGATGGTGTCGCCGGGGATGCAGTAGCGAACGGTGCGGCTGCGGTACGGTGCGGCCACCTTGACCGGGGGAGCGCCGATGTCGTCGATGAAGCGATCCGACGGCGCGCCGTAGAGCACGATCGCGGCGACGTTGCGCGCCATGTTCGCCGGCAGCGGCGGCGGCACGAACCGGTCGTAGGCGGCGTACCGGGCGGGCAGGTCCAGCCCGGCGTGGACGGCGTAGCCGGCGACGACGGCGCCCTGGGAGTAGCCGCCGAGGACGACCTTGGTGTCCGGGCACTTCGCGGCCAGGTACTTGATGCGGTTCTGGGTGGTGCGGACGCCGTCGGCCACCGTGCGCGCGAACTTCAGCCGGTTGTTGAACTGGTCGCTGGCCGGGTACTTGACGCCGTAGGCGCTGACGGACTTGCCCGGCAGCTGCGAGCGAACGGCCTCGACGAAGGAGATCCCGGTGAGGCCCAGCGGCGGAGAGGTCTCCACGGTTCCGCGTGCGAACACGACCTCGACGTCGGAGCACGATGGTGCGGCCTGCGCCGTGGGCGTGCCGACGGCCACCGCCCCCGTGATCGCCGCGATGACACAGAGGACGGAGACACTGAACCGTTTGATCACCAGGCCAATGGTAGAGATCACCTCGCGCGGGGATAAGGGCCTGATCGTCCCAAAGATTGAGCCGATCCAGGGCCATCCGAGAGTCGGTTCGGCACGAACAACCGGGTTGAACGTATGAGAGGTTTGTAGAATCACGGGGTTCGCCGGGCTGATCCGGCGCATCGAATCGAGGTTGAGTGCCGGTGGCAACAGACGTCCATTTCAAGATCGCCGAGCTGGCGCGGCAGATGCATGCCGTTCCCGAGTCCACGGAGGACACGTCGGCCGAGGTGCTGCCCTCGGTCACCGCCGGTGCCGTCGAGTACGTCCCCGGTGCGCAGTACGCCGGCGTTCTCGTGGTCGATCAGAAGAACAACTTCGACACGCTGGCGCCCACCGACCCGCTGATGAACCTGGCCGACCGAATCCAGAAGGAAACGGGTGAGGGTCCGTGCCTGCAGGCGGCCTGGGATCACCACACCGTGCTCGTGAACGACATCGCCCGCGACGAGCGATTCCCCGCCTTCTCCGCTCGCATCCTCGACGAGAGTCCGCTGCGGTCCAGCCTGTCGTTCAAGCTGTTCACCGACAAGGGGACCATCGGCGCGCTCAACATGTTCGCCGATACGCCCGACGCCTTCGGCGACGAGTCCCTGGAAGTCGGCCTGTTGTTCGCGACCCACGCCGCCCTGGCATTGCGTGCCGCGCGGCAGCAACAACACTTCCGCAGTGCGTTGGCCAGCCGGGACATCATCGGTCAGGCCAAGGGCATGATCATGTACCGCTTCCGCATCGATGCGGTCGCCGCCTTCGCTCTGCTCCGACGCCTGTCCCAGGACACCAACACGCCGCTGGCCAAGGTCGCCGAACAGCTCATCGAGAGGGAACTGGCCGAGCCCACCGACGGGAGCGCGGAGTCGCTCTCCTGACCGGGCAGATCGGCGTCGGGGGCTGCTAGATTCCCCGGGTGAACCTCGAGCAACTGGGGCCCGGAGCCCGTCGGCGTCTCGGCTATGCCTGATTCGCCGGAATCGTCGTCGTCTACCTGGCCATCATCCAGCTCGGGGGCCTGGCGATCGCGCGTCTCGCCGACGACAGCGAGCCGGTCGCCACCGCGGGCGTGGTCTTCGGGATGATCCTCCCGCTCGGGGCGGCGCTCGTGTTCACGATCCTCGTCATCGTCATCCTGGGATGGCAGAGGCCCGTGCTGCGCGACGACCGGCCCGTCCGGCGCTGGGTCTGGATCGTCCCGGCGGTTTTCGTGGTGGCCATCCTGGTCGGCATCGACTACAGCTCGCTGGCCCAGAAGGACCTCCTGTTCATCCTGACCCTGTTGATCGCGACGCAGTTCGTCGGCTGGGGCGAGGAGGCGATGTTCCGGGGCATCGGTGTCACCACATTGCGCGATCACGGGCTCAGCGAGGGCAAGGTCGCCTTCTGGTCCAGTGCCGTGTTCGGAGCGGTGCATCTGACGAACGCGATCACCCACGGTGTGAGCGCGATTCCGCAGGCCATCGCCGTCAGTTTCGCCGGATACTTCTTCTACCTGATCCGGCGGGTGTCGGGCGGCAACGTCCTCAACTCGGTCATCCACGGGCTCTTCGACTTCACGATCATCACCGGCACCGTCATCCTCGTCGACCAGACGGCGTATGTCGGTGCGTTCGCGCCGATCCTGGTCTACGTCGTGCTCGGCATCGTGCTGTTCCTGGCCCGCCATCACATCGAGCCGGTGGACACGGTCGGCAGGCGTCTGCGGTAGCGACTACGTTGGCCACATGCGCAGCCGGCACGTGAGTGTGGTCATCAACGCCGAACCCGCGAGGGTCTACGACTTCGCGGCCGAACCCGACAACCTGCCGCGGTGGGCCGCAGGGCTGGCGAAGTCGGAGGTGGTCCGGCGGGGTGACGAGTTGCTCGTGGAGTCGCCGATGGGCACCGTGACCGTCCGGTTCGTCCCGCGGAACGGACTCGGCGTCGTCGACCACGAGGTGGTGCTTCCCGCCGGGGACACCGTGCTCAATCCGCTTCGGGTGCTGGCACATCCAGAAGGTGCCGAAGTCGTCTTCACGATCCGGCAGCTGGCCATGTCCGACGACGAGTTCGACCGCGACACCGAGATGGTGGAAAAGGACCTCGCACAGCTGAAGTCGCTGCTGGAGACGGCCGGTTCGGCCTAGTGTCCGGCCGGGCCGACCCGGCCGGCGTCACTTTCGCTGCAGTGTGAAGTCCGCGGAGTCCGCGTGCCGCAACGCTTCCCACGCCGCCGAGCTGCTGCCGAGTGCGTCGAGCAGATAGGCGGCGACGGCGTCGGCGACCAGGCCGACCCGGTCCGCGTCCTCATCGGTCGTCTCGCGTACCGCCTCGCCGGCGATGCCGCCGAGAGTGTGTTCGCCGTCCGGAATCCACAGCAAGTCCGTCGCGCCGGGGGAGAGGTGGAAGGCGTCGGTCAGCCATTCCGGGCCACGCGTCGACAGGGCCGAGTCGTCCTTGCCGCCGGCGACGACGAGTGCCGGGGTGGACATCCTCGAGAAGTCCGGCCGCATGAACGGCAGGTGTTCGCGCGCATACTCGCTCAGGCTGTCGCCGGTCCCCGCCGTCGCGATCAGTGCGCCCGCTCGCACGGCGGGATGTGCGAGATCCGGGCCGACGTCTCCGTCCGGCCCGACCACACGCGCGCCGAGGAGCGTGCCGACGGTCTGGCCGCCCCACGAGTGGCCGGCCGCGGCGAGCAGGCCGATGTCGACGCGAGCGCGGAGGTCGCCACCGGCCGCGACGAGTATCTCGTCGAGGTGATCGATCACCGCGTGCGCGTCTTGCACTCGCGTACTCCAGATGGATGCGAACCGCGGGTCGTCGAACCCGATACCGTATCGCCGGGAATCGAGGTGCGTCGGCTGCACGACGACGAAACCCGAAGCGGCCCATCGATCGACAAGCGGTGCATAACCGTCCATCGACCAGGCGTTGCCGTGGGAGAACACGAGGACCGGGAGGTGCTCGCCGGTGACCGGGGCGGTGACCTTCACCGTCAGCGGGAACGGTCGGTCCGAGGTGGGGACGACGATGGGCTTGACGGCGACGATCTGACCGGCGAGCGATTCCGTGGACATGAGAGTTCCTTCGGGACGGGGAGCGGGACGCGATAACCTGGACGGAACGATGTTCCGCCAAACTAGCGGAACGGTGTTCCGCGAGCAAGGGGTGGACGGTGTCCGCAGGAAAAACAGCACGTCAGATGCAGGCCGAACGGAGCCGTACGGCACTTCTGGAGGCGGCGGCCGCGGCCTTCGTCGATGCGGGCGTGCAGGCCCCGGTGCGGGACATCGCCACGCGTGCCGGGGTGGGCGTCGGCACCGTGTACCGGCATTTCCCGACCCGGGCGGAACTGGTCACCGCGGTCTACCGGCACCAGGTCGACGAATGTGCGGCACTGGCGGAACAGCTTCTGGCCGAACAGGTCCCGCCGCGTGCCGCGCTGTGCCGGTGGACGTCGGCGTTCACCGACTTCCTCGTCACCAAACACGGCTTGAGTGACGCGCTCAGCTCGGACGACCCGAGTCTCGTCGATCTGCACGCGCTCATCTTCGACACCCTCGTGCCGGCGTTCGCCTCGCTACTCGAACCGGCGCAGGCCACGGGAGAGGTCAGCCGGGACATCTGCGCGCTGACCTTCCTACGGGCGATCGGCAACCTGTGCATCATCGGACCCGGGTACACCGACGCCGACGCCAGGGCGATGGTCGGTCTGTTGCTGATCGGCTCCGGTGCATCGTCGGCAGGGAGTGAGTACGCATGACGCAGCGTCGGCTGTTCTTCATCCACGGCGCGGGCGGGTACGCCGACGACGGCCCGCTCGCCGAGGCGCTGGCCGCGGCACTCGACGCGTCGCTGGACATGCCTCGTTTCTCTGACGATGACATGTCGATCGAGGCGTGGGCCCGGCCGATCCGCGAGCGTCTCGCTGGGCTGGACGCCGACGATCACGTCGTCGCGCACTCGTTCGGGGCGACGGTGCTGATGCATGTCTTCGCCGAGGCCCGCCTCGCTCCGAGAAACGCTGTGCTGCTTGCGATGCCGAACTGGGGACCGGACGGTTGGGATATTCCGCAGTACGTGTTTCCCGGTACCGGCTCTCTGCTCCCTTCGTTCCACCACTGCGTCGACGACGACGTGGTGCCCGTTGAGCACCTGGACCTGAACGCGGCGTTCCTTCCGTCGGCGCCGCTGCATCGTCATCCGGTGGGCGGTCACCAGTTCGACGGGCTCGCCGACGTCGTCGCCGCCGAGCTCATCACCGCCGAGAACCGATGAGCGAGAACAGCGCGGCCGACGCCGACGCCCGAGGAGTGCCGGCCGCGTCGGCGGCGGGGCGGTGGCTGATCGTCGCCGCGGTGCTCGGTTCGGGTGTCGCCTTCATCGACGGCACCGTCGTCAACGTCGCACTGCCGGCCATCGCGCGCGACCTCGATACCGGTCTACGCGGTCAGCAGTGGGTACTCGACGGGTATCTGCTCACGCTGAGCGCGTTGTTGTTGATCGGTGGGGTCGCCGGCGACCGGTATGGGCGCCGGCTCGTCTTCGCCGGAGGTCTTGCCGTGTTCGCGGTGGCCACGGTCGCATGCGGGCTGGCGCCGACCGTCGAACTCCTCGTAGCCGCACGGATCGTGCAGGGGATCGCCGCGGCCGCGGTGGTGCCGGGCAGTCTGGCGTTGATCAACGCCGAGATCCGGCCGTCGGACCGCGGTGCGGCGGTCGGTCTGTGGGCCGGGATGTCCGGCGCGACCACGGCTCTGGGCCCGTTCCTCGGTGGCTGGCTCGTCGACGCGGCGTCGTGGCGGTGGACATTCCTGCTCAGTGTGCCGCTCGCCCTGGGAGCGTTGTGGATCGCGATCCGGCATGTCCCCGAATCGCGAGGCGCGCCGTCGAACGCCCGGCTGGACGTGGCGGGCGCCCTGGCGATGACCGTCGGGCTCGCGGGCGTCATCTACGCCCTGATCGAGGGGCCGTCGAACGGGTGGAACGGGGTGACGGTTGCGGCGGGGGTGGTCGGAGTCGTCGCGCTGGTGGGCTTCGTGGTGATCGAGTCGCGGGTGCCGGCGCCGCTGCTGCCGCTCGGGCTGTTCCGGTCGTCGCAGTTCACCGGCGCCAATCTGACGACGCTGCTGGTCTATGCGGCGTTGGGCGGTGCGCTGTTCCTGCTGGCCCTGCAGTTGCAGCAGAGCCTCGGTTACTCGGCGTTCGAGGCCGGCGCGGCGATGTTCCCGAGCACGTTCATCATGCTGTTCGGGTCGCCCTTGGTCGGCAAGCTGGCGCAGCGGACCGGGCCACGGCTGCCGATGACGGTCGGCCCGCTCATCGCGGCCGGTGGTTTCGCGCTGATGTCCCGCGTCGAGCCGGGATCGGGCTACGTCGACTCCGTGCTGCCCGGGGTGCTGCTGTTCGGCCTCGGCATGACGGTGACGGTCGCGCCGCTCACCTCAGCGGCGCTCGCCGCCGTCGACGACGCGCTCGCCGGCACCGCGTCGGGCGTGAACAACGCGGTGGCGCGGCTCGCGGGGTTGCTCGCGGTGGCGGTGCTGCCCGCCGTGGCGGGGATCGATGCGGGCCCCGGCGATCCGCTCGGCGACGGCTTCCGGGCGGCCATGTACATCTGCGCGGGATGCTGCGCGGTCGGCGGGCTGGTGGCGGCGTGCACGATCCGCTCGAGCACTGATGTGCGGCCGCAGGTCCGTGCGGGTGTGGACACCGCCTGTCAGGATGCGGCTACCCGGGCAGGTTAGGCCCGGCGTTCGCCCGTGCCGGCCGCGATGGCCCAGAGCACCAGGACGGGCTGGAAGAACAGTCGCGTCAGGCGCTTCTCGTCGGTGTCGAGTCCGAAGGCGTCGATGTGCTCGACGTACTGGTTGATGTTGCCGGGGAAGATGACCACGAAGAACGCGGCCACGATCCACGACACCACCTTGCGGTGGCGGGGCAGCGCGATCAACGCGGCGCCCAGGGCGATCTCGACGCCGCCGGAGGCCAGCACCACGAAGTCCTTGCTGAACGGCACCCAGTCGGGGACCTGTGCCTGGAACTCCTCGCGCTGGGCGGTGAGGTGGCCGACGCCGGCAATCACCAGCACCGCTCCCAGGGCGATCCGGGCGATGGCCCGGCCCAGCGGCTGACGAGTGGTGGTCGGCGTGACGATCGACATGTGGGCTCCTCGGGTGGGTGTCGGTTCGGTTCTACCGCACTTCGTGGCGGGCGGGGTTTCGGACGGTCAGCGCCGGAGAGTTCGGGTCGGGATGAGTCTTGATGACTATTTGTGGCACAGAAGTACTTACTTGTGATTGAGTGTTGTGACTGCGACCACAACGGTGTGGTCGCTCGTTGTATGCAGAGGACCGCCCATGACCCCCGATGTCGCACCCGCACACCGACTCTCCGTGTCCTGGCTGCAGGCTGTGCCGAGTGCGCTGCGCGGGGCGGCCGGTGTCGTCGTGACCACCGCGGCGTTCTTCGTCGCCGTCGCGGTTCTGGTGATCGCCCAGATCGTCGTCCTCGCCACCCGCGCCGCGGTCGACCTCACCTGAGGTTCGCGACCGGTCAGGAATCGAGAAGCGTCCGGCCGGGTCGGCGTCTTAGCGTCGAAGCATGACGAACATCAACGCACTCACACTCGACGTCACTGACATCGCTACAGCACAAGCGTTCTACGACAAGGCCTTCGGACTCGGCGACCGACTGCGGTTCCGCGCGGGAGACTCGCCGACCTCGGGTTTCCGCGGTTTCGTGGTCTCTCTCGTGGTCGCCGATCCGACGGTTGCCGACTCCTTCCTGCTGCCGGCGATCGAGGCCGGCGCCACGGTGCTCAAACCCGCCAAGAAGTCCTTCTGGGGATACGGCGGTGTCGTCCAGGCGCCCGACGGCGCGATCTGGAAGGTCGCCAGTTCGTCGAAGAAGCCGACCGGCGCGCCGGAGCGGGAGGTCGACGATCTGGTCCTGCTGCTCGGCGTCGACGACGTCGCGGCGACCAAGGGGTTCTATGTGAGCCGCGGATTCACCGTGGCCAAGAGCTTCGGCCGTAAGTATGTCGAGTTCGAGAGTGCCCCGAACTCGATCAAGCTGGCACTCTACGGCCGCAAGGCCGCGGCCAAGGATGCGGGTGTCCACCCGGACGGTTCGGGTTCCCACCGGCTGATGATCGGCGGCGACGCCGGCGAGCTGACCGATCCGGACGGCTTCACCTGGGAGGCCGCACCCCGTTCGCTCCTGGCATAAACCGCTCGGGAACAAGATTCCTGCCACCTGGGTTGAGTCGGTCAGACTTAACTCTGGAGGTTTCATGTCGCAGACATATTCACTGCCGGTTCTCTTCGTTCCCGACGTCGTCGTCCTGCCCGGCATGGTCGTGCCCATCCCGCTCGACGATGCCGCACAGGCCACGGTCGACGCCGCCCGGGCGAGCGAGACCGGGAAACTGCTGGTCGCCCCACGTCTGGACGACCGGTATCCCACCTACGGTGTCATCGCGTCGATCGTGCAGGTCGGCCGCATCCCGGGCGGCGGGATGGCAGCCGTCGTCAAGGGTGAGCAGCGCGCGCAGATCGGGACCGGGACACCCGGTCACGGTGCGGCGCTGTGGGTCGAGGTGACCGAGGTCGACGCCGTTGACGCCACCGACGAAGAACGTGAACTCGCCGGCGAGTACAAGAAGCTCGTGCTGGCGATGCTGCAGCGCCGCGAGGCATGGCAGCTCATCGACGCCGTCAACAAGATGTCCGATCCGGCGGATCTCGCCGACACCTCGGGCTATGCGTCGTGGCTGTCCGACGAACAGAAGCGTGAGCTGCTCGAGACGCCGGTGACCGCGGCGCGGTTGCGGCTGCTCATCGAGTGGACCGGCGATCATCTGGCCGAGTCCGAGGTGACCGAGAAGATCGCCGAGGACGTCCGCGCGGGCATGGACAAGCAGCAGAAGGAATTCCTGCTTCGCCAGCAGCTCGCCGCCATCCGCAAGGAGCTCGGCGAGGACGAACCCGAGGGCGCCGACGACTACCGCGGCCGCGTCGAGGAAGCCGACCTGCCCGAGAAGGTGCGCGAGGCCGCGCTCCGCGAGGTGGGCAAGCTCGAGCGTGCCAGCGACCAGTCGCCGGAGACCGGATGGATCCGCACCTGGCTCGACACCGTCCTCGACCTGCCGTGGAACACCCGGACCGAGGACTCGACCGACGTCAAGGGCGCGCGCGAGATCCTCGACGCCGACCACCACGGCCTCGACGACGTGAAGGACCGCATCGTCGAATATCTCGCGGTGCGTGCTCGTCGCGCCGAACGCGGCCTGCAGGTCGTCGGCGGACGCGGGTCGGGCGCCGTGATGGTGCTCGCCGGTCCTCCCGGTGTCGGCAAGACATCGCTCGGTGAGAGCGTCGCCCGGGCGCTGGGCCGCAAGTTCGTGCGCGTCGCCCTCGGCGGTGTGCGCGACGAGTCGGAGATCCGCGGCCACCGGCGTACCTACGTCGGCGCGCTGCCCGGCCGGATCGTACGGGCGATCGGTGAGGCGGGATCGATGAATCCCGTTGTGCTGCTGGACGAGATCGACAAGGTGGGCTCGGACTACCGGGGTGACCCGGCCGCCGCGCTGCTCGAGGTCCTCGACCCCGCGCAGAATCACACCTTCCGCGATCACTACCTCGATCTCGATCTCGACCTGTCCGATGTGCTGTTCCTCGCGACCGCCAACGTCATCGAGAACATCCCGTCGGCCCTGCTCGACCGTATGGAGCTGGTCACGCTCGACGGGTACACCGAGGACGACAAGGTCGCCATCGCCCGCGATTACCTGCTGCCCCGGCAGGCGGAGCGGGCGGCGCTGACACCCGACGAGGTGACCGTCACCGATGCGGCGCTGCGGGAGATCGCGGCCAACTACACCCGCGAACCCGGTGTGCGGCAGTTCGAACGGCTGCTGGCGAAGGCGCTTCGCAAGGCCGCGACCAACTTCGCGGTCGAATCGGGAGACGGGGGAACAGCGACGGCGCCCGTCATCATCGACGAGCCCGATCTGCGCGACTACCTGGGGCGTCCGCGCTTCACGCCGGAATCGGCGGAGCGGACGGCGGTCCCCGGTGTCGCAACCGGTCTCGCGGTCACGGGCATGGGCGGCGACGTCCTGTTCATCGAGGTGAACGCCACCGAGGGTGAGCCGGGTCTGAAGTTGACCGGCCAGCTCGGCGACGTGATGAAGGAGTCGGCGCAGATCGCACTGTCGTACGTGCGGGCGCACGCCGAGCAGCTCGGCGTCGACCCGAAAGCGCTCGACAAGACCATCCACGTGCACGTTCCGGCCGGGGCCGTGCCGAAGGACGGTCCGAGCGCCGGCGTCACCATGGTCACCGCGCTGGTGTCGATGGCGACGGGACGTCAGGTGCGCAGCGATGTCGGGATGACCGGCGAGGTCACGCTCAACGGGCGGGTCCTGCCGATCGGTGGGGTCAAGCAGAAACTGCTTGCCGCACAACGCAACGGGCTGAAGACCATCTTCATCCCGCAGCGCAACGAGCCCGACCTCGACGACGTGCCGGCCGAGGTGCTCGACGCCCTCGACGTGCGGCCGATGACCGATGTCGCCGAGATCGTCGCGCAGGCGCTGGAAGTCGCCGTCGACGCGCAGGTGACCGCGGCCTGATCCCGCGCGCTGTAGCCCAGGCCCAGTCCAACACCCCGGTGGTACGTGGACGATCACGTTCCGCCGGGGTGTTGGCGTCTGTCAGAAGGGTGGCGGGTCGTCGGGCGTGTCGGGTTGATGGCTGGCTGCCTCGGCTCGGGCAAGTCGATCCGCTTCGCGTTGTTTCTTGTTGCGGGCACGTTCTTCTCGCCGCTTCGCGTGTTTCGCGGCGGTGCGTTCGGTGATCGTGCGCGGTTGTCGGCCTTGTTGTTGTCCGCCTTGCCGCTCGGGCACGATGATCCGCGGTGTCGGTGGTGCTTTCGCGGCTTGTTCGAATCGGATGCGCCGCAGGTTGGGGAAGAGGTCTTCGAGGGTTTCGGCCTCGCCGGGGATCACAAAGCCCTCGGGCGTGACGTATTCGGTGACCAGACGGCCCTCGTCGTCGCGGTACTGCACATCGGTCCAGTCGCTGTGCGTCTTGTGGAGATGACCGGGACGGCATTTGGCGTTGAGGTTCTCACTCGAGGTCGCACCCCCGCGGGCGGGTCGGGCGTGGTCGTACTCGGCGACGTGATCGACATCGGCGGTGAATGCCGAACGCGTGCAACCCGGCTCGGTGCAGTAGCCGTCGCGCACCCGCACGAACTCCGCGCACGCACTTGTCGGACGATACGGGTCACCAGGCAGGGCAGCCGGGTAGACCACCACGACCTCCGACGACACCGGCTCCGTCGACGGTGTGGCCGAAGTCGGGGGCGTCGACGCGTCACCCGCGCCGCCAGTGTCGTCCGTAGCCTGCTGTGGTGCGGCGATGTTCGCCGTCCGCGTGGGCTCGTCGTCGTATCCGCCCTCGTCGGCGACGACCTGCGTGGGTGGTGTGCGGATGGGGGTGACCGGCCTGGTCGTCGCGTCGGGCCGGGCGGCGAGGTCGCGCACATGCTCGTCGGAGATCACTCCGTGCCCGTCGATCCAGCCGGGTCCGGACCCGCCGGCCAGGGTGTCGGCGTCGGTGACGACGTGGATCACGATCTCGGTACTCGCCGCCGAACCTCCAGGATCGACAGGTGTTGTGGTGCAGTCGGATTGTCCGCACGCGCACGTGAACGCTGTTCGGGTGAGCAACGTACATGGCGTCGGACTTCCGTTCCCCGAGGGTGCGGCCATCCCGTTCGCAGACGGATGCGGCCAACTCCCGTACCGAGGCGTCGGAAGCTCGGATGTTCTCGGCGGCCATGACCGCGGTGATCTCACCGGTGCCGTCACCGTGGTTCTCGGTCCACACCCCGCGTTTGTCGAGCGCTTCGCGGCGCCGTTCCCGGACGGCGTCGGCGTCGTGGCCGAAGACCAGGCGGTCGATCATGTCGCGCAAACCTGACGTCGACTACGACCCGGACCGGGAGCGCAGCAGGTCGGCGATCGACTCGTCGAGCACCTCGATGATCCGGCGGCTGGCGGGGTCGTCGGGGTCGAGAAGGTGATCATCGGACACCAAGTGCGTGCGGCCGATGATCTCGCGGATCTGGTGCGGCCCGATGATGCCGTCGCGCAACGTCTCCAACACCCGCGGCAACCGATCACGCAGACACAACGCCTCGTCGACCAGCATCCCCGCCCGGTAGCGGGTGATCCCGGCCTCCCGCGACACCCGGGCGACGATGTCACCGAAACCGTCGGAGACGTAACTGTTGCCGACAGTGGTCAACAGCCGATCGCACAACACCAGGATCGTCTGGTAGCGGCACCACGCCAGATACGACTCGCCCGCGCGGATCGACCCCAGGCGCTGCATATGGGTGGCGGTGTCGGCCGGACAGGCAGGATCGACCCCGGCGAGGAACTCGCCCGGCAGATCCGTCCATGCCCCCACAGTGACTCCCCCCGAAGTCGTTGCCGCCCGGCCTGGTTGGCCGGTTCAACTGATACGTCCAAGGTAGACCCGACCACCGACAAGAATGCTCGGCTCCGAGCCGCTACGTGAGCCCGACGGTGCGAGCGATCCTCTCCGACAACAGATACAGCGCATAGGCGAAGTAGGCCACGATCGCGGCGGGCAGGACCCACAAGGCGGCCACGGCCGCAACGAGACTCGCCGCCCACTGGCGCCCCCACAGCGGCGCGGCGACGAAGATCATCAGCAGTGAGAGCAGGAGAGAGACCGCCGACGATGATGTCGGCCACGACCAATCGAACAGCAGCGCCCCGCTCGAACCGACCGCCGCGCAGATGCCGACGAGGCTCAGCACCAGCCACCCGACCACACTGAGACGTCGCCATCCGCCGGCGACCCATCGCGTGCGAAGTGCCACGGCCGACCACATGATCCACCGCTTGAGCCAGGGGACGCCGGACGCCCGCATCATCTCGCGGAAGAACCGGTCGGACAGGGTGTCACTCCCGAGCGCGCCGGAGTTGACGGTGCCCGTGATGAGCTCGTCGTGGATGAGCGCCGCGAGTGAGTGTCTGCCGTAAGGGTTCTCGAACCAGCGCAGGAACCGGGGGATCGAGGCGAGGTCGGTGGGGTTGTCGTCGCCGGGCACAAACGCGCGGGCCGCGTCGACGGCGCCCCGCGCATCGGCTTCCGTCTGTCCTCGCTCGACCAGTTGTGTTACCAGGTACTCCTCGACCGCGGGATCGGAGAAGCGAAAGGCGTTGCGCACGAGAAACTCTCGTTCGTCGATCTGCGCGATCTCGACTTCGCCACACCCGGTCGGGTCGTCGACCTCGAAGCCCGACGTCGGCGCGACCCGCCACGGCACCCATCGCGGATCGCTCGGTGTGGTCTCGTTCATCGCCACCTCCGCGTCGAGGGGATGAACTGACGGTAGCCGGGCGCGACCGGGACGAGTGGGTAACCAACAGCGCGGCGTGTTGCGAGGTGGCTTCGACACGGCTCCTCGACCTCGACGCGCTCCTTCGTCGCTTGCTCGGCCCGGCGGCTGCGCTCGTCGCCTGCTCAACCAGCGGGGGTGGCGCTCGCTCGATCAGTTGGGGGTGGCGCTTGCTCGGCCCGGCGGCTGCGCTCGTCGCCTGCTCAACCAGCGGGGGTGGAGCTACGCAACCGGCGGGTGACCGTCGAGGAGTGCCTCGACCAGCAATCGGCCCGTCTCGATGGGGGCGGTGGAGCGAGCCATCTTCGACCCCGAGAGCGCACCGTCGTAGACCACCTGGATCTGTCGCGCGGTCACATCGGGCTCCGGGACGCCGAGGGTGCGCAGGTTGTCGCCGAGGGTGTCGAGGAGCCACGCGCGGTGCGCCGTGATGGGAGGCAGGTCGGTGTCGGGGAACTCGGTCGCGGCGTTGGCGTACTGGCAGCCGCGGAAGTTGCGGGTCGGGGCCCCGGCGATGGCGAGGTCGAAGAAGGCCAGGATCCGCTCGCGCGGATCGGAGACGGCCTTCGTCGCCTCGAACCACCGGTTTTGATCAGCCTGATCCAAACGCTCGAGGTAGGCCACGACCAACCCGTCCTTCGAGCCGTAGGCGTTGTACAGACTCGCCTTGGCGACACCGGACTCCCGCAGGATCAGGTCGATGCCGACCGACCGTATGCCCTGTGCGGCAAACAGTTCGGTGGCGGTGGCGAGCAGTCGATCGGCCGGGCTGCCGGGCCCGGCAGCAGAGGTCGCGCGGCTGGTGCTCGCCTGTGCGGGGTTGCTCACAGCGCCAAGGGTAGACCACGAGACGCCGTAGACAGACTGGTCTGTCTATGCCAGGGTCGGTGCGGTCACCAGCGGGCACACCGACGCAGAAAGGCTCACCCATGGCGCTCTTCCTCTACGAACTCCAACCTGCCGACAGTGACGCGGGCAAGATCGAAGAACTCATCAAAGGACTCGACGCACATCTGCGGACCGCCGGCGGCGAATTGATCGAGACGCAGGTGACCGAAGGCGCCGCGCGACTGTTCGTGATCGCCGAGTTCGAGGGGTGCCGGGCGGCCGTATTGGACGAGGTCGAGGACTTCCGGGGGCTCGTCGCTGCCGGCCCGGACGAGGTCCGGCTCGTCGGCGCCGACCTCGACGAGCTGAAGAAGGCGCGTCCGACCGCCGGTTATCTCGTCGAATGGGACATCCCCGAAGCCATCGACATGGAGACCTACCTGGCCCGTAAGAAGGCGAACTCGCCGAAGTATGCCGACGTCCCCGAGGTCAGCTTCCTGCGGACCTACGTCCGCGAGGACACCGACAAGTGCCTGTGCTTCTACGACGCCCCGGACGAGGCGGCCGTCCGTCACGCTCGTGAGGTCGTCTCGACCCCGGTGGACCGCCTCCACCGGCTACAGGGCTGACCGGTATGGCGCCGACGCTGACCGATGAACTCGGCGAAGTCGTCGCATCCGTGGCCGACCGCGCGCGCGAACTCGACGCCGGGCACACCGACACCCGGGTCGACATCGCCGCGGCCGGTGCGGCCGGCCTCCTGGGCCGGGGAGTGGTCGACGGTTCGCTGACGTCGATGATCGACGTCCTCGAACGTGTGTCGGCAGTGAGTCTGTCGGCCGGATTCTCGCTGTGGGCGCAGCGGATGACGATTGAGTACGTCGCCCGATCGCCGGAAGCGTTGCGGGAGAGACATCTCGCGCCGCTCCTCGGCGGTGGGCGGATCGGTGTCACGGCCATGGCGGCGGGCCTGAAACAGGTGGCCGGGCTCGGCGACGTACCCATCACGGGGCGTCGCAGCCGGGCGGGGGTCGTGGCGACCGGACCGATCCGCTGGGCGTCGAACGTCTACGCCGAGTCGCTGATCGTCCTCCCGGTGCGCACCGGGAGGACGACCCTCGTCGCGGTCGTCGACGCGGACGCGCCCGGCGTCGAGATCCGTTCCGCGCCTGACCTCATCGGTTTGGGATCCACCGCCTCGACGTCCCTAGCGCTCACCGACGTGGTGATCGAGGACGAGAACGTGATCTCCGACGACCTCACCGGGTTCGTCCGGGGTATACGTCCGGTGTTTCTGCTGCTGCAGTCCGCGTTCTGCAGCGGTGCCATCGGTGCCGCACTCGACGGGGCCGTCGAGTCCTTGGCGGGGGTCAACGAGGTGTTCCGTCCCGAGTTCGACAACCGGACGGCCGAATTCGAGTCGATCCGTGCGCGGCTCGCGACGTTCGCCGCCGACCCGACGACTCCGTCGCCGGCCGAACTGATCCGGCTGCGCCTCGACGCCGCGCGAACCGCGGTCGCGGCCTCCCGGCTCGAGGCGACCGTCCGCGGCGGTGCGGGTTATGCGACCGCGAGCGCCACCAACCGGCGGTTCCGGGAAACAGCCTTCATCCCCATCCAATCACCCTCGGAAGGACAACTGCGGTGGGAACTCGCGCAGTTCGAATAACTGGTGGCCGCAAAGCCTTTCGCGGCAACACTGTACTGTCGGGCATCGACCTCGCCGTCGACGACGGGGAGTTCGTGGCCGTCCTCGGGCGTAGCGGAAGCGGAAAGACCACGCTGTTGCGTGTGCTCGCCGGCCTCGAGACCCTCGACGCCGGCAGCCTGGAGTGGCGGGAGTCCGGCGGTGAGCGACCGCACACGGGGGTTGTCTTCCAGCGCGCGCTGCTGATGCCGTGGCTGACCGTGGAAGAGAACATCCGGTTCGGACGGCGATTCGCCGCGCACCGTGCGTCGTTCGAGAACGACTACGCACTCGGCCTGTTGCGCCGCTTCGGGCTCGACGGTCTCGCCGACCGCTACCCCGATCAGCTGTCGGGCGGTCAGGCGCAACGCGTGGCGATCATCCGTGCGGCGGCGATCCGGCCGAGGTTGCTCTTGCTCGACGAACCGTTCAGCGCGCTCGATCCGGCGGTGCGCGGCGAATTGCGCAGCTGGCTGGCCGAATTGGCCGCCGAACTCCGGATCACCGTCGTCCTCGTCACGCACGACGTCGACGAGGCGCTCGAACTCGCCGACCGGACCGTCCTCTTGTCCGAGACCGGTCGCATCGGTGGGGAGTGGCGGCTCGAATCCGGTCTCGGCCGAGACGATCCCGACCGGCGCGCGGAGATCCTGACGCACTTCGGTCACCAGGTGGGGCAGCAGGTGTGAGCGCGCCCATCTCACGCCGACTCCTCCTGGCCGGGGTCGGTGGCCTCACCGTCGCGGGCGGCATCGGCGGCGTCGTCGGTCTGGGCCGGGCGGCCACGGCAGCGCCACCGGGTGCGTCCGATGCACTGCGGGTCGGCTACCTCCCCATCACGGATGCGGCGCCGCTTCTCGTCGCACACGCCGCCGGACTATACGACCCCGCGGCCGTGAGTTCGATGAAACCCGTGCTGTTCCGGAGCTGGTCCTCGCTCGCGGAGGCCTTCGTGACGCGCAAGGTCGACGTCGTCCATCTGCTGATGCCGATGGCGGTGGCATTGCGGTACGCGATGCACAGCCCCGTGCAGGTGTTGGGCTGGAATCACACCAACGGATCGGCGCTGACCGTGGCGCCCGACATCGTCGACCTCGAGCAACTCGCCGGCTCTCAGGTGGCCATCCCGGCATGGTGGTCGATCCACAACATCATCCTGCAGCGGATGTTGCGGACCCACGGACTGCGACCGGTCATCCGTACCGGGGCGTCCCGGGGTGACAAGACCGTCGAGCTGATCGTGATGAGCCCCTCGGACATGGTGCCGGCGCTGGCGAACGGGTCGATCGGCGGTTACGTCGTCGCCGATCCGTTCAACGCGATGGCCCAGGTGCGCAAGATCGGCCGCATCCACACCTTTCTCGGCGACGTGTGGCGACAGCACGCCTGCTGCGCGCTCCTCGTCCATCAGTCGGCCATCGACGAACGACCCGCCGCGGTCCAATCCCTCGCCGACTCCGTGGTCGCGGCTCAGCACCACATCGATCTCGATCGTCCCCGAGTCGCCGCGGAACTCGCCGGCGGTTATCTCCCGCAACCGAAACCGGCCATCGCCAAGGCGCTCACCTACGACCCGGCCGACTTCGCCGTGAGCAACGTCGACTGGCAGCCGCAACGACTCGGATTCCAACCCTTCCCGTTCGCGAGTTTCACCGAGCGGCTCGTCACCGAGATGGACAACACCCTCGTCGACGGTGATCGCCGCTTCCTCGGCCGTCTGGACCCGGCGACCGTCCATGCCGACCTCGTCGACGACCGATTCATCCGTACTGCCATCGGAATGCGCGGCGGTGCAGCCGCTCTCGGACTACCCGCCGATCTCACGAGAACCGAACAGGTGACGCCATGACGCTGCTGACCCAGGACGAGACCACGACGGACCCGCGCCGGCGATCCGGTTCCGCCATCGTCCCGCCGCTGATCGCGATCGCGGTGCTCGTCGCGATCTGGTGGGCGACAACGACAGTCGTCCCCGCCCAGGATTCGCTCGCCCGCCAGTTCGCCCCGCAAGAGGTGTTCCCGGCGATGCTGGAACTCCTCGAACGCGGGGTGCTGTTGCCCGACATCGGACTGAGCCTGTGGCGACTCCTGATCGGCCTGCTGATCGCCGTCGTCCTCGGCTTCCCGCTGGGACTGCTGATCGGTCTGAGCCTCACCGCGGAGCGCGCCGCGAATCCCATCGTGGCCTTCCTGCGGATGATCTCGCCGTTGTCGTGGGCGCCGGTCGCGGTGATGGTGTTCGGCATCGGCAACGAACCGGTCATCTTCCTGATCGCGATCGCGGCGATCTGGCCGATCGTCATCAACACGGCGGCCGGCGTGAAGTCGATCGACCCCGGCTTCGTGGAGGTCGCGCGATCGTTCCACGCCACCCGGACCGAAGTCCTCGTGTCTGTGGTGATCCCGGCGATCCGCGGGAACGTGCAGACCGGTGTCCGTGTCGCGCTCGGCATCGCCTGGGTGGTCCTGGTGCCTGCCGAGATGCTCGGCGTGCGCTCCGGTCTCGGCTACCAGATTCTCAACGCCCGCGATCAGCTGGCGTACGACCAGGTGGCCGCCCTGATCGTGGTGATCGGCATCCTCGGCTTCCTCCTCGATGCGGGTGCCCGGCTGGTGCTCACCCGACGACGCTGAGCCCCGCCGACGGCCTCGCGATTCCGTATGACGTTGTGCCCGGAAACCGGGCGCAACGTCATACGCGTTTTCGGCCCGGCGGACATTGAGCGACATCCGCTCAACTTTCTTCGACGATCCGGGAACAATCCGTCGGCCACCCCCGTTACACACTTCGAGAAACCTGAGCGACGAAGACTCAAGTCGGTTTGACTCGGATCTACTTTTTCAGTAGGACATGAGTCGGACGCACTGAAGTCCGGTCCCGCAGAGTTTCGCCACGACATCCCCGCGGTCGCGAGACCCCGGGACAAGGACTCGGGTGCACACCCGCAAACTAGGAGGAAGCCAAACATGTCTCGTGCTGTTGGAATCGACCTCGGTACCACCAACTCGGTGGTGGCCGTGCTCGAAGGCGGCGAGGCCGCCGTCATCGCCAACGCCGAAGGCGCACGGACCACCCCGTCGGTGGTCGCGTTCGCGCGTAACGGCGAGGTGCTGGTCGGCCAGCCCGCCAAGAACCAGGCGGTCACCAACGTCGACCGCACCATCCGCTCCGTCAAGCGCCACATGGGCGAAGGCGACTGGACCGTCGAGATCGACGACAAGAAGTACACCCCGCAGGAGATCAGCGCGCGCACGCTCATGAAGCTCAAGCGCGACGCCGAGTCGTACCTGGGTGAGGACGTGACCGACGCGGTCATCACCGTCCCGGCCTACTTCAACGACGCGCAGCGTCAGGCCACCAAGGAAGCCGGCCAGATCGCCGGCCTCAACGTGCTCCGCATCGTCAACGAGCCGACCGCGGCCGCCCTGGCCTACGGACTCGACAAGGGTGAGAAGGAACAGACCATCCTGGTCTTCGACCTCGGTGGCGGCACCTTCGACGTCTCGCTGCTCGAGATCGGCGACGGCGTGGTCGAGGTCCGTGCGACCTCCGGCGACAACCACCTCGGTGGTGACGACTGGGATCAGCGCGTCGTCGACTGGCTCGTCGAGAAGTTCAAGAGCCAGAACGGCATCGACCTGACCAAGGACAAGATGGCCCTGCAGCGTCTCCGCGAGGCTGCCGAGAAGGCCAAGATCGAACTCTCGAGCTCCCAGAGCACCTCGATCAACTTGCCCTACATCACCGTCGACGCCGACAAGAACCCGCTGTTCCTCGACGAGCAGCTCTCACGCAGCGAGTTCCAGAAGATCACCTCTGATCTCCTGGAGCGCACCCGCGCACCGTTCCAGGCCGTCATCAAGGATGCGGGCATCTCTGTCGGCGACATCGACCACGTCGTGCTCGTCGGTGGTTCGACCCGTATGCCGGCCGTCACCGACCTGGTGAAGGAACTGACCGGTGGCCGCGAGCCCAACAAGGGCGTCAACCCGGACGAGGTCGTCGCCGTCGGCGCCGCACTGCAGGCCGGTGTGCTCCGCGGTGAGGTCAAGGACGTGCTGCTGCTCGACGTCACCCCGCTCTCCCTCGGTATCGAGACCAAGGGCGGCGTGATGCACAAGCTGATCGAGCGCAACACCACCATCCCGACCAAGCGGTCGGAGACATACACGACCGCCGAGGACAACCAGCCGTCGGTGCAGATCCAGGTCTATCAGGGTGAGCGCGAGATCGCCTCGCACAACAAGTTGCTCGGCAGCTTCGAGCTCGGCGGCATCGCTCCGGCCCCGCAGGGTGTCCCGCAGATCGAGGTGACCTTCGACATCGACGCCAACGGCATCGTGCACGTCACCGCGAAGGACAAGGGCACCGGCAAGGAGAACTCGATCCGCATCCAGGACGGTTCCGGCCTGAGCAAGGACGAGATCGACCGCATGATCAAGGACGCGGAGGCGCACGCCGACGAGGACCGCAAGCGCCGCGAGGAGGCCGAGACCCGCAACCAGGCGGAGTCGCTGGTCCACCAGACCGAGAAGTTCCTCAAGGAGAACGAGGACAAGGTCCCGGCGGAGCTGAAGGAGAAGGTCGAGGCGGCCGTCGCCGGGGCGCAGGAAGCGCTCAAGGGCAACGACACCGCGGCGATCAAGTCCGCGATCGAGAAGCTGTCGGAGGAGTCGCAGGCCCTTGGCCAGGCGATCTACGCCAACGCCGCTGCCGAGGCCCCCAACGGTGAGTCCGCCGCGGCCGACAGCGATCCCGACGTCGTCGACGCCGAGGTCGTCGACGATGCCGACTCGAAGGAGAACAAGTGACCGCAGGAGCCCATTCGTCGAATGGGTCCGGCGAGGAGCCGGTGACGGTGACCGACCGTCGTCGTATCGACCCGGAGACGGGTGAGGTGCGCGACGAGCCGGCCGCCGGCCCCGGCCCGGCCGACGCCGGACCGGTTGTCGACGAGTCCCAGACGGACGAGTCGCAGGCCGACACCGCAGCCGACGAGCCGGATGCCCGCGTCGCCGAGCTGACGGCCGACCTGCAGCGCGAACGCGCCCAGTTCGCCAACTTCCGGCGGCGTGCCGCCGAGGAGAAGCAGGGGTCGGTCGCCTACGGCAAGCAGATCCTGATCGACAAGCTGCTGCCGATCATCGACGACCTCGACCGTGCACGCGAGCACGGCGACCTCGACAGCGGTCCGCTGCGTGCGGTCGCCGACAAGCTGACCGGTGTGCTGGCCGCCGAAGGTCTCGTGGCCTTCGGTGCGGCGGGTGACGAGTTCGATCCCGAACTCCACGAAGCCGTGCAGCACGACGGTACCGGGGCACATCCGGTGATCGGATCGGTGTACCGATGCGGCTACCGCCTGGGCGAGAAGGTGATCCGCACCGCGATGGTGACGGTCACCGATCCCGCTCCCGCGGGCGACGCGCCCGGTGCACAATAGAACGACCGTCGCTCGATCCTGGGTGGGCGAACTCACCACTGATCCCTGAGGTGCGAGGAGCGCAAGCGACGAGCCACGAAGGGCGACGAACCCTTCGTGGCTCGCTTCGCTCGCACCTCAGGGAGCAGGTGGTCGGCTCGCACCTCAGGGAGCAGGTGGTCTGCTCGCACCTCAGGGAGCAGGTGGCCCCAACTGAAACTTCAATCCAGACAACAGAACTCAAGGAGGTGACGTCTGGTGGCACCACAACGTGAGTGGTTAGAACACGACTTCTACAAGGACCTGGGCGTTGCTTCTGACGCTTCGGCTGAAGAGATCAAGAAGGCCTACCGCAAGCTCGCGCGCGAGCTGCATCCTGATGCGAATCCGGGTGACAGCGCGGCCGAAGAGCGCTTCAAGCGGGTGTCCGAAGCCCACAGCGTCCTCGGCGATGCCGAAAAGCGCAAGGAATACGACGAGACACGCGCCATGTTCGCCGGCGGACGATTCCGCGGCGGCGGCAACGGCTTCCCGGGTGGCTTCCCCGGCGGCGGAACCACCTACACCACCGGCGGCGGTGGCGACTTCGACCTCGGCGATCTGTTCGGCGGGGCGCAGACCGGGGGCGGCGGTGGCGGTTTCGGCGACATCTTCGACGGCCTGTTCAACCGCGGCGGCGGAACGCAACGTACTTCGACGGCGAGCCGGCCGCGTCGTGGCAAGGACCTCGAGACCGAGACGACGCTCTCGTTCTCTGACGCCGCGCTCGGCACGACCGTCCCCCTGCGGGTGACGAGTCCGTCGCCCTGCACCACCTGCCACGGCTCGGGCGCCAAGCCCGGGACCAGTCCGCGGGTGTGCGCGAACTGCAACGGTTCCGGGTTCGTGAGCCGCAACCAGGGCGCGTTCGGATTCAGCGAGCCCTGCCAGGACTGCCAGGGCACCGGGTCGCGGATCGACGACCCGTGCACCGATTGCGACGGCAGCGGCGTGAAGGTCCGCGCGCGCACCATCAACGTCCGGATCCCCGCCGGCGTCGAGGACGGTCAGCGCATCCGGCTCGCCGGGCAGGGCGAGGCCGGTCGTCGTGGCGCCCCGTCGGGTGACCTCTACGTCGTCGTGCACGTGACCCCGCACAAGCAGTTCACCCGCAGCGGCAACGACCTTCGGGTGCAGCTGCCGGTGCGGATCTCCGAACTCGTTCTCGGAGCGACGGTCTCGGTTCCGACCCTGGAGGGTTCGGTCGGGGTGAAGATCCCGCCGAACACCACTGACGGCCGCACGCTGCGCGTGCGCGGTCGTGGAGTGCCCAAGCGCTCCGGCGGGGCGGGCGACCTGCTCGTCACCGTGAAGGTCGCGGTTCCGAACAAGCTCGACGAGGCCGCGGTCGAGGCGATGCGCGCCTACGACCAGGCCGAGCGGGCAAGCGGTTTCGACCCGCGGGCGGACTGGGGGCGATGAGTGATGGCCGGTGCGGGCAACTTCGACGGCGACGGCGCGACCTTCCTGATCTCGGTGGCCGCCGAACTCGCCGGCATGCACGCCCAGACCCTGCGGACGTATGACCGCCTGGGCCTGGTCACCCCGCAACGGACGAGTGGCGGTGGTCGCCGCTACTCGTCCCGCGACGTCGAACTCCTGCGCGAGATCCAGCGTCTCTCGCAGGAGGAAGGCGTCAACCTCGCGGGCATCAAACGCATCATCGACCTGAGCAATCAGGTCGAGGCACTCCAGCACCGCGTGCGCGAGCTGACCGACGAGGTGCAAGCGTCGCGGACCCGCCGCGGCGGCGAACTCGTCCCGGTGCCGCGCACCAACGCCCTGGTCGTCTGGCAGCCGCGACGCAAACGCACCACCGACTGACCTGGTTTCGACGCGAGCCCACGGACGTGCGTAACGTTGAGCGTATGGCTTCTGAACCCGTCACCACCGTCGACTCCGGCCCGCACAAGGTCTCGCGCCGGGTCGTCGTGAACGCCCCGGCCGCCGATGTGTTCGCGCTCGTGTCGAATCCGCATCGGCATCCGGAGCTCGACGGTTCCGGCACGGTCCGCGACACCCCTGTGGACGGGCCCGAGACGCTGACCCGTGGGGCGCGTTTCAGCGTCGGGATGAAGCAGTACGGCGTGCCGTACAAGATCACCTCGACCGTCACCGACTTCGAACCCGGTCGGGTCGTCGAATGGCAGCACCCGATGGGGCACCGCTGGCGGTGGGAACTCGAGTCGACGTCACCGACCACGACCGCGGTCACCGAGACCTTCGACTACTCGACGCTCCGGGTACCGAAGATCATGGAACTCATCGGTTACGACAAGAAGAACGGCAAGGGGATCGAGGGCACCCTGCGGGCCCTCGCGGCCCGGTTCGCCTGAGCCGGAC
Organism: Gordonia sp. ALPHA1B1; assembly: GCF_005502615.1. Classification (NCBI taxonomy): domain Bacteria; kingdom Bacillati; phylum Actinomycetota; class Actinomycetes; order Mycobacteriales; family Gordoniaceae; genus Gordonia; species Gordonia sp. ALPHA1B1. Next base: position 118,008 of record NZ_SCOC01000010.1, on the reverse strand, counting down.
CGTCACCCTTGATGGACTCCTCTTCCCCCGAGTCGTTCCCCGAGCCCGGCACCTCGGATGAACCCGTCGTCGTCCTCGGCATCGTCGCCGCGCCGGGCCAGGCGATCGACCTCGCCCGCAAGCTCATCGAAGCCGACCTCACCGACCACATCCAGACGACCTTCCCTGGCGCGCGCTGGCAGCTGGATCTCCTCGAGGCCGGCGTCGTACAGCCGCCGGCCGGCGACGCCGAGATCGTCGACGCCACAAGAGATCTTCTGCTCGAACACGAGTGGGATCTGGTGCTCTGCCTGACCGACCTGCCGCTACACGTCGGCAAACGTCCGGTCGTCGCGCATGCCAACGCAGTGCACGGCGTCGCGGTCCTCTCGGTGCCGGCGCTCGGCGCCACCGGAGTGCGGCAGCGGGCCCGCGGCATCATCACCGGACTCGTCGGTCAACTCCTCGGTGCCGACGCCGACGACCTCCGCGGTCACCAGAAGTCGCCGGCGCGGTCGGCGCTGCGCCATCGCGTGCGCCAACTCGGGACCGACGTCGACGAGGCGGGCACCGCGTTCACCGCGCGTGTCCTGACCGGGAACCTGCGTCTGCTCACCGGCATGGTGCGCGCCAACCGCCCGTGGCGGCTGGCACTCGGCCTGAGCCGCGCACTCACCGGCGCTATCGCGGCCGGGGTTTTCGCACTGGTGACCGCCGACATCTGGCTGCTCGCAGACACTTTCGGTGGGATTCGGCTCACCGGCGTGGCGCTCGGCTCGATCATCGCGATCACCGCGACGCTGATCATCGGTGCCGACCTGTGGGAACGTGGCACCTCTCGTCAGACGCGCGAACAGGTGGCGCTGTTCAACATCGTCACCGTGATCACGGTGGTCCTCGGCGTCGGCGCCTTCTACGCGGCGCTGTTCGTATTGTCCGCCCTCGGCGCACTGTGCCTGGTGGTGCCGCAGGTCTTCGGTGCGACGCTCGGCCACCCGGCCGGTTTCACCGACTATCTGGAGGTCGCCTGGCTGACGTGCTCCCTCGCGACTGTCGGCGGTGCCCTGGGCGCCGGCCTGGAAACCGACGAGGCGGTGCGCGACGCCGCCTACACGCAGCATCCCGCGGAGCCCATCTGAGTCGGTGTACCTGCACAGCCGGGTGTACGAAGACCGCAGGCGAGCCGCTAGGCTTGCGGGTCAGAACGCCACAGCAAGGTCGCCGACGGGAGGTGAACCATGTCCGAGGTACCGGCTAACGGGCCGATGCCGGGGTTCGTGGTCCTGGGTATCTCCGTCGTCGACGACCAGATCAGCTCGGTGGTCCGCGACGCCGACGGCCACGTCCTGGCGAGCAATCTCGTCGACCTTCCGGACGCGTCGGCGGCCGGTGCCGAGGCCGCGATCCTCGAACTCGTCGATTCCGTCCCTGTGGAGGTCGACCGCATCGGGATCTCGGCGTCCCGCGCAGACGTCCGCGATCACCTGGCTCGGGCCTTCGCGCCGGGCGCCGGCACCGGGCCGTCGTGGACGGAGAAGGTCGTCGTCACCGGCTATGCCGCCGCACTCGCCGAGATCGCATGCACGCATGCGACGCGCGGTGGGGTGGTGGCCGTCGTCGACCTGGATCGCGATGCCGCGCCGGCCGCCGGCACGACCCTCGCCACCGTCGACACGTCCTCCGGCGCCGTGCTCGGCACGACCGACTTCGCGCCGGGCGAGGTCGCCTCGGTCACCGACCCCGACGCGGCGACCCGGCTCGCGACGGCGGTCACCCGCCTGCCGCGCGGGCGTGACATCACGTCGGTCATCGTGGTCGGCCCCGGCGCGCAACTCCCCGGCATCGCGCCGGCCTTCGAGTACGCGGCGCAACGCCCCGTCACCGTCGCGGACAACCCGGCGCTCGCGTCGGCCCTCGGTGCGGCCGACGCCGCGGTGGTAGCCGCGGCAGCACCCCCCGTCGCCCCGCGGACGTCGACGGGACGTCGCTGGTGGTTCGTCGGCGCCGCCATCGGCGCGGCCGTGTTCCTGGCCGCCGTCGGGATGACGCTGATCCTCACCGCCGAGTCGACGGTCGCCGAACCCGCGCCCGTCACCGTGACCGAGACACCGGCAGCGGTCACCTCGACCCAGGAGGCGACGGTCACCGAGACCGAGACGGAGACCTCCGTCCGCACGACGACGGTCACCAGCACCCCGCGTCCGGTCACTCGAACGGAGACGGTGACTGAGTCGGCTCCCGAGACGTACACCGTGACCGAGACCGAAACGGTCACGGCTCCGGCCGGCGGCGAGCCGAGCCTCGAAGTCCCCTGAGCCGCACCGGTTCGGGGAAGTCAGCTCTTGTGCCGGCTCAGAACACCGGGTCGTGCTGGATGCGGCTGGCCCGGACGCCCGCGATGATCAGCGTGCGTCGGGTGTTCTCGATCATCTGCGGTGATCCCGCGATGAGCACCTGACGGTCCTGCCAGTCACCGGACCGGGCCACGACGTCGGCGAGGGTGCCGATCTCGTGGTCGATGCCGAGCTCGGCGGGTGTCGCCACCGCGTTGATCCACCACGGATCGCTCTCCTCCTGGGACACGGCGGTGACCCGCAGCCAGGGATTGGTCGACGCGATGCGGCGCAGGACGGTCAGGTCGTAGAGCTCGCCCGGGTAGCGCATGCCGTAGAAGATGTGCGTCTCCGGCGAATCCGCGCGCATGGACATCTCGATCAACAACGCCCGCAGCGGTGCGAGCCCGGTCCCGCCCGCCACCATGAGGACCTTGCTGTCGCGGTCGACGTGAAGCGTCCCGTGCCCCTGGGCGAGGGTCCACACATCGCCGATGCTGGTCTCGCTCACGATCGCGGTGCTGACCGTTCCACGGGGGATCGCACGCACGTGGAACTCCAGTTCACCGGCCGGGTTGGGCGGGATGGCGGGGGACAGATTGCGCCACTGCTTGGGCCATTGCGGGGTGTGCACCTCGAGGTACTGGCCCGTGTTGAACGTGAGCGGCGAGTGGGCGAGGAGTCGGACGACCGCGAGGTCCCGGGTGATCCGGTACTTCTCGACGACCTCGGCGGTCCAGCGCGCAGGATGGGTCGCGCTCTCGGCCGCGCCCCGCATGACCCCGGTGACCAGCATCATCGCCTGCGAGACGGTCTGTTCGGTCTCGGCGTCCCAGTAACCGGCCATGAGGCTGCCGAACTCGCCCATCAGGGCGGCGTACATCACGTGGTAATGCTCGGGCTCGACTCCGAACTTGCGATGGTCGCGTCCGAGCTGCGCGAGGAACTCCACGAGTTCGGCGTGACCCGACTCGGCCGGGATCGCTTCCAGCACATGGTCGATGACCCGATGGAAGGCCACTCGCTGGGCCGCCATCGACACCCCGAACAGGTCACGCAGGTCGGGATCGATCGCAAACATCCGGGTGTAGACGTTGGTGACGAACCGGTCGGGCTGTCGATTGACAGCCGTCCGCAGCTGATGCAGCGCGTGGCGCGTATGTGTCGCCATCTCGAAAAGATCACACCTCCGTCGCGGCTCGTCTCCCCACCCGGTTCAAGAGACCCACACTAGTCCTTCAACACGTCACAATTCAGGATCCGGCATCCCATGTCGGACAGTGATGAGGTATGGCAAGGTACGGGGATGACGTCCCTCGAAGGGGTCCTCACGGGCATCGTTGATGCCCATGTGCAGCACTGGAACCCGCGGCGCACCCCGTGGGCGGCGACGCGGGCGTCGCGGCTGTACGGGTTCGTCCCCACCTTGGGCGACCGGGTGTTTCCGCTCGTGGTCTCGCGCGCCGACCGCGAGTACATCCTGACCCCGCGCACCGTGGCCCGGGCCTACGAGCCGCGTCAGTACGCCACCGATGCGGCGCTGGTGCCGACCGTGGTGGGGGTACCGATCGACACGGTGGTGCATGTCGAGTCGCATTGGCGCCGCGAGGTCGCCGACGCCGCGGAGCCACCGGTGGACAGCACCGCCGTCGAGGAGACCCGATATCTCGAGAGCCTGCCGTTCGGCCAGGCCGGTACCCCCCGCCTCGGCGCCGTCATCTCGCACGGCGATCCGCGGACCCGCACGTTCGCGACCATGCTCGACGAACAGTTCGCGGCCTCGCCGCGGTTCCGCGGCATCCGCATCGTCGCGTCCCGACATCCTGATCCGCGCGTCCGCGATGGCGGGGACACCGACAACCTGCTGTCCTCGACGGCGTTCCTCGAGGGGTTCGCCGAACTCGCGAGCCGCGATCTGGTCTTCGAGGCGTCGGTGTACTCCCATCAGCTCTACGACGTGATCCTGCTGGCCCGGGAGTACCCGGACACGACGATCGTCCTCGACCACTTCGGCATCCCGGCGGGGGTCTTCGGTCCTGTCGGTGTCCGCACCGGCGCGACAGCCGCTGCGCGCGCGGACATCTGGCGATTGTGGCGAGAACGGATGACGACCCTCGCGAACCACCGCAACGTCGTCGTCAAGCTGTCGGGTCTGGCGATGCCGATACTGGGTTACGGTCACGAACGGTGGGGCAACATCGGCGGTCAGGCCACGCTCGCCGAGATGATCGGTCCCTTCGTCGAGCACATCGTCACTCATTTCGGGTCGGACCGCATCATGTTCGGGTCCAACTATCCGATCGATCGGCCGAACGCCGCGGTCGACGTGCTGGTCGGCGCGCTCGTCGACTGTGTGTCCCAGTGGGGTTCGGAGGCTCTGCGGAAGATCTTGCGCGACACCGCTGTTCGTGTCTATGCGATCGATGACGCGGCGGGTTGACCGCTCACCGGCCGCGGGGCCACCACGTCGAACGTTGCGGCGACTCCGGCACGGGCACGTCCCGCATGAGCCGGGTCAGGATCTCGACGAGGGCGGTGCACGAGGGATACCGGTCCTCCGGTGACTTCGCCAGCGCCTTGGCGAAGATCGAGTTCATCGCCGACGGCAGCCAGGGGCGGCGCCGGGTGAGTTTCGGCGGGTCGTCGTTGAGGTGGGCATAGGTGATCGCGAAAGCGGTGTTCCGCGGATACGGCGGTGTGCCCGTGATGAGTTCGACGAGCGTGCACGCGAATGCGTAGAAATCGGTTGCCGGGGTGAGCTTCTGGGCCTGCAGTAGTTCGGGCGAGGCGTAGCCGATGGAACCCTGCACACGACCGTTGCGCGCGAGTGGACGGGTGTCGTCGAGGAACTGGGCGATCCCGAAGTCCGAGAGGTAGGCGTCGAGGGGTGTACCCACAGATCGCGGGGTGCGGGAGAGGAGGATGTTCGCGGGTTTGACGTCGCGATGCAGGATGTCCTGCGAATGCGCATGATCCAGCGCATCGGCGATCTGCATCGCCGCCCGCAGGATGGTGTCCATGTCCGGCTCGTCGCCGCGCTCGGGGACGAGTGCGGTTGCCGCGGGGCCGCCGATGTACTGCATGGTCAGCCACATCGACGGCAGGTGCCGCGGCCCGAGCGACCCGCGCGGGGAGGCGATCTCGCCGTGCTCGATCATGCGCACGATGTGCGGATGATCGAGCAGCGACGCGATCCCGAATTCCCGCTCGAAGCGCTCCCGGACGCGCGCGTGGTCGGACGCGTTCGGGTGCAGGACCTTCAGGGCCAGCGGCCCGTCGCACGACGGGTCCCCGTCGTCGCCGGTGCGATGGACCCGGAACACATCTGCGCTCGCCCCGCCACCGAGGAAGTCGTCGATGGTGAAGCCGGCCACGCTCTCGCCAACCTCGAACACCCTGCCAGGGTAGTGGCGTTCGCGGGCCGGCGGCGGTAACCGCGGGGTCAGCGAGCCGGTGTCAGCCGGAAGATCGGGAACCGCCGGCCCTGCGCGGTCTCGGTGTACTTCAGGAACTGCTCGGATACCGAGATGAACTTCTGCCACGCGGGTTCCCAGTCGTCGCCCTCGACTTCGGTCACCGCGGTGTCGAGACGTTCGACGCCGTTTGCCGCCGGCGTCTCCACGGCGACCGATTCGGGATGGGCACGCAGGTTGTGAACCCACGCCGGGGCCTTCGGCGAACCGGCGTACGAGCCGATGACCAGCCAGCTGTCGGCGTCGGGCAGCGCGAACAGGGGACTGATCCGCGGCTCGCCGGACTTGGCGCCCAGCGTGTGCAGGAGCACGAGGTTCTTGCCGAAGCCGGCGGTGTCCACATGCCCGTTGTTGGAGCGGAACTCGTTGATGACGGTCGCGTTGAAATCGTTCACGTCGCTCATTGTCGCGGTGCCCGGCGTTTCCGGCCATGTATCAATCTGAAACCGTGGTCGTTCGGTCTGCGAATACTCTGAACAGATGAGTGTCGACCCGAGTTCGCTGGCCGCTTCCCTCCCCGACGGCATGGTGGTCACCGACGCCGACATCCTGGCCGGCTACCGGCAGGACCGTGCCGCCGATCCGACGGCCGGCACCCCGCTCGCGCTGGTTCGGCCGACCACCACCGCCGAAGTGCAGGACACCGTTCGCTGGTGTGCCGCCAACGGTGTCCCGATCATCACGCGGGGAGCGGGTACGAGCCTGTCGGGCGGGTCGACGGCCGTCGACGGCGCGATCATGCTCTCCACCGAGAAGATGCGGGACATCGACGTCGACCCGGCGACGCGCACCGCCGTCGTCCAACCCGGACTGTTCAACGCGGAGGTGAAGGCCGCGGCCGCCGCGTCGGGGCTGTGGTATCCGCCGGACCCGTCGTCGTTCGAGATCTGCTCGATCGGAGGGAATGTCGCCACCAACGCGGGCGGACTGTGCTGCGTCAAGTACGGCGTCACCACGGACTACGTCCTGGGCCTCGAGGTCGTGCTCGCCGACGGCCGGGCGGTACGCGTCGGCGGCAAGCAGCTCAAGGACTCCGCGGGCCTGCCGCTGACCAAGCTGTTCGTGGGCAGCGAGGGGCTGCTCGGGATCATCACCGAGGTCACCCTGCGGCTGTTGCCACCGCAAGGCCCCGCGAGCACCGTCGTCGGTGTGTTCGGTTCGGTGCACGACGCCAGCCGGGCGGTGCTGGCGGTCACCGGGGACATGCGTCCCGCGATGCTCGAGTTCATGGACTCGGTCGCGATCAACGCCGTCGAGGACCTGTTGCGGATGGGCCTCGACCGGGAGGCCGGGGCGCTCCTCGTCGCCCAGTCCGACGCCCCGGGTGCGGCCGGCGCGGCCGAGGTGGAGTTCATCCGGAAGGCGTTCGAGTCCAATGGCGCCGGGGAGGTCTTCGCGACCGACGACCCCGTCGAGGGCGAGGCGTTCACCGCGGCCCGCCGCGCGGCGATCCCGGCGGTGGAGAAGCTGGGATCGCTGTTGCTCGAGGATGTCGGCGTACCGCTGCCCTCGTTGCCCGACCTCATCGACGGTGTCGCCGAGATCGCGGCCGACAATCGGGTGATGATCTCGGTGATCGCCCACGCCGGCGACGGCAACACGCACCCGCTGATCGTCTTCGACCCCGCCGACGCGGACGAGGCAGAACGCGCGCAGGTCGCCTTCGGTCAGATCATGGACCTCGCGATCGAGTTGGGCGGCACCATCACCGGCGAGCACGGGGTGGGACGGCTGAAGAAGGGCTGGCTGCCCGACCAGGTGGGGCCCGATGTCATGGAACTGACGGCTCGGATCAAGCAGGCTCTCGACCCCGACGGTCTGCTGAACCCGGGCGTGCTGTTGTAGGTGGGCGGCCTCCGGTGGACCGGGAGGCCGCGGTGCGCCCCGCCACCACATAGGTGTCGCGGCCTGCGGCCTTGGCGTCGAAGAGCGCGTCATCGGCGACATCGAACTCGTGCCGGATGAAGGCGTCGGCGTCGTCGGCGGACATGTGGCCGCCCGGTGTGACCCCCACGGCGATGCCCAGGCTCATCGTCGCGGTCGCACCACCGGGGATCGTGATCCGCCCCGCACGGATGCGTTCGGCGAGCGCGCGCACCGAGGTCTCGTCGGCAAGCGTCGCGATCGCGAACTCGTCACCGCCGAGTCGCGCGGCGATGGCCTTCTCGTCCGTGGCCCCTTGCAGAATCGCCGCGACCCGCTCCAGGACGTCATCACCCATCGCGTGACCGTGTTCGTCGTTGATGGCCTTGAACCGGTCGACATCCGCGGTGACCAAGGCGAACGGGTGGGCGGGGCTGCGACGGAGCATTGTCGTCGTCGCGTAGATGAAGCCGCGACGATTCAGCAATCCGGTGAGCGAATCGGTATTCGCCATGATGAGCTGATGTTTCAGCGATCGCTGGAAATCAGATGTGTAACTGCGATGAAGGGCCGTGGTGCCATTGGTGACGACCAATAATGCGAGTGTGGTGAACAGGACGTTCAACACCGGAGTGCCATCTGCCCATGACATGAGGCCCATCGCGCAGACCGCGATGCTCGAGTAGATCATGTGGGCGTACGCGACCGGGGACCGGACGAAATGCGCCACATATGACCCGATGACGGCGAAGATCACGGCGCAGAACTGGGCCAGGATGATGTCGGAGATCGCCAGGATCGCGACGGTCAGCACAGCGTCGGCCCACAGGACGAACAGGGTGTTGAACCCCCTGATCGACGACTGTTTGGTCCACCAGATCACGCCGAGGTGGACCCGGCTGACCACGAGAGCCATCGGGATCGTGGTGGCGACGACGATGCCGAGGGCGATCGAGCGCGGGACGGATCCCTGTGTGCCACTCGGCGTGAAGAGGGCGATCGTGCCGAGCGCCCCGCACACCGCGACCAGTACGGCGATGGTGACGCGGACATGCCATTCGCGCATCCGGACCTGTTTGAGGACGTGATCGGCGTTGTCGTAGAAAAGGTGATGATGGCCGGATATCTCACCGGTGGCCGGTCCGTGGCGAAGAGCCCGGAAACGAGCGGCGGGCCGTTCATCCTGGTCTCCGCGTTGTCGGTGCTCGATGGCCGCATCCTCTTTCACTCGTGATGCGCGTGACGCGCATGCATGTCGCGACGACGAATCGTCGAACACACGTTACGGAGTTTAGAGGACGATTAAAGATCGTTTCTTCTCGAAATCCGCGATATGACCCAACGGAGCGAAAGATGGAAGAATCGGCAGAATTGCCGTCGATCTGATGCGCGCTGAGACGGTCGTGCCGATCGGGCCCGATCAGCCGCCTCCTGCTGGGGTCCTCCCGTCCCCTCCGCGGGAGGGACCCCAGCAGGTAGTCCGAATGCGATGTGGCCGGCGCGAACTTGGCCTCGCGGAATTCAGCATATTGGCTCGATGGTCAACCTACAATCACATCAATCGGGATAACTGACAGGAGATCGTTGATGAATGGTCCCGGGGAGCCCGGACTACGTGATATCGACCTCCGACGACTGCGAATGTTCGTCGTCGTGATGGAGGCGCCCAGCCTTCGTGTCGCCGCGGATGACCTGTTCATCAGCCAGCAAGCGCTCTCCTCGGCGATCCGCGAACTCGAGCGACACCTGGGGGTGGAGCTCTTCTCGCGGTCGCGCCGAAGCCTCACGCCGACGCCTGCCGGTGAGGCGCTCTACCGTGGTGCAGTGCCGTTGCTGGCCGGTGGCGAACAGCTCGCGACGCAGGTACGACGGGTGGACGCCGGCTCGCCTGCGCCGTTCGTGATCGGTCACGCCCCGGACCTCGCCTCCTCCGAAGTCTTCCGGATCATCGAACCGGTGGTGCTCGCCGACTCGTCGGTGCCGATCACGGTACGACCGGTCTTCGCCGAACTCATTCGCGACGAGTTGCTGTCGGGAGCCATCGACATGGCTCTCGGACGAGGCGTGGCGGCCCCGCCGGACATGGCCACCACCATCGCGACACAACACGAACTGCGTCTGGCGGTGCGTGCCGATCACCCGCTGGCCGCGCACGACCGGGTCGACATGGCCGACCTCGCCGGCTACGAGATCGTCGTCTGGGGTCCCGAGCACGAGTACGAGTACACCGACATCCTCGTCGGCATGTGTCGGCGTGCCGGGTTCGAACCGAAGATCATCCTGTCGACGCTGCTGGGGACGCCCCCGCACACGGCGGTGATCGCACACCCCGACGCGTGCGCATTCGTCACCAATGAACCCGGCTGGATCTACGTCAACCGCATCCGGATCGTCGAGTTCACCGATCCGCCGTTCGCACCCGTCCGCGCGATGTGGTTGCCCAACACCTCGTCGACCCTTCGGCGACAGATACTCGCCGCGGCCGAGAACTCGCTCTGAGGTTCCGGCCGCAGGCCTCAGGCGCCGTCTCGTCTGCTGACCTGCACCGCGGTCACGTCGAAGATCCGCGGGTACCCGATCGTCGAGTCGGGGACGGCGCGGTCCGGGAAGTCGAAGACGCTCAGCATCAACTGCACCGGGTAGTCGATCGACTGGTCGACCGTCTTGACCGGGTGCCCGTCGACGCTGAACACGAGCCGTCCCGGTTCCCAGTCGACGGCGTACTCGTGCAGGTCGGCGAGATCGTGCGGGATCTCGATGACCGAGAAATCGTCGACAATCCGAGGGTCACGGTGCGGATGGACGCCCACCCCGACCGTCCAGGGCTCGCCGGGCCGCGGGCCGAAGATCTCGGCGACGCAGATCTCGCCGGACTCGTCGGGGCGCTCCTCGGTGCCGAGAAGCCAGAACGCCACCATCGACGCCGGATCGCGGATCGCGCGCATGGTCACCTCGAACCGGCCGTGGGCTTGGGCGAAGCGGATCTCCGAGGCGCGATCGGTGGTGACGGTCAATCCGTCGCGGTGGGCGTGCTGACCGACCGGGCTGCCGATCGGGCCGGCGTGATGCCCGGTCTGCAGGCTCGAGACCCGCATCCCCGACTCGGACGGCCGCCAGGCGGGCTGGTCGTCGTCGATGCACAGCCGTGAGCGTCCCTCCGATGTGCTCCACCGGGCGGCGGAGTTTCTCGGGTGTCGACCAGTGCGGCAGATACGCGGCGATCCACGTCCGGGGGTCGAAACCGTCGCCGGTGAAGTCGTCGTGCAGGGTCGTCGTGAGGCCCGTCAGATCCGCGGAGTGTCGGTCCATGAGATTACGGTACAACGACTTTCGAGGGCCACACGCGTAGTGTGTGCTGGTCAGTACGGGCGTGATCAGAGGTGGGATGACTTGGAGACGACAACTGCGGCCGACACTCTCCGGCGATGGGCGCTCGACGAAGAGCTGAAGTCCCGGGTCATGGCCGACCCCGCGCTCGCCGACTGTGCGCGGCGAGTCGCCGACCGCTACACCGCGGGAGAAGATGTCGAGTCCGCGATCCGCGCCGGAGCGCGCGCCGTGGAACGCGGGCACCGGGTGAGCATCGAGTACACGGGGGAGAGCGTTCGCGATGCCGCCGAAGCGACGGCGGCCACGGACGTGTTCGTGTCTGTCGCCGAACACATCGGCCAGACCGGACTGCCGTCGACGGTCTCCGGCGATCTGTCGCACATCGGCCTCCTCGTCTCGGAGGAACTGGTGCGCGACAACGCTTCCCGCCTGGCACAGGCGTGTGCCGCGGTGGACTCGGTCTTCATGATCTCGGCCGAGGGATCGGACCGGGCCGACCAGGTTCTCGAGGTCTACGACTGGCTGTCGCAGCGATTCGACAATGTGGGCGTCACACTCCAGGCACGGCTCCACCGCTCGGAGGGCGACGTCGAACGCCTCCTCGCGATCGGTGGCCGCATCCGGCTCGTCAAAGGCGCGTTCTACGAATCGGATTCGACCGCGCTGTCGCGAGAGGATCCGGAATTGGCGGAGCGCTTCGGACGTCTCGCACGGCGCATCGTCGACGGCGGCGGCTCCCTCACACTCGCGACCCACGACGAGGTGCTGCTGACGCGCGTCCTCGACTCGGTCGGCGCCGCCGACGCCCTCGAGGTCGAGATGCTGATGGGTCTCAGAACCGACCTCCTCGATCGGTTGGCGGCGAACGGGGTTGCCACGCGCGAATACTGCATCTTCGGCTCGGAATGGTGGTTGTACGTGCTCAACCGCATCGCCGAAGACCCGACGAGGGTGTTCCAGGCCATCGTCGACCTGGGGCGCGGGCCGATCAGCCCGCCGGCCACCGCTCGGTGATCAGCTCGACCATCTCCTCGACCCACGCGTCGTCGAGTGCGGCGTCGCTGCGGATGAGGATGCGGAAGATCGCGGTACCGGCGACGACCTCCGCGAGCATGGGCAACCGGTCGTCGCCCCGGCGTTCCTGACCGAACCGGGATTCGAAGGCGGTGAGGTCGCCGGCGAGCCGGGCGATCATCTGACTGTGCAGCTCGGGTGAGGCCACGGTGTCGGCGATGAGACCCGGAAGCGCCACGCGCACCTCGGGCCGGTTGAACATCGCCCGCACGATCTCGACGAGCGCCCGGATGTCCTGTCGGGCATCGCCCGAAACCGTTGGCGGCGCCAGTGTTTCGGCGGCCAGAACTGCTTCGTGGACGAGCTGGGCCTTGCCGGACCAGCGCCGGTAGATGGCCGCGGTGGTGGTGCCCGCGCGGGCCGCGATCGCCGAGAGGGACAGCGCTGGGTAGCCCGTCTCGAGGATGAGTTCGCGGGTGGCCGCGATGATCGCGGTATCGATCCGCCCGTCGCGGGGCCGTCCGGGCGACGCAGGGTTCGACCTCTTGTGTTCCCTTCGGCCATCTGCTGTCATGAGTCCCAGCATAGTTGCAATACGGTGTGCATCGTATTTATGGGAGGGCTCGTGGAACTCAGTCCACTCGACGAATATCCGATCCATCAGGCCCCGGCGCCGATCACCTGGCCGGCGACCTCCGACCGGAACTTCTACGACCGTTCGTACTTCAACGTCCTCGACCGCGAGGGCCGGTTCATGGCGCTGACCGGCATCGGCTACTACCCGCGGCTCGGGGTCAAGGACGCCTACTTCGTCGTCCGGCGCGGTGACACCCAGACCGCGGTGCACCTCAGCGACGCCATCGACGACGACCGCCTGCGGCAGAACGTCAACGGCTACCGCCTGGATGTGCTGGATCCGTTGCAGGAACTACATCTGACGCTGGCCGAGACCGAGGGGATCTCCGCCGACCTGACCTGGCGCGGTCTCTTCCCCGCGGCGCTGGAGAAGCCGCACGACATGCTCACCGAACGGCGGGTCACCCTGCAGGCGTGCCGGTTTGCGCAAGTGGGCAGCTGGCAGGGATGGATCGATGTCGACGGGGAGCGGTTGACGGTCGAGCACGACACCAGCGTGGCGAGTCGTGACCGGTCGTGGGGCATCCGCCCCGTCGGTGAGTCCGAACCCGCGGGCCGGCCCGACACCGCCTTCCGCGGTATGTGGTGGCTGTACCTGCCGTTGGCCTTCGACGACTTCCAGTTGTTCCTGATCCTGCAAGAGGATCCCGACGGTCATCGCAGTCTCTACGACTGCACGCGGCGCTGGCGGGACGGTCGCGTCGAGCAACTCGACGGTGTGCGCGTCGCCATCGACTACACGTCGGGCACACGGATTCCCCGGGGCGCGCACGTCGAGTTCCTGACCCGTGCCGGTGACCGGGTGGTCCTCGATGTGGAATCAAAACTGTTCGCTCCCATCGCGTTCGGATCGGGGTACGGCGGCGACTCGTCGTGGGGACACGGCACATGGAAAGACGGACCGTTCGCCGAACGCGTCAGCTTCGACCTCACCGACCCGGAGGTGATGGCGCGGGCGCCCTTCAGTCTGATCGACCACGTCGGGTCGGCCGTCTGTACCGAACCGGACGGCACCGTCCGGCATGGTGCCGGTCTGTTCGAGCACGGCGTCATCGGTCCTCATCACCCGTCGGGATTCTCCGACTGGACCGATGTGATCGGCTAGGACATCGACATGAAGATCATGACGGCGTTGTTCGATCCGGTCGGAGCGGTCGATCGCGCGCGGGCGCTGCAGGAGGCTGGCGCGTCCGGTGTGTTCACCTTCGAAGGTCCGCACGACGTGTTCACGCCGCTCGCGCTGGCGACGGCGGTGGACGGGCTCGACATCATGTCGAATGTGGCGCTCGCGCTCCCGCGCAACCCGATTCAACTGGCTCATCAGGCGAACGACCTGCAGGTGCTCAGCGAGGGCCGGTTCATCCTCGGGCTGGGCACCCAGGTGCGCGCCCAGATCGAGAAGCGGTACGGCGCCGAGTTCGATCGTCCGGTGGAGCGGATGAAGGAGATGGTCGGTGCCCTGCGGGCCATTTTCGCCACCTGGAACGACGGTGAGCGTCTGGACTTCCGGGGCGAGTATCACCGTCACACCCTGATGACGCCGACCTTCGTACCCGGTCCGAATCCCTACGGGCCGCCGCCGATCTACCTGGGCGCGTTGGGCCCTCGACTCACCCGTGCCACCGCCGAGGTCGCCGACGGTCTGCTGGTGATGCCGTTCGGATCGAAGCGGTTCCTGCGCGGCACGACGCTGCCCGCGGTCCGCGACGGTCTCGCGGCGGCCGGTCGGAGCGAGGACGACTTCGAGGTGGTGCCCGAGATCATCGTCTCGGTCGCCGGGAGCGGAGCGAGCGGGCCGAATGCGACGGTCGCGACAGACCGCGACGCCGACCACGCCTCGACGCGAATGCTGTTGGCGTTCTATGGTTCCACTCCCGCATACCGGCCCGTGCTCGATGCGCACGGATGGGGCGACCTGCAGCCGGAACTCAACGCGATGTCCAAACAGGGACGCTGGCAGGAGATGGCCGGGCTGATCGACGACGAGATCCTCCACACCATCGCCGCCTGCGGCACTCCGGCCGAGATCGCCGCACACATCCGCGACCGCGTCGAGGGTGTGTCGGACCGTATCTGCCTCTACCAACCGGGACCTATCGGTGTGGAACCGCTGGCCGAGATCGTCGATTCCCTGACCGGTGACGCGAGATGAGCGCGGAAACAGTCGAATTCGAGGAGATCACCGACGACCGCTACGGCGGCAAGGCGGCCGGGCTCGCACGTCTGCGGCGCCTGGGTCTCCCGGTGCCGCCCGGGTACGTCATCGCCGGCGTGTCCAGGGTGTCCGACGCTGCGACAGCGAGATTCGACGAGATGGCCGCCGCCGGCTGGACACCGGTCGCGGTCCGGTCCTCGGCCGTGGGGGAGGACGGGGACGACCAGTCCTTCGCCGGCCAGTACGACACCGTGCTGGGGGTCGACACCGTCGACCGCTTCGTCGACGCGGTTCGCGCCTGTGCCGACTCGGTGCACTCGCGCCGCGCGTCGTCGTACAGCGGGAATGCCTCGGCCACCATGAATGTGGTGGTCCAGCGGATGGTCGATGCGCGCGCCGCGGGCGTGGTGTTCACCGCGGACCCGGTCTCAGGTCGACGCGACCTGACGGTGATCGACATCGTTTCCGGGCTCGGCGAATCGCTCGTCGACGGGACAGCTGCTCCCGATCACGTCGTGGTCGATGCCGACGGAACCCCGGTGGTCAACGAAACCGTTGCGGCGCCGGTTCTGTCACCGGTCGAGATCGCGGCGATCCAGTCCGGTGCCCGCCGGGCCGAGCAGGAGTGGGGCCGGCCGATGGACCTCGAATGGGCCATCGACAAATCCGGTGAACTCTGGTGGTTGCAGGCTCGGCCGATCACCACGCTGCCCGGTGACCTGAACGAGATGGACTCGCCGGTGGCCGGCGCCGACCATGTGTACACACGATGCAACATCGGCGAGATGATGCCGGGCGCGTTCTGTCCGCTGACCGCATCGGTCTCCGGGTTCGCGATCGACTACGCGATGCAGGTGGTGCAGGTGGTCGCCCGGGCACAGGAGCGATACGAGAAGCCCTGGCTGCAGGTCGGTTACTTCTACGGGCACATGTTCCTGAACCTGACCGAGGGCACGGCACTGAGTTCCGGCATCCTCGGGAACTCGCTGGAACAGTTCTCGACCTCGATCTGCGGGCGGGTCATCGACGAACTCGAACCCAAGCCGCCACAACCGTTCCGGCGCAAGCTCGGGAACACCGTCCGGCTGACCTCGCATGCGCTGTCGGTCGGTCCGGCCATCCGTCGACTGCCCGGTGAGATCGGCGGGTTCGCGGTACCGACGAGCCGCGACCCCCGGATCGTATGGGAGGAGCTGGAAGCCGGGGTCGCCCAATACTGCGAGGTCACCCTCATCCATGTGCGGTCGTCCTCACGCGCTGCCGTCGCGGCGAATGTGCTCGAGAGCGTGCTGGTCCGGCGCGCGGAGAAGGACGGCCGCACCGAGGACGACGGCAAGGCCGAGGCCGCCCGGCTCATGGCCGGCGCCTCGGAGGTGGAGAGCGCACTGATGCTCGCCGAACTCGATGCCGTCGTACGGACGATCGCCGCCGATTCCGCGGTGGCCGAGGAGTTCCTCGATGCACCGCCCGACGATGCGGTCACTACGTTGCAGTCGTCCGACGGAGGTGCCGGCTCGGCCCTGCGGAGATTCCTCGAGCGCCACGGACATCGCGGGTACCGCGAACTGTGCATGCGCGATCCGTCCTGGGCCGACGACCCCGGCGGGCTGGGTTCGATGATGCAGGTGATGGTGCGGTCGGTCGGGACCCGGACCGTCGCGCGACCCGACCCTGCGCCCGTCGACTTGCACCCCTCTCGGTCGATCCGAGTCCTGGCCCGACTGGCGCAGGGGGGTGCGCGAGGACGCGAGGAGACGAAGTCGCGGATGGCGCTGATGGCCCATCGGCTCAAACGGGGCTACCGACACCTCGGCGAGGTGCTGGTCGAGACCGGACGGCTTCCCGACGCCGATCTCGTCTTCTTCTTCGACAGTGCGGAGCTGCAACGGATCGTCGGCGCCGGCGACATCGCCGACCTCGTCGAGAACGCGCGGAAGCGTCGGGAAGCGTTGTCGTACCAGGATCGGCTCGAGTTCGACGACGTGTCGGTCGGCCGCCCGTCCCCGCGCGTCGTGGCTCCTGAGCGGAATGTCGGCGATGGCCGGATCGTGGGTCGACCGGCGGGCCGGGGAACCGTCGAAGGCGTGGTGCGCGTGGCGAAGTCGATCGTGGAGGCGCGTGATGTCCAGCGCGGTGAGATCCTCGTGGCACCCGTCACCGACGTCGGCTGGACGCCGTACTTCACCGTCATCGGTGCGCTGGTCACCGACATCGGCAGTTCGGTCTCGCACGGTGCGGTGGTCGCCCGCGAATACGGACTGCCGTGCGTCGTGAACACCCTGGTGGGCACCCAGGTGTTGCGGACGGGAGACCGCGTGCGGGTCGATGGAGATCGCGGGATCGTCGAACGGCTCGAGAGTCGTTGACTGCCAGGCGGTAGGCGGAGATGTCGTCCGGAACGACCAACCGGTGCCGACTCTCGGCGTGCTGGACACCTGCGACGACACACGTCGAACACCGACACCGGCTGGTCATCATTGTCCGCGGTATCGGTGTTCGACCGGTGTACGAGCCCTCGATTCTCAGGTGCCCTTGGTGACCACCGGCTCGACTTCGACCACTGTGATATCCCCGGTCATCTTCGGATTCGCTTCCACACCTGCTGTCCGGTCCCCAGCGTCGAAGACCCGCAACCATATCGTCGCGGCGGCCGACAATGCAGCGGCACCGGCGATGTACACGCCGAACGCGACAACCGTGCCGGTCGATGCGAGGAGGGCTGCCGCCACCAGGGGGGTGAGCCCGCTGCCGAAGATCGAGCCGAGTTGATAGCCCATCGAGACGCCCGAGTAGCCGACACGGGAGTCGTAGATACCGGCGAAGAAGGCGGCCATCGTCCCATACGCTGCAGCGTATGGAATGAAGATCAAGGCGTAGCCGAGCATTGCGAGACCGAACTGACCGGTGTCGAGCAGGAGAACCCAGGGGACACCCATGAGTCCCATGCCGATGTTCCCGATCAAGAACACCTTCTTGATCCCGACCCGATCTGCGGTACGCGCGAACACGGGGATCAAGATCAGGGTGATGACCTGACACAGCAGGACCATCAGCAGCATCTGGCTGTAGCTGAAGTCCAGCCTGGTCGTTCCGTAACTCAGGCTGTACACAGCGGCACCGTAGATGACGACGCCGGTACCGAGATAGGCGATTGCCATCAGAACCACCTGCTTCGGGTAGTGCCGGAGCAGAGTGACCAGAGGACTCTTCTCCTTCTTGTCCAGCTGTTCGACGCGTTCGAACTCTGGGCTCTCCTCGACGGCCAGTCGGATGACAAGACCGACGACAACGAGCGCGAAGCTGGCCAGGAAGGGAATTCGCCAACCCCAGCCGAGCAACTGGTCCTCCGACATCAGAGCTGTCGTGATCAGAAAGACGCCGTTCGCCATGATCTGACCCGCCGGGGACCCGGCCTGCACCCAACTCCCG
The DNA here is from genome assembly GCF_005502615.1 of Gordonia sp. ALPHA1B1. NCBI lineage: Bacteria > Bacillati > Actinomycetota > Actinomycetes > Mycobacteriales > Gordoniaceae > Gordonia > Gordonia sp. ALPHA1B1. Next base: position 99,796 of record NZ_SCOC01000010.1, on the reverse strand, counting down.
TACAACCCTCGCCTGGCCTTGGGCGCGTGCTCGACTGTCATCAGAACAGCGCCGGCATACTCGCCACCTACTGAGAGGCCCTGTAACACACGAAGAATCACCAACAACACGGGTGCGATGATGCCGATCGAATCGTAGGACGGCAGAAGCCCGACCAAGCCGGTCGCCACACCCATCATCACGAGTGTCACGACGAGCGTGGGCCGGCGGCCGATACGATCTCCGAAGTGGCCGAAGATGATCCCGCCCAGGGGCCTGGCGACGAAGGCGACTCCGAAGGTCGCGAACGAGAGCAGAGTACCTACGAGCGGGTCATGCGAAGGGAAGAACACATGTCGGAAAACGAGTGCGCTGGCAGTGCCGTAGATGAAGAAGTCGTACCATTCGATGGACGTTCCTACGAAACTGCCGAGTGCTGCCTTTTTGGCGGACGTTAACATTCGGGACCTTTCTACCCGCCTTGGTGCGGGGACATCTGCGATGACTGTAATGATGGATTAATCGATGTTTGTATCCAGACCATTTCTGGACAATCGGCCACCACCATTGCTCCGAACCGTCACGACGCCGGGCCGTTCGGATGTGACATATTGCCCTCCATGCGGCGTGGATCAGGATGAGGATCTACCGCCGGGCGGGTTTCGAATTACTATCGAAAGTGTAGTGGACAAGACATTACTGGGTCAGGTCCAGCCTGTTAATTGATCGTTTCACCGTGTCGGTTCACGCACGTCAGCTCACTGGGAAGGGCTATTGATCTTCCGGATCCGGGCAGGCTCGAAATCCTGCAATCCCGTGCTGCGCCTCCCTGCGGACGTGATCCATGGTGTCGGGGTCTTCGACAATCGCACGCACAGCGAGTCGTGCAGCGGAATCTGCGAATCTGTCGATGTCGGACTCCTTACGACCATCCACGTGAAACCGATGTTGACTACCCTCGGTGAGGCTAAGGGCCGTGCGCACGAAGTCGCTTGCCGGCTCTGCACAGAAGACTCCCGTGGCGAGTCCGTCGTCGATGATCAGCTGAAGCAGTCTCACCAACTCGTGATAGTCCTCGTGAAAGTCACGAAATACTTCTGGCTGTTTCGTCGCGGCCTCTTCGAGATCGTAGAAATTCAGAGGTGCAGAGCACATTTGAATCACGTCTCGATACAACACGATGTACAAGCGGACGGCTGCGGATTCGGGGCGATCGGCAAGCGTCCGGGCCGCTATCAGAGATGTCCGATTCTGGTCCATGATTGCCCGAAGGATTGCATCTTTCGAATTGAACCAATAGTAGATCGATGACTGCTTCAAACCTGCGGCCTGGGCTATCTCCGCCATTCGGGTCGACGCGAATCCCTTTTCCGCGAAAAGCGATGCGGCCGCCGTGAGAATCCCTACCCGCGGCTCGCTCGTGACCATTCCGCTCTCCCGGGGGCGACCGCCCGCTGAGCCGCGTTTCGTCATGCGGCGATCCTAACAGCGCGAACCTGTCCGTATCGGCCACGCCTCAGCCCCCGATTGCCGTTCGAGCGTAGTCGTCGAACTCCAGATAACGTTCGATCTGGTGGTTCACTCCACCGGAGGCGTACTCTTCGCGAGTCCGCTGGTACTCGAAATGCAAGCGTGAGTACTCGACCATCTTGTTGGCCACCGGCAAGCGGTCCTCCTCGAACCTGCGCCCCGCCTCGACGACATCGTCGGTCTCGGCCAGGTAGCGCGCGAAGGTGGACCCGTCGATCAGGGCTTGGTTGGCGCCTTGCGCCATTCCGGGATACATGGGGTGCGCTGAATCGCCTATCAGGATTGCGCGGCGGTCTGTCCATCGCGGGAGGTGGCGACGGTAGTGGGCGATCTCGCGACCGATGATGCTGCCGGGTTCGCTGACGTCGACGATGCGCGGAATCGGTGTGTTGATCCAACTGCGTGCACACTCGGTGAAGTCGTCGTAGGAACTCAGTCCGTCCAGGCTGCCGTACCAGTACGCGTGAGTCTCGTCGATCGGTATCCACCCGATGTGACCGTTGGGTCCGAACACGTCGGCCTGGACGTCGGTGGGGACTCCGGCGGCAGCGCAGTCGAACACTCCGCGCCAGCGCACAACCCCCTCGTCGGTGAATTCCGGGGGTGCCCCGAACATGAAGTTGCGAAGCTTGGAACCGATGCCATCGGTCCCCAGCAGGACGTCGCCGGTCGCCTGGGTGCCGTCTGCGAAATGCAGGGTGATGCTGTCTGCACTCTGCTCGTACCACTCCCCGCCACGGCTGTAGATGATCTCGTCAGGGCTGAGGCCCGATGCGAGGAGCGCGTTCAGCCGGACCCGGCGCGCACCGGTGATGGGTGCGCCGAGCTCGGTGGCCCAGCCGTCTACGTCGACGTCCGAGGTCCGGGTGCCGTCACAGTCGAGCGTCCACCATCGCTTCATGGCGGCCGCCTCTGCCAGGTAGCGTTCGCCGAGTCCCAGGCCGTCCAACACCCGGACGCCGTTCGGCCAGATGTTGAGACCGACTCCAGCAGTCCGTATTTCAGGGTCCTTCTCGAACAGTCTGATTGTCCAACCCTGTTGTTTGAGGTGAAGCGCAGACGACAGCCCCGCAATTCCCCCACCGCAGATCAGTGCTGTTGGCATGACGTGTGTCCTTTGAGTGTGTTGGGCGAGCACAGTCGCTCGATCACCGTGATCAGCGCCCCATGGTCGAGTCCGCCGTCTCCGGAGGCGCGTAGTGCTTGGACCAACTGGGTCACGACGGCGGCGACGGGTGTGGCGAGACCTGCCTGATCGGCCGCCGATTGCGCGATCAAGAGATCCTTGTAATGCAGATCGACGCGGAAACCCGGCGTGAAGTCACGGTCGATCATCTTGCGAGCCTTGTTCTCCAGCACCCTGCTGGCAGCCAGGCCGCCGTTGAGCACACTGATCGCGGCGTCCATGTCGACATCTGTTCTCTGCAGGAGACTCAGTGCCTCGGCCACCAGAGCGATGTTGCCGGCCACGATCATCTGGTTGGCCGCCTTCACCAACTGTCCGGAACCCACCGGTCCGACATGTGCGACAACACCGGAGAAGGCGGCAATCGCAGATGTCGCTGTGGCGATGTCGGAGGGCGAGCCGCCCATCATGACTGCGAGGTTGCCTGTGTGAGCGCCGTGTTCGCCACCGCTGACCGGCGCGTCGACGAAGCCGATGGCCGACTCGCTCAGGGTTGCGGCGATGGTCACGGCCCGCTCGGGGGCTATCGTGCTGCAGTCGACCACTACTCGGCCGGGTCTGGCTGTGGTGGTGACGCCGTCGGTTCCGAACAACACCTTCTCGACATCGGGCGCGTCCGGGAGCATCGTGATGATGGTGTCTGCCCGTTCGGCGACCTCCGCCGGACTCACCGCCCCGACCGCACCAGCGGCGACCAGGTCGTCGACCGCCGTCTGCGACCGATTGTGGACGACGACCGTGAGTCCGGCGTTCACCAGATGGGCAGCCATCGGCCTTCCCATCACTCCCAACCCGATGAAGCCGATCGTGCCGGTGCCGCTCATCTCAGTACCCCCGATCCAGGTCGACGACATTCCGGAACGGCTGTGCAGCACCCAGTCGTCGGAGGTTGTCCACGAAGAGGTCGACCTGGCGGTCGCCGAGTAGCTGCGAAGCATGCGAATCGTGCGGCAGCACCAGGGCGCCGGGGGCGGTCCACAGCGGGTCGTCCGCCGGAAGTGGCTCCATCGCATGACAATCGATCAGCGCGCCGCGCAGGTGGCCGTCCTCGAGAGCTGCTACCAGTGCGCCGGCGTCGTGGATGGGACCCCGCGCAACGTTGGCGATCCACCCACCGGGTTTCATCGCAGCGATCGCACGGGCGTCGATCAGTCCTCTGGTCTGCGGGGTCAACGGCGCAGCGATCACCAGGAAGTCGGACGTGGCGAGAGCGTCCAGAAGTGATCCGGTCGACACGACCTCGTCAAAGCCTCTGACCTCGTTGCCTTGTCGATTGATTCCGATGGTCCGGATTCCCAGCGCGGACGCAATCCGCGCGGTCTGGGAGCCGATGTTGCCGGTGCCGAGGATCGTCATGACCGCGCCGTCGAGTTCTCGAGCGGGCAATTCGACCCACTTGCGCGCAGCCTGGTTCTGCCATCGGGTGTGCAGCATCTTGGCGTCGGCCAGAATGGCTCCGATGACGGTTTCCGCGATGGCTTTTGCGGCGACGCCGGACGCGTTGGCCAGCACAACCCCCTGCGGCACGATCGTCGTCAGATGTTCCGCACCGGCGCTCATCGACTGAATCAGCTGAAGATCAGGGTTGATGAGCTGGTCGTACCCCTTCTGGGTCAGGATGCCGACTTCGCTCTCGATGGATTCGACGGTTCCGCTGGTCTCCACCATTATCGCGTGTGGTGGCCGTTGTGGTGGTAGGCCGCCGTTCAGGTTGGACACCGGAATGTGCTCGAGCCACACATCGTCGGCGACCGCCAGAATTCTTGCTCGTTGTTGCTCGGTGAGCCAGATCCCCTCCACGGGGTCACTCGCTCCCTGTACTGCTTTGGGTAGCCCCGCTACCACGATGTTGAGCGACACTGACGTCGACTCCTCTCAGATTGTTGGTTGTGAGCTGGGGTTCTTCCGCTTCAACTCAGCGAGAAGCTCTCGGAGGCAGGCGTCTACGACGTTCTGTTCTCGTGCTCGTACACCGGGACGGCCGGCGACGTGGCCCAACGACGACTCCAGGACACGCAGTTCGCCGTGCCGCAGCGCTTGTACCTCCACAGAGTTCTCGGCCAACGTGAAGTACGCGTCCGTCGAGCACGGCATCAACACGGTTCTGGCTTTGATGAGACCAAGACCTGCACAGAGTCCACCCCGGTTCCGCCCGATGTCGGCGTCCCGCCACATCCTCAGACATGTCATCAGATCGCCGGCGTCGAACGCCTCATGGTCTTCACCCCAACGCACCAGAACATCGGCGGCGCTGCGATATCCGAGATCCTTGTAGATCCCGTCGGTGAAGAAGGCCGGTGAGTACGCCCAGCCTGCGTACACTCGCCCGAAGGCGTTCAGTCCGCGCGCCGGGCGAACGCCCAGACCGAAGTTCGGATCGGCTTCCAATGCGGCCGCCACCGAGTCGAGGAACACCTGATTCACCGTGGAACAGCGGGCAGCCGAACACAGAGCCATGACCGAGTCCACATCGTCCGGGAACATCGCGGCGAATTCCAATGCCTGAGTGCCGCCGAGGGACCACCCCGCCGCCAGCTGAACTCGTGCGACTCCCAGAGCATCCAGGACGAGGCGTGCGGCACGGGCGTTGTCTCCTACGGTGATCCTCGGAAAGGTGTGTCGCGCAACGTCAGGTGTGGTCGACGGAGAGACCGACTTCCCGTTGCCGAGGTGGTTGACGATGACCACGCGGTGATGCGTCGGATCGATCGGGCGCCCTTCACCGATCCACGGTGCGTAATCGGCATCGGTGCCGGTGTAATAGGTGAACAACAGCACGACGTCGCCCGCGCCGAACAGATCGCCGTAGGTGCGAAAACGGATGTGCGCATCCGACAGTCGTTCGCCCGACTCGAGCGGGAAGTCGTCGACCACGATCGTTCTCGTGCCGTTCATCGGGGCTCTCAGAAGAAGGTGAGGTAGCGGTCACGTTCCCAGTCGGTGACTGCGGTGCAGTAGTCTTCCCACTCGCCGCGCTTGTAGTCGATGAACGATCGCCAGCCCTTCTCTCCGAACACTTCTCTGGTGAACGGATCCGCTTCGAAAGCGTCGATGGCGTCCTCCAGTGTTCGCGGAAGCAGCGTGAGGCCACGCGCTGCGTATTCGGACAGCGGAACCTCGTACAGGTTCTCGGTGTGGAAGCTCTCGAGTTCGGCCTTCTCGCGAATTCCTTCCAGGCCCGCGGCCAAGAGCACGGCGGCCGCGAGGTGCGGATTGCAACTCGAGTCGACCGCTCGGCACTCCACCCGGCCTCCACCGAGCGGCACACGAAGCATGTTCGTGCGGTTGTTGTTTCCGCAACTGGCGAAGATCGGCGCCCACGTGGAACCGGACATGCTGCCCTTGCGGACCAGCCGCTTGTAGCTGTTGACCGTCGGTGCGATCACTGCGCAGATCGCGGCGGCGTGACGAACGATCCCGGCAGCGAAGTGGTAGCCCAGCTCGCTCAGCCCGACGCCGGCCGGATCCTCCTGCGCGTCGAACAGATTGGAGGTGTTCGCCAGGTCGGCGAGGGACATGTTGAAATGGGCACCCGACCCCGTTCGGTCGTCGAACGGCTTGGGCATGAAGGATGCCATCAGCCCGTCTTCGCGGGCGATCTCGCCGGCCATCATCCGGAAGATGACGACGCGATCGGCCATTGTCATCCCATCCGCGTAGGTGAAGTCGATCTCGAACTGCCCCTGCGCGTCCTCGTGATCGAATGAGTAGACATCCCAACCCAATTCGTTCATTGCGTCGACCAGCCTGCTGAGCCAGGGGAGATTGTCGAGCAAGGTGGGTATCGCGTAACAGGATTTCTCCAGAGTGTCGCGGTCGCTGACGTTCTGGGGATTGCGGGGATCGCCGGAGAAGACGAAGAACTCTGTCTCGACGCCCAGGTTGAAAGTGAACCCCATGTCGGCGGCCGCGTCGATCTGACGTCTCAGGATGTTACGGCTGGACGCCTCGAACGGCTGACCGCCCTCATACAGGTCGGAGAGAAACAGTGCGACGTCACGACGCCAGGGGAGGACCACCCCGCGCGACAGATCCGGACGCGCTGACAGCTCCTCGTCGCTGACATCCTGAGGGAGGCCGTCGAGCGCAGCGCCGGTGAACAGCTCGGAACCACCTGCCATGTGTGTGAAATGGTCGATCGGCACGACCTTGCCTTTGAGGTTTCCGTGCAGATCCGTGTAGCCCGCGATGGCGTAGCGGACTCTCTCTTCCTTCAGTTTGGCGCCGAGAGATGCTGCGTGCGAGTCGATTGCGGTCATGGAGACCCTTTCAGACGTAGTTTCGACGAGGTATTGAAACAGTAGCTCTAGGCAATTTCGATGACATATCGAAACTGTTTCCAGTGCGTTTCGCCGTTTCGGGGGAGGGCTCAGATATGCTCGTGCGCTTGGTCGTTCAGTGACCGTGTGGGAGAGACAACGGATTTCGGCGGAAACTCGGCCGTGCGAAGAATCCGAAGCGAGGTAGTACTCTGCGCTCCGTGGCCTTCAGGCGCGAGAGGGATCGTGCGGTAGCTCGGCGTAGTCCCATTCGTGCTGCCGCGCCAGGTTGCAGGCGATGTCGACGTCCCCTCTGGTCAGCGAGTCGAGAAGGGCCTGATGGTCGTCGGCGATCGTGGTCAGCTCGGGAGTGGACGCCAACATCGTCACCGACGTCCATGCCTCGATCTGGAGATTCTCCCAGGTGCGAGCTATGAGATCGTTGCCGGCAGCTTCTATGATGTGTCGGTGGAATGCGACGGTCTGCACTCCGACTGCTTCGACGTCTTTCTTTTCGGCCATTCGATACATCTCCGCGATGTCCCGCTCGAGGTGATCAATGGGCACCGAACCAGTCAACAAGACCAGTCGTGTGGCAGTTTCTTCCAACGCGGCCCGAAGGACGTAGCTCTCCCGCAGCGCCTCTCTGATGGAGGACCGGATGAAAGTACCGCGACGCGGCTTGATCTCGACCAGTCCGAAGGCCTCGAGCTCGCGCAGTGCCTCGCGGACCGGAGCCTGACTCGTTCCGAACTGAGCCGCGACCTTTGTCTCGACCAGACGCTCGCCAGGCCCCAGCTCCCCGAACACGATCTGGTGCACGAGCGTATCGCGGATCTGTTGACTGAGTGTTCGACGCAGGCCCGTCTGGTGACTCGCAGGCATGGTCTCAAGATACGGAATCATCCTGCTCCGGGTCGCACCGGTCGGAGAACCGCTGGTACGCGCGGGCATCGTTTGCTCCGACACACTCGACCCTCGCAGTGAGATCGGAACTTCGCACGCGCCGACGGCGATGGAGACAGGACCGTGTGGCCGAGCCGCACTCCTCCTCATCAGATGTCGAGTACCAGGACCGACGACTTCGATCGCGACACACACGGCAAGATGACTTCGTTCGACGACCGCTCCTCGTCATCGAGGATGTCGTCGTTGTGCTCCGGGACACCGTCGACAACCCGGACCTCGCAGGTGCCACAGATGCCCGCGCGACAGGAGTTGTCGATTGCCAGTCCGGCCTCTTCGAGGATCTCGAGGAGGTCCCGATCTGCCGGCACCCGGAGTGTTCTTCCTGTCCTCGCCAGCCGTACTTCGAACTCACCGGCCGGCCGGGCGGGAGCTGAACTCGGCGCGAAGCGTTCGCGATGTAAGGCGGTCGATGGCCAAGCGGCACAGCACTGCTCGACCGCATCGATCAACGGTCCGGGCCCACAGCAGTAGACGGCCGTGTCCTGCAACGGTTCGCTCAGGAACTCCTCGAAGTCGAGCAAGCCGTACTCATCCTGGGGCAACACGTGCAGGTCTCCCCCGAGGAGTCCTCGCAGTTCATCGACGAAGGCCATCGAGTTGCGGGTCCGCCCGCCGTACACGACCGTCCAGGACCTTCCACGCCCGGCCGCCTCGTGGATCATCGGCAGAAGTGGCGTGATCCCGATGCCGCCGGCGACGAAGATGTAGCGTGCTGCGTCCACGAGCTGGAAGTTGTTGCGCGGCCCCCGCGCCGACACGACATGACCCCGCTCCAGCTTCTCGTGGATGATCTCGGACCCGCCACGGCTGGTCTGTTCGCGTAGGACCGCAATTCTCCACGTACGTTTGTCCCCCGGCGCGCCGCACAGCGAGTACTGGCGGACGAGGTCGTCTGCCAGTTCGAGTTCGATATGCGCACCGGGTGTCCAGCTCGGCAGCTCCGACCCGTCATCAGCGCACAACTCGAGACTCACGATGTCGTCGGCTTCTCGCCGTTTCGAAGCAACTCTCAGTCGCGTCTGCATGCTTCCCTCATCCCGGGCGTTGAGGTCGCATGACCGGCGTTTCACGGTGAGCCCAGCCCGGCCGCTGTCGCATTCGCGTTTCGAAACCGCACTCATGGCTGGGGAGTCATCAGACGGGTGGCGGTTTCGGGCCTGAACATGTGCAGAGCGATGTCGTGCATTCCGCGCATGGCTCGGAGAATCTCTTTCCGGTCCTCGTCCGTGCGGGCATACCGCGCGAGAATCTGCCTTCCGAGCCCCACGTGGAACTTCTCGTCGATCTCGATCTTTCGATGCACCCGCACGACCTCGTCGAAGCCGTGTTGTTCACCAGCGAGGAATGTCGGTTCGAGACTGCCGGTTGCCGAAGTCTCGGATGCATTCCACGCGGCGATCGCAGCCAGTGGATGGCGGTCGAGACAGTCCCAGAGAAACTCGCTCCACTGGAGACTGTCCGCAGGGACCGAGGTCGGGACCTTACCGCCCAGCGACTCCACCGCGTTGCCGACCAGCTCGTAGTGCTCAGCCTCCTGGAAGGCCTGTTTCGCGAGCAGTGTGACGTGCTTCCGCTCGAAACCCATTCCATAGCGCTGGATCTCAGCGTTCAGTAGGAATACGTAGTCAATCTCCCGCCACGCGCGCGTCGCGAGCCACTCGGCCAGGATGATGGGTTTCGGATCCCTGCTGAAGTTGTCGAAGAAATCCTCGCTGGTTCGCCGCGCGTTGCTGAAGATGGCGTCGAGGATCTCGTTCACCTCGTCGATGATCGGATCGAGCCCCGTTCCGCCTCTCACGTTCCGCACACTGACCATGACCCGCACCTTTCGTAGACGTTGCTATCGATTATCGATTATCGATCGTCCGTGTGCGGCCGTCAAACGGAACGGCAGCAGGTGTCCAGGCGCGCACTAAAACGTCCGGGTCGGCGGGCGGGCCTGCGCCCGCCCTGCCGACCCGGAGTCGTCGTGAGTTGCCGGACTCGTTCAGTCGGCGACGGCGGGATACGCGTCGAGCATCAGGCCGGCGACCGCACCGAGGGCGTCGGTCCAGGCAGCGGTCATCTCGTCGGTCCACTCCGCGCCGCCGCGCTCGGCCATCGTCGCGATGAGCGCATCGGCCACCCAGCCGTACATCACGGGCGTCACGCCGAGGTCGTTGTGCCGGCGTCCGAGCGCACCGAGTGTGCGGCCGAGCCACTCGGCGTCGTCGAGGTGGTCGAGGACCGCGGCTATGGCCTGCTGCAGCATCGTGGCCTGTGGTCGGAGGTCGTCGCCGAACATCGGCCGAACCTCCGGATGTTCGGTGAACAATCGGTCGTAGAAGTCGAGCATCAACTTCTGTTCGTCGTCAATGACCAGGGAAAGGCTGTCCTGCAATACCTCTGGGTTCAACATGGGGGGCTGCACCTCGTCGGAATCGTGCGATGTAGCAATGAAACAGTTCTTGTATCTCTGTCACATCTAGCACGACGTAGGCCCTCGCACAGCGGAATGGCCGGACCGGCACAGATCAGGCTGACGTGACTCAGAGGCCGGCGACCTCGCTGGCCGCGTAGGAAGCGAGCAATCGAAGGCGTTCCGCGCTGGGGGAGCCGGGCTCGGCGGCGTAGATCATCAGGATCGTCCCGGGATCGGCGGTGACGGCGAGTTCCTCGTAGGCCAGGGTCAGTTCGCCGACCACCGGGTGGTGGAAGCGTTTCGTCCCGGTGCCGTGTGTCCGGACGTTGTGCGCGGCCCAGAGTGTGCGGAAAGTGTCGCTGCGCGTGGACAATTCGCCCACGAGATCCTGGAGCGCTTTGTCGTGCGGATCGCGTCCCGCCTCGGCCCGCATGATGGCGACGCACATCTCGGCGAACAATTCCCAGTCCGGGTAGAAGTCACGACTGGCCGGGTCGAGGAACTGGAAGCGGGCCAGGTTCGGCGTGCGGCCGCCGTCGCCGATGACCGGCGAATAGAAGGCGCGGCCGAGGGCATTGGTGGCCAGCAGGTCCTGATGCGAGTCGCGCACGAAGGCGACGGCGTCGGTGATGGCGGCGAGTGCCCAGGTCAGGCTGTGGCGAGAGGCCGTGGCCTTCGCCGAACGACGCCTCGGCCGTCCGGAGGCGGGTATCCCGTCGGCGGCCCGGGCGAGGTCGAGAAGGTGGGCGCGCTCCGTGTCGTCGAGTTGCAGGGCTCGCGCGAGTGATTCGAGAACCGACGACGACGCACCGGCGATGGTGCCCCGTTCCAGGCGGGAGTAGTACTCGACGCTCACCCCGGCGAGGGTCGCCACCTCGCTGCGTCGAAGACCGGGTACGCGGCGATTACCGCCGGCCGGGAGCCCTGCGGTCTCGGGCGAGATCTTCGCGCGTCGCGACATCAGGAATTCGCGGACCTCGGCTCGGTTGTCCATGTGCCCAGCGTAGGACGGTCGGAAGCGTGCAGGGGTGCCCTGTCAGTACACCTCCCGACAGGAACTGTCGCGGACGCGACGCATGCGGTTGCCTTGATGGGTGACCGCATCTGCCGTCGTGCTCGTCTCGTGAGGCGAGCAGGTGGCGGAACCGACTGACGAGGAGAACACATGCGCGGAGTGATCATGGATGCCCCCGGCACCATCCGGGTGGACGATCGCGAGAACCCGACCATCCAGGAACCGACCGACGCGATCATCAAGGTCGCCGCGACCTGCGTCTGCGGGTCGGATCTGTGGCCGTACCGCGGCATCGAAGACGTCGATCACGCGCCGATGGGCCACGAGTACGTCGGCACCGTCACCGAGGTCGGCGACCAGGTGTCGTCGATCAAGGTGGGCGACTTCGTGGTGGGTTCGTTCTTCGCCTCGGACAACACGTGCGAGATCTGCCGTGCCGGCTATCAGTCCCGGTGTGTGCACGCCGAGCCGATGGGCGCCCTCGGTACGCAGGCCGAATACGCCCGGATTCCGCACGCCGACGGCACGCTCGTGGCAACACCCGGTCAGCCGGATGCCGACCTCATCCCGTCGCTGCTCGCGGCGTCGGACGTGCTCGGCACCGGTTGGTTCGGTGCCGTGGCGGCTGAGGTGGGTCCGGGTAAGACCGTGGCCGTCGTCGGCGACGGCGCGGTCGGACTGCTCGGTGTGCTGGCCGCGAAACACCTGGGCGCCGAACGCATCATCGCGATGAGCAGGCACGCGGACCGGCAGGCGCTTGCGCGCGAGTTCGGGGCGACCGACATCGTGTCCGAACGGGGCGACGAGGGCGTGGCACGTATCAAGGAGCTCACCGACGGACTCGGCGCGCATTCGGTCATCGAAGCTGTTGGGACGCAGGAGTCGATGATGCAGGCCATCCGGTCGACGCGACCCGGCGGCCATGTGGGTTACGTCGGCGTCTCGCACGACGTCGAGCTGCCCGGTCTCGAGCTGTTCTTCTCCGGCGTCCACCTGCACGGCGGACCGGCCCCGGTGCGACGCTTCCTGCCCGACCTGATCGACCTGATCTGGAAGCGGGAGATCGACCCCGGCAAGGTCTTCGACCTCACCCTCCCGCTCGACGACGCCGCCGAGGGATACCGCGCCATGGACGAGCGCCGCGCGACCAAGGTGCTGCTCACCGTCTGACCTCGGTCGGTACCCTCACGGCAAACGAAAGGTGTTCAGCATGAAGATCACTCGCAGTTCCATCGACACCGTCAAAGGTCCCGGCGACTGGTTCACCGGCGACGTCTACATCGATGCGGCGGCCGCCTCGCCACCGCCGTCCCGGGTGTCGGCAAGCCTCGTCCATTTCATGCCGGGGGCGCGGACGCACTGGCACCGGCACCCGCTCAGCCAGACGGTCTTCGTCACCGAGGGGATCGGCCTGTGCCAGCGGCGCGGTGGCCCCATCGAGGTCATCCGCCCCGGCGATCGCGTCCTCTTCGAAGCCGACGAGGAGCACTGGCACGGAGCCGCCCCCACGCGCCTGATGGTCCATCTCGCGATCAACGAGGGCGACGACGACCACGATGTCGTGCAGTGGCTGCAACCGGTCACCGACGAGGAGTACGGGCAGGCGCCGGATCTCGGGATCTGATCAGTCGAACCCGACGGTGGCCGGGGTCTTCGGGGTTGCCTGACACGTCAGCAGCCTGGATCGTTCTGTCATGATCGAGCTCGGCCATGCCGCAATGCCGTCGTCACCGACTCGAACATCGTCGACTTGATGGCCCCGAGGGTCGCCCGGTCCTTGCCGACGATCGGAGACAGCGTGTCCAGGGCTGCCCCGACGATCTCCCCCTCGGCCGCAGTGCCGTCGATCAAGCCGCCGTCCAGAGCTTCGGCGCTTCCGAAGCGATGACCGGTGCTCATCGCGACGAGCGCTGCCTGCGGGGTGAGTTTGGCCTGGATGAGCGCGGCCATCCCGGGGGTGAACGGGATGTTGATGTCCACTTCCGGGAAGCAGTAGTAACCGCGGTCGGCGCGCATGATCCGGAAGTCATGAGCGATGGCGAACATCGCTCCCGCCCCGAAGGCGTGACCGTTGACCGCTGCAACGGTCGGCAGCGAGAACGTGAGGATGCGCGCGAGCAGCGTTTGCACGGCCTCGACGTACCAGTCGGCTCGATCGCCGTTGGCGATGAGCCAGTCCAGGTCCAGACCATTGGAGTAGAACTTGCCGTCGCCCACGGTGATCAGGCCTTTGGCGTTCGCCTCGGCGTCCTTGAGGAGTGAACCGACGGCGTCGAGCCAATCGGGGGAGAACCGGTTCTCGTCGTCGCCGATGGTCAGGATGGCGATGTCGTCCCGATAGTCCAGTGAAGCTGTCATGACGGGTCCTTTCGCGAAGAAGTGGACTGATGCGATGGTTCGGTTGGGGTGAGGGACAGTACGGCGCGGACCGCCGTTGCAATGCGTTCGCGGGTTGCGGCATCGGGGGTTCTCCTGCCGCGCAGAAGCAATGCAGTCGGAAGTTCGACCACGCAGTCTCTGATGACGGACACGGCGTCACGGTCTGCGCGCTGCCAGACCGCCTGGGACAACTCGACGAACAACGACGTCAACGACCGGTCGAGACCGCGGAGCTCCCTCGCGAGGTCGTCGGGAAGGTCATTGGACCCAAGCAGTTCTCCGCGATCGACCGTGAGTAGGAAGCCACCCCGCACAGGAGCTTCGAGCAAGAACCGTGCGGGCGCATCCGCGGCGACGACGACGGCTTCGACTGCGGAGTCACTGCGGCCGTCGCCGCCGGTGAGGACCGCGTCGACCGCTTCGCGCTGAGCGGCGAGGAATTGCTCGGCAGCGCGCAACCACACCCTTCCCACGAGACCCGCGCGCGACCCGAACGCGTGATAGATCGCGCCGTTGGACATCGAGGTGAGCTCCGACAGCGCACGAACCGTCACCGCCGCAGGGCCGGCCCGGACCGCCAAGCCCTCGGCCGCATCCATCAACTGCTCGAGGTCGTGCCTGCGAGGACGAGGCATGACGAAACTCTAACAGAGCACGCGCTCTGTAATGCCACCGCAGCCCGGGTCGACCCCGACTCGGGTTCGATGCAGCTCTCCCAGCGACTGTCGCCGAGGTGCCCGTGCTCCGAGGAGCCTGGCGGTTGCGCGAAATTGACCGCCTGAAGTCCGGATCGCGTGGTTTCGCGCACCTCGCGACGCGCCGTACTCGCGCGTAGCGATTTGACTCGTAAGAATCACAGCGTCGAACCACCCCGCACGTCCCGGATCGCCACTGAGCTGGGCCGCTGCGCTGTACCGTACCTGCGGACCTTCAACCGCACGACGACGACGTGAATGGAGCCGGTGTTGTTTTCTCGTATCGCCATCGTGAACCGAGGTGAGGCCGCGATGCGGCTCATCCACGCCGTTCGGGGCCTCTCGGAAGAGACCGGGCAATCCATCGAGGTCATCGCGCTGCACACCGACGTGGATCGCAATGCCACGTTCGTACGTGAGGCGGACGTCGCATACGACCTCGGGCCTGCCGCGTCGCGTCCGTACCTGAACATGAAGGTGCTCGAGCACGCCCTGCTGGAGACCGGTGCCGACGCGGCATGGGTCGGTTGGGGCTTCGTGGCCGAGGATCCGCTGTTCGCCGAACTCTGCGACCGCATCGGCGTCACCTTCGTCGGGCCGTCGGCCGAGGCGATGCGCAAACTGGGCGACAAGATCGGCGCCAAGCTCATCGCCGAAGAAGTGGGCGTCCCGGTGGCGGCGTGGAGTCGCGGCGGTGTGGACACCCTCGACGAGGCTGTGGCCGCGGCAGCCCAGATCGGCTACCCGCTGATGCTGAAGGCCACGGCCGGCGGTGGTGGCCGCGGCATCCGCAAGGTCACCAGCGATGCCGATCTCCGTGACGCCTACACCCGCACCCGCGAGGAGGCCGAGCGCGCCTTCGGCAGTGGCGTGGTGTTCCTGGAACGGCTCGTCACCGGCGCGCGCCACGTGGAGGTCCAGGTCATCGCCGACGGCCAGGGCACCGCGTGGGCGCTGGGCGTCCGCGACTGCTCGGTTCAGCGACGCAACCAGAAGATCATCGAGGAATCGGCGTCGCCGGTCCTGCCCGCCGACCGTGTCGCCGAGCTCAAGGCGTCGGCGGAGCGGCTCGCCGTGGCCGTGGGATACCGCGGCGCGGCCACCGTCGAGTTCCTCTACCACCCGGGCGAGAACCTGCTCGCGTTCCTCGAGGTCAACACCCGCCTACAGGTGGAACACCCCATCACCGAGGCGACGACCGGCTTCGACCTGGTCCGTGCCCAGCTGCACGTGGCGTCGGGCGGCCGCCTCGAGGGTGAGCCGCCGGTCGAACGCGGGCACGCCATCGAAGCCCGCCTCAACGCCGAGGATCCCGACCGCGACTTCGCCCCCGCGCCCGGCCGTATCGACCTGCTCGAGCTGCCCGCCGGCCCCGGCATCCGCGTCGACACCGGCGTCAGCGAGGGCGACACCATCCCCGCCGATTTCGACTCGATGATCGCCAAGATCATCGCCTACGGGCGGAACCGCGACGAGGCACTCGGCCGCCTCCGCCGGGCCATGCGCGAGACCCGCGTGATCATCGCCGGCGGCGCGACCAACAAGAGCTTCGTGCTGGAGCTGCTCGCGCAGCCGCAGGTCATCGACGGGAGCGCGGACACCGGCTGGATCGACCGCGTGCGTGCCGAGGGCGGCCTCGTCGCCAACCGGCACTCGGCGATCGCGCTGATCGCCGCCGCCATCGACGCGTACGAGGAAGAGGAACTCGTCGAGCGGCAGCGGCTGATGTCGACGGCCTCCGGCGGTCGTCCGCAGGTGCAGCACGACAGCGGCCGTCCGCTCGATCTGAAGCTGCGCGGCGTCGCGTATCGCGTCCGGGTCGGGGCCATCGGCGCGCACCGCTTCCGCGTGACCATCGAGGCGCCGGGCGAGATCCGGACCGCCGATGTCGACCTCGAACGCTTCGACGAGCACGCCGCGCAGCTCGTGGTCAACCGGGTGCGCTACCGCCTGCTCACCGACACCCACGGGCCGATCCACCTCGTCGACGTGGACGGCGTCACCCACCGCGTCAGCCGCGACGAGGGCGGTGTGGTGCGCTCGCCCGCGCCGGCGCTCGTCGTCGCGACGCCGCTGCAGGCCGGCGACGAGGTCGACGCGGGCGCCCCCATCCTAGTGCTGGAGAGCATGAAGATGGAGACCGTCCTGCGCGCGCCGGTGCGCTCACGTGTCAAGGAGTGCGCGGTGTCGGTCGGCACCCAGGTGGAGACGGGCGCGACCCTGATGCGCCTCGAACCGCTCGCCGACGACGAGGACGACGCCGTCGAGGAGGTGGCCGCCGACGCCGTCGACCTGGAGCTGCCTGCCGAGCTCGAGGTCGATCCCACCGAACGCACCACCCGCAGTCAGGAAGACCTCCGCAGCCAGCTGCTCGGCTTCGACGTCGACCCGAACCACCGGATGCGCCTGCTCGACGAGTACCTCGCCGTCCGGCGCGCCGCGTTCGACAGCGGCCGTCGTCCGCTGGCCGACGAGCTCGAACTGGTGACGGTGTTCGCCGACCTGGCCGAGCTGAGCCAGAACCGGCCGTCGAGTCATGACGTCGGTGTCGAGCACGTGCACAGCGCACGCGAGAACTTCCACACCTACCTGCAGAGTCTGGACGTCGAACGCGACGGGCTGCCCGCGGCGTTCCACGACCAGCTGAGCCGCGCGCTCAGCCACTACGGCGTGACCGACCTCGAGCGCACCCCGGAGCTCGAGGCCGCAGTGTTCCGGATCTTCCTCGCGCTGCAGAACCCGAACGACTCGGCCGCGGTGATCAGCTCGCTGCTGTTGGAATGGCTCGACGAGCCGACCCCGCGCGACGAACTGCGCGACGCGGTGGGCACCGCCCTCGACCGCCTCGTCGCCGCCACCCAGGTCCGCTTCCCGGCCGTCGCCGACCTCGCCCGCGGCGTCATCTACGCCTGGTACGGCCAGCCGCTGCTGCTGCGCGACCGCGCCCGCGTCTACAGCAATGTGCGCAAACAGCTCAAGTACCTCGACGAGAACCCCGACGCCGCCGACCGCACCAGCCGCATCGACGACATGGTGCGCAGCACCGAACCGCTCGTCCGGCTTCTCGGCCAGCGCATCGAACGGCACGCCGACAACACGGTGATGCTTGAGGTGCTGACCCGGCGCTACTACGGCAACCGCGGCCTCGCCGACATCCGGACCCGGCAGGCCGGCGGTGCGACATTCGTGGTCGCCCGGCGAGATGCCGGTGACATCGCTTCGGCCGCAGTCGGTTTCGACGCCCTGCCGGCGACGATCGGCGGACTCGCCGAACTCGCCCGCGACACCGCCGCGGTCGATGCCGACATCTACCTGGCATGGGAGCAGCAACCCGACGACTTCGACGTGCTCGCCGAGACACTGCACGACATCGTCGCCACCAGTTCGCTTCCGCCGCAGGTGCACCGCGTCACCATCACGGTCGCCGGCAGCGCCGATGCGCGGATGCATCACCACGTGACCTTCCGGCCGTCGGCGACGGGTATGGCCGAGGAACGCCTGATCCGCGGACTGCACCCCTACATCGCGCAGCGCATGCAGATGGAACGGCTCCGTAAGTTCGACCTCACCCGACTGCCGTCGTCGGACGACGAAGAGGTCTACCTCTTCCGTTGTGTCGCAAGGGAGAACGCGTCGGACCGCCGTCTCGTCGCCTTTGCCCAGGTCCGCGACCTGACCGCACTGCGCGACCAGGACGGCCGCCTGCTGACGCTGCCGACCGCCGAGGCGGCGCTCGCGTCGTGCGTCGACTCGATCCGGCGCGCGCAGCGCGGTTCCACCAACCTGTCCAGCGCCAACCGGATCATCATGTACGTGTGGCCGCCGATCGACGTCGACGCCGACGTCCTCGACGCGATCGCCGACCACATCCGCGGCACGACACAGGGAGTGGGGCTCGAAGAGGTCCAGCTCATCGCGCGTCGCCGCGACCGCGACACCGGCGAGCTGAGCAAGGTCTCGGTCCATTTCTCGGTCAACCCGACCGGCGGGTTCGACGTCCGGGTCGTCGACCCGACCGACGAGCCGATCGAACCGGTCGACGAGTACCGCCAGAAGGTGCTGCGGGCAGCGAAGCGCAACACCGTCTACCCGTACGAATTGGCCGCCATCCTGGGCGATTTCACCGAGTACGACCTCGACGCCGAGCAGCGTCTGGTGCCGGTCGACCGGGCCAAGGGGCGCAACTCGGCGGCGATCGTCGCCGGTGTGGTCACCACGCCGACCGAGAAGTACCCGCGCGGCGTCACCCGCGTGGTCCTGCTCGGCGACCCGACGAAATCGCTGGGCGCGCTGGCAGAACCGGAGTGCAGCCGGCTGGTCGCGGCGCTTGACCTCGCCGAGCAGATGCAGGTCCCGCTCGAGTGGTACGCACTGTCGTCGGGCGCGCGGATCTCCATGGATTCCGGCACAGAGAACATGGACTGGATCGCCCGGGCGCTGAAGCGCATCGTCGAGTTCACGCAGGCCGGCGGTGAGATCAACATCGTCGTGGCCGGGATCAACGTGGGCGGGCAGCCGTACTGGAACGCCGAGGCGACGATGCTCATGCACACCAAGGGCATCCTCGTGATGACACCGGAGTCGGCCATGGTGCTCACCGGCAAGCAGTCGCTGGACTTCTCCGGCGGTGTGTCGGCGGAAGACAACTTCGGCATCGGCGGTTACGACCGCGTCATGGGCCCCAACGGCCAGGCGCAGTACTGGGCGCCGAATCTCGGTGCGGCACGGGACCTTCTGATGGCTCATTACGAGCACACCTACGTGGCGTCGGGCGAGCAGACCCCGCGTCGCGCGATCACGAGCGACCCGGTGGACCGCGACATCTCCGACTACCCGCACGTCCTGGCGGGCAGCGACTTCACCACGGTCGGGCAGATCTTCTCGGCGGCCACCAACCCGGACCGCAAGAAGCCCTTCGACATCCGCACGGTGATCCGCGCCGTCGCCGACCAGGACCACCCGGTGCTGGAGCGCTGGGCGGGGATGGCCGACGCGGAGACCGCGGTCGTGTGCGATCTGCACATGGGCGGAATCCCGGTGTGCCTGTTGGGTATCGAGTCGAGGGAGGTGCCGCGCCGGGGATACACCCCCACGGACGGTCCCGACACCTACACGGCCGGCACGCTGTTCCCGCAGTCGTCGAAGAAGGCGGCGCGCGCGATCAACGTGGCCAGCGGAAACCGACCGCTCGTGGTGCTGGCGAACCTGTCCGGGTTCGACGGATCGCCGGAGTCGCTGCGCAAGCTCCAGCTGGAGTACGGCGCGGAGATCGGCCGGGCCATCGTGAACTTCGAGGGCCCCATCGTGTTCTGCGTGATCTCGCGCTACCACGGTGGTGCATTCGTGGTGTTCTCGAAGGCGTTGAACCCCAACATGACAGTGCTCGCGATCGACGGGTCGTTCGCGTCGGTCCTCGGCGGTGCCCCCGCGGCGGCGGTGGTCTTCGCCGGCGACGTGGCTAAGCGGGTCAGTGCCGACGCACGGGTGCGTGAACTCGAGGCGGAGACCGCACAGGCCACCGGCCCCGACCGCTCACGGCTCAACGCCGAGCTGGCCGATCTGCGTCAGTCGGTGCGCGCGGAGAAGATCAGCGAGATCGCCGCGGAGTTCGACGCGGTGCACAGCATCCGACGCGCCGTCGAGGTCGGTTCGGTCGACGCGGTCATCCAGGCCGACGAGCTCCGGCCCCAGATCATCGGCGCGATCGAGAAGTCGCCGGCGTGGGGTCGGCAGGACTCGCAGGTGGCCAGCTCGTAGAGCCTGCGCTTCTTGATCCGAAAGAACCTGTTTGTGCTAGGAGCGAGCCCAACTACTGCTCCCTGAGGAGGCCGGAGCTTGCGGAGGCCGTCACGAAGGGTCTTCGCAACTCGCCTCGGGAAGACCCTTCGTGACGCGCCCTCCGCAAGCTCCGGGCGCTCCTCAGGGAGCGGGGGGCAGTCGTTCTTTCGGATCAGGGAGCAGAGACGCCGCGTTCGACGATCTCCTTGATCGCCGCGAGGGTGACCGGAATCCCCGACAGCGCGGCGTCGCGGCGCTGCTCGAGTTGGGCGTCGGCGTCGTCCCCGAACCGCTGCGCGAACAGCTCGAACCCGGCCGGCTGCACGGCCCACGATTCGGTCAGCGTCGTCCCGTCGTCGTCGGGTTCGATCGTGTACGACCACCGCACGGCGTCGCCGTTGACCATCCAGGCGAACTCGACGGGCTCCTGTGCGGCGACCACCCGCGACTGGGTCTCCCACACCCGCTCGGGTGTCTCGTTGCGGCCGAAGAACCACGCGCCCACCTCCGGTCCGGTCGCGGGCTCCTTCCACCAGCACGCCTTGCAGATCGGGCTCCACTCGCCGGTGCGAGCGATGTCGGTCACCACGTCCCAGACCTGCTGCGGCGTGGCATCGACGGCGATGGACTCGGAGTGGGTGAATCGGGCACTGCGGTCGATGTCGCTGGTCGTCATGGGCCCTTCCTGCGGTCGCGTACCGACCATCCTAGGGAGGGCGCCGCTCAGGGCGCGATGGTCCGGTACCGGGACGGGCTGACCCCGAAGGTCCGGCTGAACGCACGACTGAAGTGCGACGGGTCGCGGAACCCGACGTGTGCGCAGATGTCGGCGACGCCCAGATCGCTCTGGACGAGCAGGTTACGGGCCCGGTCGAGCCGCCGGGCGTAGAGCCACGCCCGAGGTGTGGTGCCGGTCGTGCTGAACAGCTTGTGGACGTAGCGCACCGACATCCCGAGCTCTGCGGCCACCAGTGCGATGGTGTGGTCGGGATCGTGGATGTGATCGGCCATCGCGTTCTGGACCGCGCGGAGGTCGGCGGCGTGTATCCGGTCGGTCGCGGTGCGAGGTGAGACCTGCTCGGTCATCGCGCCGGCGACCATGTCGAGGACCGCGCTCGCCACCGTGCTCGACGACGGCACGGAGATGCCCTGGACCTGGGCCGCGACATCGACCAGGAAGTTCGACACCAGCCGTCCGATGCCCGAGTCGACCGCGATGGCCCGGCCCGTCGCGTCGTCGACGACGTCGTGGGTTGCCCGCGCGATGAGCTGTTCCCGCGGGGCGCGCACGACGATCTGCTCGAACTCGGTTGCGCCACTGACGACGAAAGGTGCAGTGGCGTCGATGATCCCGAAGGCGCCGTGTTCCAGCAATCCGGTGCGCTCACCCTGTGAGATCGTCGCGGCCCCCTGGGTGATGAGGCACAGCAGATAGTCGTCGGCCGGATCGGATTCGATCATCGCCGGCGTGCGCACGACGGTGTGCGGATCGGCGCGGACCACGCTGACCGACAGGGCGCCGACGGGTCGGGCGACGATCTGTGCGGTGAACGGGCGTCGGTCCTGGGGCCAGTCGATGTCCATCTCGCAGAAGGTGGCGTCGAGGGCCTCGGCCCACCGCACCCGGCCCTCGGCACTCGCAAGCTCGCGGGTGCTCAGTTCCACGGATCCGGCGGTGCGCGCGGAGTCATCCATCGGTGCATTCGCAGTCATTCTCTCCCACCACCTCCACCCATAGTGTTCCAGATCACAAGACATCGCCGACGTGGCCGGCGGCATGACCGAACGAGCCGGCCCCAGACAACAGATATCCGGAACGACAACGGAGAGTCACATGACCGCAGTACAGCCCTCCCACGAGGTCACCCCGAAGTTCGTCGAAGAGATCACGATGGCCGAGCTGGAGGCCGATCCGTACCCCTTCTACGAGCGGCTCCGAAAGGAGGCGCCGGTGGCGTTCGTGCCGTCACTCGGGATGTACATCGTCTCGACCCGCGAACTCTGCATGCAGATCGCGAAGGACTCGGACACCTGGCCTGCGGTGATCTCCCCGGCCGGCGGACGCACGTTCGGCCACGGTGCGCTGCTCAACTCGAACGGCCCCGAGCATCGCGACCTGCGCGACATGGTCGAGCCGCATCTGCAACCGTCGGCTGTCGACGACTACATCGACGATCTGGTGCGTCCGTTCGCACGCGAACTGCTGGAGCGGATCGAGGACAACGGTTCGGCCGACATCGTCGCCGAGTACTGCGAACCGGTCAGTGTCCGTGCCCTCGGCGACCTGCTGGGCCTCGGAGATGTGAGCACGGACAAACTGCGGGAGTGGTTCCACAAGCTCAGCGGCTCGTTCACCAACTCCGCGATGACGCCCGACGGCGAGTTCGCCAATCCCGACGGCTTCGTCCCGGGGGACGAGGCGAAGGCCGAGATCATCGCGCACGTCGACCCCAAGATCGACGAGTGGATCGTCAACCCGGATCACAGCGCGATCTCGCACTGGCTCCACGACGGGATGCCGGAAGGCCAGACGCGCAGCCGCGACGTCATCTACCCCAACCTGTATGTGTTCCTTCTCGGGGCGATGCAGGAGCCGGGACATGCGATGGCGACCACACTCGCCGGTCTGTTCAGCCGGCCGGAACAGCTCGAGCGGGTCGTCGACGATCCCGGCCTCATCCCCAGGGCGGTCGGTGAGGGTATGCGGTGGGTCGCGCCGATCTGGTCGGCGGCCGTAAAGATCGCCACCGACGAGGTCGTGGTCGGCGGGGTGACGATCCCGCAGAACTCCTTGGTGATGCTCTCCTACGGTTCGGCGAATCAGGACGAGAACGCCTACGACGCCCCGACCGCCTACGACCTCGACCGCGCGGTGATCCCGAACATGACCTTCGGCGGCGGTGTCCATGCCTGTGCGGGAACCTACTTCGCCAACAACGTGATCAGGATCGCGCTCGAGGAACTCCTGGAGACGATCCCCAACATCGAGCGCGACACCGACCACGAGGTCAACTTCTGGGGCTGGGGCTTCCGTGGCCCCAAGGAGCTCCACATCCAGTGGGAGGTCTGAGGCGTGACCACCACACATCGTGTTCGTGTCCAGGGTTCGGACACGCCGCTCGAGGTCGCCGCCGATCAATCGGTTCTCGATGCGGTTCTGCGCGCGGGGGAATGGCTGCCGCACTCCTGCACGCAGGGGACCTGCGGTACCTGCAAGCTCCGAGTACTCGACGGCGAAGTGGCGCACAATGACTCACCCGACTACACGCTGACACCTGCCGAACGGTGTGCCGGGCTGGCGCTGGGTTGCATGGCCACCCCGTGCTCGGACCTGGTCGTCGAACCGCTGGGCGCCGCGGTCGACGATGGAACGCCCCGACATCCCCTGCGCGATCACGACGGCACCGTCGTCGTCCTGGACGACATCGCCACCGATACGCGCCGACTCGTCGTCGAACTGGACGAGCCGATGTCGTTCAACGCCGGCCAGTATGCGGAGCTGGTGATTCCCGGTACCGGTGTGGGGCGCCAGTACTCGATGGCCAACCCGCCGTCGGAGTCGAAGCTCCTGGAGTTCCACGTCAAGCGCACCGTCGGTGGAAGAGCAACGGAGGGTTGGATCTTCGGTTCGCTGACGGTGGGGGAGCGGGTAGAACTCCGCGGACCGCTCGGCCAGTTCCACCTCGTCCGCGAGCAGGCCGAGCCGGCGATCCTCATCGGCGGCGGTACCGGACTCGCCCCCCTGAAGTCCATCGCCCGCCACGTGCTGGACCACGGCCTGGTACCCGAGCTGTACCTGTACCACGGTGGCCGACGACGCGACGACCTCTACGACGTCGAGTTCTTCCGCGAACTCGAGGCCGGGTACAGCAACTTCCACTACCGGCCGGTCCTCAGCGAGGAGCAGTGGGACGGCGCCACCGGGATGGTCACCGACGTCGTCGTCGAGGACTTCCGGAGCTGTAAAGGGCTGAGCGCCTATCTCTGTGGCCCGCCGGCCATGATCGAGGCCGGCGTCCGGGCGCTGAAACGTCGCCGGATGGCGCCCCGTCTCATCTTCCGAGAGGAATTCACCGTGGCGGCCCCCGTGGCGACCACCGCGGCATCGTGACATCTCGATCGATCCGAAAGGCAAGTCATGTACCGACTCACCGTGATCTACGGACATCCGCTCGACCCGGAGGCCTTCGACCGGCACTACGAGAACGAGCATGCTGAACTGGTCCGCCGTATCCCCGGACTGCGCCGGTTCGCCGCGGGCAAGTGCGACTCCCTCGACGGCACCGAGCCCGCCTCGTACTCTGTGGCCGAGCTGTACTTCGACTCGAAAGACGCCCTTGCCCAGGCCCTCGGATCGCCTGAGGGGCAGGCCGCGGCCGGCGATGTCGCCAACTTCGCCACCGGTGGGGCGACCATGCTGTTCAGCGACGAGTCGATGGTGGGTCCCTGAGATGGCCGCGCTGCAGACCGTCCAGAAGATCGGCCCGGTCCTGGATCTGTTCACCGTCGAACGTCCGGAGTGGGGTGTTTCGGAGGTCGCGGGTGAGCTCGGCGTCCCCCGGTCGAGCGCGCACGCGCTGCTGGCCTCACTGGTCGACATCGGCCTGCTCCAGTGCCGCGCCCGCGGCCGCTATCGCATCGGCTGGCGGGTCGTCGAGCTGAACCAGGCGTTGCAGGGCACGGTCGACGTCAAATCCTGTGCCGCAACGGCTTTGCAGGCGCTGTCGGAGAAGTTCGGCGAGACAACCCATCTCGCGGTCATGGAACGCTACCGGGTGATATACGTCGACAAGGTGCTCGGCAATCACGTCATCAACGTATCCGGCGCCCGGATCGGCGCCCAACTCGACGCGCACTGCAGCGCGGTCGGCAAAGTACTCCTCGCGCACTGCGACCCGGCTCAGCTGGCCCGCAACGTGACCGACAAGCAGCTCCGGCGGTACACGTCGTCGACCGTCACGGACCCAGACGAACTGGCGGCCGAACTGAAGGGTGTGCTGCGCCGGGGTTGCGCCTTCGACCTGGCCGAAGCCGTTCCCGACGTGCACTGCGTCGCGGCTCCGATCCGCGACGAGATGGGGGTGGTCGTGGCGGCGATGTCGATCACCGCGCCCGCGACCAGATTCGTCCCGGCACAACACGAATTCCGGCGTGCGGTCATCGCGGCCGCCGCCGACGCGTCCCGCGCGCTGAGCACCTCGTCCGGCGACGAGTCCACGCCCATCCGGCTGCCCGAGCGCGAGGTCTCCGTCCTGCACGCGGTGGCGGGATGACCCCGCGATCGCCGTTCCTCAGCCCAGAAAGATCGTGCCTTCCATGACCGACCATGCCGACCTCGTGCGCGACGCCGCCGATGCGCTGCTCGACGCCTATCGAGACCACGCCCCGATCGAACCCCTGGCCGCGCGGTTCGCGGACCATCCACTGTCGACCGCCTATGAGATCGCCCTCGCCCAGGTCCAGGACTGGGAGAAGCAGGGTGACGTGGTGAAAGGGCACAAGGTGGGGCTGGCCTCCCGTGCCATCCAACGGCAGATGGGTGTCGACCAGCCGGACTTCGGGCACCTCACGGCGAGCATGTTCCATCTCGAGAACGCCCCGATCCCGGCGGGCACCTTCATCCAGCCGCGCATCGAGCCAGAGGTCGCCTTCGTCCTCGCCAAACCGCTTCGCGGGCCGGGGGTCACGGTCGCAGAGGCCACCGCGGCCGTCGACTTCGTGCTCCCCGCACTCGAGATCGTGGACTCGCGCATCCGCGACTGGCAGATCGGCATCTTCGACACCATCGCCGACAATGCGTCGTCGGGCGGGGTGATCCTGGGCGGACGGCCGGTGCCGCTCGTCGACGTCGACCTGCGGATGGCCGGCTGCAACCTGCATGTGAACGGCGAACTCGTCGACACCGGCGCCGGTGGTGCGGTGCTGGGATCCCCGATCAACGCGCTGGTCTGGCTGGCGAACACGGTCGGGCCGCTGGGTGTCACCCTCGAACCAGGCCACGTGGTCCTGCCCGGTTCGATGACCGCGGCCGTGCCGGTCGCGCCGGGGGACACCGTGGTCGCCACCATCGCCGGACTCGGCAGCGTCACCGCGGTGCTGGCCGGCGCGTGAGTGCTCGTGTCCTCGAACCATCAGGAGAAGATGTGACAGACAATGGAATCGACGATTGGAGTGCGGTTCGTGTCGCCGGCACGCTGCTCGCCGCCGAACACTCGCGGACGGCGCGGACCTCGATCCACCACGAGTGGCCGGGCCTGACACTCGACGTAGCCTATGCCGCTCAGGACATCGCGCTCGCCGATCGGCGCTCGCGCGGAGAGACCGTGACCGGGATCAAGCTGGGCCTGACCTCGCGGGCCAAGCAGAAACAGATGGGCGTCGACGAACCGTCGGTCGCCTGGCTCACCGACGCGATGGTGCTGCCCGCCGGTCTGCCGGTTCCGCGTGAGCGACTCATCCATCCGCGCGCCGAGCCGGAGATCGCTTTCGTGCTCGGGCGGCCCCTCACCGGTCCCGGTGTCACCGCGGCCACAGCACTCGCCGCGGTCGACCATGCGATGGCCGCGATCGAGATCATCGACAGTCGCTACTCGGGGTTCAAGTTCACCCTCGCGGATGCGGTGGCCGACAACAACTCCTCCGGCGTCTACGTGACGGGTCCGGTCATCCGAGATGTCGCGAACGTGGACTTCGGACTCGAGGCGTGCCTTCTGGAGATCGATGGCGACATCGTCGCCACCGCGACGGGCTCGGCGGTGCTCGGACATCCTGCCGAGGCACTGGCGTTCGCGGCCAACACCTTCGGCGCGCGGGGCGTCACCCTGGAGGCAGGGTGGGTCGTCCTCACCGGCGGCATGACGGACGCTGTGCCGGTCGAGCCGGGTAGCCGGGTCGCGGCACACTTCACCACGCTCGGCTCGATCACGATCGCGGGAGGGTGAGATGCCGTTCATCGATGTGACCATCGCCCAGGGGCGTTCACCCGACGAGGTGCGCGCGCTGATGCGCGAACTGACGGCAGCCGCCCACCGTGCGATCGGCGCGCCGATCGCGAACATCCGAGTATGCGTCCGCGAGGTCCCGACCACCCACTGGTCGGCGGGCGACGTCACCGTTGCCGAACGTCAGGCGGCGAACACGGAATCGTGAGGCGCGGGAGGAGCTGCTCGCTACTGTCCACGGGAACTGCAAGACACTGGTCCCTGATTCGAAAAGGCCGCTATACCTGCAGTCCGGCCGGTGACCGGCAGACTTCAACTCGACCGATGGACTTCGATTGAAGTCTAGGAGTCGAGTTGAAGTCTGTTTGGTCACGGGGCGTGTCAGCTCTGCTCCCTGGCCGTCCGGGTAGCCGACGTCGATCCCGAGAGTGTTGCCCGCTGATGATGCGTCGTTGAACACGGTGCACATGCGGGTGACCGAGCAGGGCAGAGTCGCGATCGCCGCGGACGTGACCGCGGTGATCGGGGAGAAGTTCCTGTCGATGATCGACGAACGATCCTGCCCGCGGCCGGAACCCGACGGCGCCGAGGATCGTCGCAGTGTCGGAGAACGCCGCGCCGACGGTTTGGAACTATTGCCGGATCAGGCGGCGGTCGGTGCGGCGATGACCACCGCTGGCGCGCTTCGCACCCAGGTGCTGGTGACCATCCCGGCCGACAACACCGATCCGGCGCGGTTGCCGTGGGTCGGTGCGGTCACGGCGTCGACGGCACGACGACTGTCCTGCGACGGTGGGGTGGCCGAGATCGTGCTCGACACCGAGGGCGTGCCGTTGCGGAAGGGCACCACGAATCGGCTGTTCCCACACCACTTACGTCGAGCGATCATCGTTCGCGTTATGTGCTGTGTGAAATGCGTTGCCCCCGCGGCGCATACGCAGGTCCACCATCTCGTCCATAGGGCTGATGGTGGTCCGACTGATCTGGACAACGGGTGCTTGCTGTGTCAGCGCTGCCATACCCAGGTCATCACCATGGCTGGGAGGTGGTGATGGGTCCTGATCGGCATCCGTGGCTGATCCCGCCGGCCGACATCGACCCCCGACGGTTACCCCGGCCTGCCTACAACCGCCGCACCATGCGACTCGACGACGCCCTCGTGTAGTCGCCAACCCTAGAACCACCGCGCCCAGACTCTCCGGCGTCGACTCCGGCGCCACACGACCTTTGACAACTCCACAGGGTGGATGTGTCGGGCTCAGCGAGCCGCGCGGAGTGCGATCTCCGACGCCCGGACATCACTCGCCGGCACGCCGCCGATGCCCCAGTTCTCCGGCGCCACCTCGACGATCTGTCCGCGGACGCCCGATCGTTCAACGTCCAGATGCTCGACGACGAGATCGGTGAACGCGGCCAGGAGGTCCGAACGCTGCTGCGCCGGACGGCCTGCGAGCACGATCGCGGTGAAGTACGGCGCGATCGTGCCGCCGTCTGCGACGAGCTGTCCGCCGACGGCGAGGTCGGCGGGGTCGTACTGCACGACGAAAGCGCGTACCCGCTCGATCGGTGAGTCGAGGATGCGGGAGTAGGTCCCGCTCGCGTCGGTCAGCAGAGCGGCGCGCTGCTCGGTGGACGCGGTGCCCGCGGGGATGTGAAAGTGTGCAACCGGCATGTCGGCTCCGATCGGAAGTGCCCGTGTCCGTGGGGGATCGGGCTACTGGATGCCGTGGCGAGTTCCGCCGTCGGCGTTGAGGACGCTGCCGTGCAGCACGGCGGCCTGGGGCTCGAGCAACATCTCGACGAGCCAGGCGATCTCGTCCAGTGTGGGCAGGCGACCCAGCGTGGTCTTGGCCGTGTACCTGTCCCAGATCTCCTGCGGCGCGGCACCGGTCTCACGCGATTCGGTGTCGACGAAGGCGCGGAGCCGAGGGGTGTCGATGGGCCCGGGCGCGATGGTGTGCACGGTGACACCCCGGGGTCCATAGAGTGCCGAGATCTGTCGCATCAGATTGAACAACGCGGCATTGGCGGTACCCGGTCCCGCGTCGAGGGGCCCCGGTTCGAGTCCGAGTGAACCCGCGACCGCGACGAACCGCGAGCCGTCGGCGAGATGGTCGCGGACTGCTCGCAGCAACCGGACGGTGCCGGCCACCTTGATGTTGGCCGCGGTGGCCAGCAGCGATGGCTCGATCGCGTCCGCGGAGCCGCGCACCGGGAGACCGGCCGCGAACACCGCGAGTCGTACGGGCCCGTCGAGGCAGGATCGGATCGCGTCCACGGACCAGTCCTCGGCGATGTCGGCCGCGCACGGGATGATCAGCTCGTCTGTTGCCGCGAGCTGTTCGAGTTCCTCGGCACGGCGCCCCACCGCGAGAACCCGCATCCCGCGTGCCACCAGGCGTCGTGTGAACACGGTCCCCATCGCGCCGGTCGCGCCGACGACCACACATGTCTCGGTTGTGGACACGGGTCCTACTTCCGGATGCGCAGGGTCACCGCACGGGGTTCGGTGAAGAACTCGCGTGAGTACTGGCCACCCTCACGGCCCAGGCCGCTGATGCCCTCACCGCCGAAGGGCAGCCGGAGATCGCGTTCGAAGAAGGTGTTGATCCAGACCGTGCCGGCCTTCCAGCGCGCGGCCATCCGATGCGCCCGGTCGAGATTCTGCGTGAAGAGGATACCCGCCAAGCCGTAAGGGGAGTCGTTGGTGATGCGCAGCGCCTCCTCTTCGGTGTCGAAGCCCAGAACCGTCTCGACAGGACCGAAGATCTCCTCACGTGCCGTACGGGAGTCGTTGGTCAGGCCGGTGATGACGGTCGGCGGATAGTAGAAGCCGCCCGCCCGATCGGAGTCGGTGAGTCGTTCGCCGCCGGTGATGATCTTGCCGCCTTCATCCTGCGCGAGTTCGACGTAGCTGTGCACCTTGTCGAGGTGCCGCTGCTCGACGAGCGGCCCCATGAACGTCGTCGGGTCCTTCGGGTCCCCGACCACGAGCTTCCGCGCCTCCTCGACGAAGCGCTCGACGAATTCCTCCCGGATCGAATTCTGCACCAGCAGTCGCGAACCCGACAGGCAGACCTGTCCGTTGCCGCCGAAGATGGCCCGCAGCGACATGGGTACGGCGACGTCGAGATCGGCGTCGGCGAACACGATGTTGGCCGACTTGCCACCCATCTCGGCCGAGACAGGCGTGTGGTTCGCGGCGGCCGCCTGCAGGATCTTCACGCCCGTGGCACTCGATCCGGTGAAGGTGATGCGGTCGACGCGCGGATCGGAGGTCAGCGGTCCGGCGACGGCCTCACCACCGAAGCCGTGGACGACGTTGAGCACCCCGGGCGGCAGACCCGCCGCGAGCGCGATCTGCGCGAAACGGTTGGCGGTCAACGGTGTCTGCGGTGCCGGTTTGAGGACCACGGTGTTGCCGAAGGCAAGTGCGGGCGCGATCTTCCATGTCGCCAGCATCAGCGGCGCGTTCCACGGACTGATCGCGGACACGACCCCGGCGGGCGGGTAGAGGACGTAGGAGAGCAGATCGCCGTCCGGGTAGGCCTCGTTCGCGGCCATCGAGACGTAATCGGCGAAGAAGCGCAGGTTGTGGGCCACCCGCGGGATCTCGGCATGCAGCGACTGCGTGATCGTCTTGCCGCCGTCGCGGGTCTCGAGCTGCGCCAGCTCTTCTCGGTGGTCGTCGACTGCGTCGGCGACCGCATGCAGGATCGCCGCGCGTTCCTTGGGTGACATCTGCGGCCACGGCCCGTCGTCGAAAGCGGTGCGGGCAGAGTCGATCGCCGCGACGCCGTCGTCGACGGTGCCGCGCGCCACCCGGGCGAGCAGCGCGCCGTCGTGCGGGTCGCGCGACTCGAACGTCGCGCCGTCCGAGGCCGTCCGCCACTCGTTCCCGATGAGGTGGCGAACCTCGGCAGTACCGCTCTGATCGGTGTTTTTCAGATGGCTGGAAAGAGTCATTTCCTCACACCTCCGCCGCGACCGGCGTCTCGTAGGTGCGGCCCGCCAATTCGGAGGCCACATCGATGATCATGTCTTCCTGGCCGCCGATGACGCCGCGACGGCCGAGTTCGAGCAGGATGTCCCGGGCGGGGACGCCGAACTTCTTCGCGGCGCGCTTGGTGGGGTGGAAGAACGTGGAATACACACCCGCGTAGCCGAGCACGAGCGCGGTCTCGTCGACGATCTGCGGCTCGGTCATCAGTGGGGCCACGACGTTCTCGGCGGTGTCGATGAGCGGGAACAGCTCGACGCCGGTGTCCCAGCCCGCGCGTTCGAATGCGGCGGCGAGGACTTCGGTCTGGGCATTGCCGGCACTGGCGCCGAGCCCCCGTAGCGAGCCGTCGATGTAGGTGGCACCGTTCTCGGCGGCGGTGAGCGCGTTGGCGATCCCGACACCGAGGTTGTTGTGGGCGTGGAAACCGATGTCCGCCGAGATTGCCCCACGCAGTGCCGCGACCCGCTCGCCGGCTTGCTGCGGGACGAGCGCACCCGCGGAGTCGACCACGTACACCACGTCGGCGCCGTAGGAGTCGAACTTCGCGGCCTGCTCGGCGAGTGCATCGGGTTCGAGTTTGTGGCTCATCATCAGGAAGGTCATCACGGTGAGCCCGTTCTCCTTCGCCCACTCGACGGGCTGCTGCCCGCAGTCCGCCTCGGTGCAGTGGACGGCGACGCGGACGGTCGAGATGCCGGCGTCCACCGCCGCCCGCAGTTCGTTCAGCGTCGCGATACCCGGCACGTAGAGGGCGGCGATGTCGGCGTTGTCCACCGCGTCGACGGCGGCGCGCACATATTCTGGGTCGGTGGCCGCGGCGAAGCCGTACTGGACCGACGACGCACCGAGTCCGATGCCGTGTGCCACTTCGATGGTCGGGACGCCGGCCCGGTCGAGGCCGGCAGCGATCGCTGCGACATCAGTCGTGGTGAATCGGTGCGACACACTCGACATCCCGTCGCGCAGCGTCGTGTCGACGAGGGTGACCGATCGTGGTCGGCGGGTTGTGGACTGACGTGTCATCGCAGTGCTCCTGTCTGGAGTGTCGCTGTTCCGGCCTTCTCCTGCGCCATCACCTCGGCCACCTGCACGGCGGCGGCGGTGATGATGTCGAGATTGCCTGCGTACGTGGGTAAGAAGTCGCCCGCGCCGACGACCTCGAGCATCACGGTCACGAGATCGCCGTCGGTGTCGACGAGCTTGAGTGTGTAGCCGGGGACGTAGCGCTGGACCTCGGCGACCATGTCGACCACGGCGCGTTCGATGGCGCCGGCATCCGGGTTGCGGACTTTCGCATACACCGTGTCGCGCATGTTCATCGGCGGCTCGGCCGGGTTGATCACCGAGATCGCCTTGGCCCGGTCGGCTCCCGCGACCTGGGCCAGGGCGCGACCCGTCTTCTCGCTGAACTCGCTCAAATTCTGCCGGGTCCCCGGCCCCGCACTCGCCGACGCGATGGCCGCGACGATCTCACCGTAACTGGCGTCGGCCGCCTGGTTGATCGCGTAGAGGATCGGGATGGTCGCCTGCCCGGCGCAGCTCACCATGTTCACGTTGGGCGCGTTCACGTGTTCGCGGAGGTTGACCGCTGGGACGACGTAGGGGCCGACCGACGCGGGCGTCAGGTCGATCGCGGTGATCCCCGCGTCGGCGTAGCGGGGTGCGACAGCGGCGTGGACTTTGGCCGACGTGGCCTCGAAGACGAGATCGGGCGGCGTCGCCTGTTGCAGCAGCCAGTCCACACCCGCTGCCGACGCCTCGAGCCCCTCGTCACGTGCCCGTCGCAAACCCTCACTGGTGGAATCGATCCCGACCATGTAGACCGGTTCGACGTACTCGGACCGCAGCAGCTTG
This sequence comes from Gordonia sp. ALPHA1B1, assembly GCF_005502615.1. NCBI lineage: Bacteria > Bacillati > Actinomycetota > Actinomycetes > Mycobacteriales > Gordoniaceae > Gordonia > Gordonia sp. ALPHA1B1. The sequence goes on along the minus strand of NZ_SCOC01000010.1, from coordinate 66,807 downwards.
TACATCAGGTCCGTCCCGATGTTGCCCGATCCCACAATGGCGGCGGTCAACCGGCTCATCGCATGTCTCCTTAGCTGTTGGCGCACGTCCGTCTCGGTTTCCCCGGGCGTGCTCGATACCGAACGTAGGAGCCGGGTGCGGTCCGCGGGGTGCTGGGACGGACAGTCCGAACGCGGACTGCTTCGGCAGCACCGTTGTCCGGATATCCCGAACGGCGGTGACGGCAGTCACACCTCGTCGCCATGCTGAGGGTCATCGCCAGCAGCCACCGAGATCCGGTGGCGCACGACCCACAGGAGAACCGATGACCGAGAACGCCGCACGCTTCGATGTCGCGCACCTCGCCCGTGCCGAACTGTTGACCCCGAAGCCGCAGGAGACCCTCGACTTCTTCACCCGATTCCTGGGCATGTACGTCACCCGGCGCGAGGGCCAGTCCGTCTACCTCCGGGCGTACGAGGACCCTTATCCCTGGAGTCTGAAGATCACCGAGGCCGCCGAGCCCGGGATGGGTCATGCCGGCCTGCGGACCAGCTCGCCGGAGGCGCTCGAACGGCGCGCCGCCTCACTTCAGGGTGCGAACATCGAGACCTCCTGGCACGAAGACGAATTCGGCTACGGCAAGACCCTGGCGTACAAAACCGCCGACGGTCACGACTTCTCGCTGCTCTGGGAGGCCGAGAAGTACGTCGCGCCACCGGAACTGCAGAGCAAGATCCTCACCCGGCCGTCGAAGAAGCCGTTGCAGGGCATCCCGGTCAAGCGCATCGACCACCTCAACCTGATGGCCTCGGACGTCACCGCGGTCAAGACCGAGTTCGAACGCCACCTCGGGTTCCGCACCACCGAGCGCGTCGTCGACGGTGATGTCGAGATCGGCGCCTGGATGAGCTCGAACATCCTCGGCCACGAGGTCGCCTGCATGCGCGACATGACCGGCGGGCGCGGCAAACTGCATCACCTCGCCTTCTACTACGGCACGGGTCAGCACAACATCGACGCCGTGGAGATGTTCCGCGAGTACGACATCCGCATCGAGGCCGGACCGGACCGGCACGGGATCACCCAGGGCCAGTTCCTCTACGTGTTCGAACCCGGTGGCAACCGCATCGAGTTGTTCGGCGAGTCCGGATACCTGCATCTCGACCCGTCCGCCGAGACGAAGACCTGGCAGATGTCCGACATCGACACCGGTCTGGCGGTCGGCGGTGCGAAGCTGCCCTGGGAGACCTACTTCACCTACGGCACCCCCAATCCGCTCCCGCTCGACGAGCACATCACCGCCTTCGCCGACTTCGGACCGGGCGGGCCCGCGCCGGAGGCCGAGGCGGTCGTCGAACTCGTGCCCGACGAGATCGAGCAGTCCCGGGCCGTGGCGAATGCGCCGGTCTGAGCCGACTCGCGCATTCCGACGCGATCAGGAGAACCCTTGACTGTCATCGACATCGCCGCGGTGTCGTCGTCCGACGACGTGCCCGACCAGCCGCCGCGGATAGCCGACACCCTCTACCACGACCTCGTGTCACCCGACGAGGTCGCCGAGGTCCGCCGCCGGGTTCGCGAGGTCGCGCTCCGCGACGTCGCCCCGGTGGCCGATCGGATCGCGCGCGGCGACGAGCGACTCGACGGCTTCCCGCGCGATGTGTTCGATCGGCTGGCCGCGGCGGGGATCTACCGCATCCCCTTCGCGGCCGACGTCGGCGGCGACGGACTGGCCCACCCGGCGACCGCCACGGCCACCGCCGTCGAGGAGTTGGCGTACTTCTCGAACAGCGTCGCTGCGATCTTCGACGTCCACTGCATCCTCGCGGGCAACGCGGTCAATCAGGGTACGCCGGAGCAGCGTCGCCGGTGGCTTGCTCCGGTCGTCGCCGGCGAGATCGTGGGCGCGTTCGCCACCAGCGAGCCGGCCGCGTCGAGTGATCTCTCGCCCGAGGCGGTCCGGACCGTGGCGCGCCGCCGCGGCGACGGGTGGGTGCTGAACGGACGCAAGCGTTGGATCACCAATTCCGTCGTCGCCGCGTTCGTCGTGGTGCTTGCGCGCACCGGTGATCGGCTCTCGACATTCATCGTCCCGACCGACACCCCGGGCGTCCGGGTGGGCACGCCCGACCGCAAGCTCGGGAACAAGGGGCAGATCACGGCCGACGTCCACCTCGACGACGTGCAGCTAGGACCGGAGGCCCTGCTCGGGACCGAGGGCGGCGGGCTGAAGGTCGCATTGCAGACGCTGACCTACGGGCGCATCGGCATCGCGGCCGCGGGCGTCGGTATGGCGCAGGCCGCCTTCGACCGCACCGCGTCGCACCTCAGCACCCGGGTCGCGTTCGGCGCACCGCTCGCGGCCCGTCAGCACTGGCAGTTCCTCATGGCCGACCGCGCGACCGAGATCGCGGTCTCACGTGACCTGTACATCAAGGCCGCGATGCGGCTCGACGCCGGCACGCGCTTCCCCGAACCGGAGGCCGCGATGGCCAAGCTGCGCGGCACCGAGGTCGCGGTCCAGATGGCCCGCGACGCGGTCCAAGCGTTCGGCGGCTTCGGATTCACGCAAGAGCTCGGCGACGACGACTCGTCGGGTCCGGTCGAGGCCCTGTACCGGGACAGCAAGATCGGGGAGATCTACGAGGGTGCCAGCGAGGTACAGCGGTGGGTGCTCGCGCGGCAGATCTTCGGTCGCGACGTCGTGGGCTGAGCAGCGCGCGTCACGCCATCAGGCCGCCGTCCACCCAGGTGGGCGGCGGCCCTTGGAGTCGCGGGACCAAATCGGGGCATGGTGGTGTTGTGCACGGTGACGCCTTCCGAGCGCCGTCGCTCGACGGAGCCGGGGGAGCGTCAGCAGGAGGAAACGTGAGCAACACCTACCGCAAGACCCCCGAGGCGTTGAGCCGCCTCACCGACGTCCAATACCGCGTCACCCAGCGTGACGGCACCGAGCGTGCCTTCGACAACGAGTACTGGGACAACCACGAACCCGGCCTCTACGTCGACGTCGTGTCCGGGCAGCCGCTGTTCTCGTCCACCGACAAATACGACAGCGGCACCGGCTGGCCGAGCTTCACCAAGCCGATCGAGCCCGACGCGGTCGCCACCAAGACCGACCGCACCCTGTGGATGCGACGCACCGAGGTGCGCTCGTCCGGCGCCGACAGTCACCTCGGGCACGTCTTCGACGACGGGCCGCGCGAGGCCGGCGGACAGCGCTACTGCATGAACTCCGCCTCGTTGCGGTTCATCCCGGTTGGCGAGCTCGAGGCGGAGGGGTACGGCGAGTACGCCGGCCTGTTCGGCGGCACGCACACCACGAATTCCCACACCACCGATACCCAGGAGGAGAACGTATGACGACCGACCCCGGCCAGATCACCGTCCGTCCCGGCACCGAGACCGCGGTCCTCGCGGGCGGATGCTTCTGGGGGATGGAAGACCTGATCCGCAAGCAGCCCGGTGTCCTGGACACCCGGGTCGGCTACACCGGCGGACAGAACGACCACGCCACCTATCGCAACCACCCCGGTCACGCGGAGGCCGTCGAGATCGTGTTCGACCCGACCCAGACGTCGTATCGCGACATCCTGGCGTTCTTCTTCCAGATCCACGACCCGACCACGCGCAACCGGCAGGGGAACGACGTCGGCACGAGCTACCGCTCGGCGATCTTCCCGGTGACACCGGAACAGGAGAAGGTCGCCCGCGACACCATCGCCGACGTCGATGCGTCGGGGCTGTGGCCCGGCAAGGCGGTCACGACGATCGAGGAGCTGGGTCCGTTCTGGCAGGCCGAGCCCGAACATCAGGACTACCTGCTCAATTTCCCGAACGGGTACACCTGCCACTTCCCGCGCCCGGGATGGGTGCTGCCGAAGCGGGACGCGGCGTCCACGCGGTGACGCGCGAGGGCGGCTGACAGTGCCGACGCCCGTCGACGGTCATGCGACAACGACCGTCGACGGGTTCGTCAGCGTATGCTGGAGCGATGTAGCACTCTGCTACACACGCGCGGGAGGTGTGCGGATGAGCACCGGTACGGACAAGGTGACCCGGCTGTCGGCGGCATTGGTGACCGATGCCGCCCGGGAGGGCGCGCGAGAGCAGCGGTCGGCGCGGCAGCAACTCGAACACTGGGCGCGTCTCGGGCGCAGCGTCTCGCAGCGCACCACCGCGTCGCGTCAGCGGGTCGAGGCCGCGCTGGCGGGCGATCTGCCGGGAGAGGTGCTGACCGCAGAGGAAGCCGTCGTCTACGACGCCGAGATCGACGCCCACCTCGAAGCGCGGCTCGCGACCGACGACCACGTGGATCGTCGTGCCGCGGCAGGGTTGTCCTCGGTGGTCGTCGATGACGCCGGACGGCTCGTCGAATACCGCCCCGACGGGACGAGCGTCATCCTCGAGCAGTGACTCCGCGGCTCGATCTGGTCGTCGGATGCAACGGCGCGGGTAAGTCGACGCTGGTCGAGCGCCATCTGCAACCCCTGCTGCATGTGCCCTTCGTCAAAGCCGACCTGATCGCCCGGCAGCGGTGGCCCGACTCCGCGGAAGCCCATTCCTACGACGCCGCCCGGTTGGCGGCGGCGACCCGCGACACTCTCATCGAGCGCGGCACCTCGTTCATCGCCGAGACGGTCTTCTCGCACCCCTCGAAACTGGAGCTCATCGAACGTGCGCACACCGCCGGATACCGAGTCGCGCTGCACGTCGTGATGATCCCCAAGGCTCTCGCGGTCCATCGCGTCCGATTGCGCGTGGACAGTGGCGGGCACGCGGTCCCGGAGGTCAAGATCCGCGAGCGGTTCCGACGCCTGTGGCCGCTCGTCCGGACGGCCATCGCGCGGAGTGACCTGGCAACCGTGTACGCCAATGAGCGACCGACCACGCGCATCGTCGCGCGGTACGTCGACGGTCTGGTCGCCGGCGTACCCGACTGGCCAGACTGGACGCCGGGTGCGCTGACGGATACGAAGGCACGATGACTTCCCTCGATCGAGCCGGCCGGCTTCTCGTCGTCGGCGCTGTCAACGTCGATCTCGTGGTGGCGACCGACCGTCTGCCGGGGCCCGGTGAGACGGTCGTCGGTCCGAGCGTGACACGTCACGGCGGCGGCAAGGGTGCGAACGCCGCCGTCGCCGCGGCGAGTGCGGGTGCCGAGGTGCGCTATTGCGGCGCAGTGGGTTCCGACGACATGGGCGCGAGCGCACTCGCCGAACTGCGGGACTCCGGTGTCGACGTGACGGACGTGGACGTGCTCGACGGCGTCGCCACCGGGATGGCGCTGATCGTCGTCGATCCGCACGGGGAGAACCAGATCGCGGTCGGGGCAGGCGCGAATGCCGTCCTCGGTGCCGACGAGGTCCGTGCCGCGGTCGACCGTGCGGCGGGCTGGGCCGGCTGTGTCCTCGTCAGCACCGAGATCCCGGCCGACGCCGTCGCCGCGGCGGTCACGACGGCCGCCGCCCGGGGTATCCGCTGCGTCGTCAACCCCGCCCCGGTGTTGCCGTCGACCGTCGACCTGATGGCGTCGGCGCCGGTACTGACGCCCAACTCCTCTGAACTGCGGGACCTGTACGGACTCGTCTCCGAGGGTGTGGCCGCGCCGGAGATATCGGCGGCCGAACAGGCGACGGCGGTCGCATCCCGAACGGGCGCACCGGTTCTCGTGACCCTCGGTGCCGATGGCGTACTGATCGCCGACCCCGCGTCCGAGGTGATCCCGCTTCCCGCCGGACGGGTCGCGCGGGTCGTCGACACGACCGGTGCGGGTGACACCTTCAATGGCGTGTTCGCGGCCGCGCTCGCCGCCGGCTCGACGGTCGTCGAGGCGGCGAGACGTGGTGTCGCGGCGGCGTCGCTGTCCGTCGCGGCGGTCGGTGCCCGGGCCGGGATGCCGAGCGACGACGAGATCCGCCGCGCGATGTGAGCGGAACCGGCCGGGAGGGAACCGCTAGCGGGTAGCCGGTTTCGGCCGTTTCATGAACCGGTGATGGTCGTCGCTGGGCAGGAAGTAGTCGCCCTGCCCGCCCGCGCGCAGCAGCGGTCGAGCGCCGGCCGTGTCGTACGTCTGGTCGTCGCGCAACAGATGGGTGGCGATGTGGATCTTGACCACCTCGCCCAGCACCATCCAGGTGTCGACGAGGTCGCCTGCGGCCGTGCGTAATTGGAACGACTGGGTGGTTCGGCACTCGAAACTCACCGGACTCTCGCCGACCCGTGGCGGGGCCACGAGATCAGAGGCGAGGCGCGTCAGGCCGGCGACGTCGAACTCGTCCTCGCCGGCGGGCACCGCAGCCGAGGTGGCGTTCATCTGCTCGCCGAGGCCGTCGGTCGCGAGATTCCAGACGAACTCGCCGGACCCGATCGAGTTGGCGACGGTGTCCTTGTAACCGACGCTGGCGAAACCGACGATCGGCGGCGTGTAGTTGAAGAGGTTGAAGAAGCTGTAGGGCGCGAGGTTGCCGACGCCGTCGTCGGACACCGTCGAGATCCAGCCGATCGGCCGCGGCGCGACGATGGCATTCACCGGGTCGTGGGAGAGTCGGTGGCCCTGCGACGGCTCGTAGGAGTGGTAGGTCGTCACCATCGCCACGGTACGTCAGCCCGCCAACCGTTCCATCGCCTGCGTAAGGTGAGGTGCGACCGACCACCGCGCACATCGACGATCGGGACCGCCGTGACCCTCTCCTCCGCCTCTGACCTGCGGACCTTCGCCAACATCCGGGACCTGGGCGGTATGCGGGTCGCCGGCGGCGGCGTCACCGCCGCCAACGTGCTGATCCGCAGCGATGCCCCGTATCCCGACGACGAGGACCCCGTCGGCCTGCCCTGGCCGCCGGCGACCGTCGTCGATCTGCGCGACCCCACCGAGCTGGGCCGGATGGCCGTCACCTGGCCGCCGAACGTTCGCGTCGTGCACCGTCCGGTGTCCTCGGGTGCCCGCGTCGACCGCCTCGCCGACACCGCGCTCGTCGAGATCTACACCGCGATGATGCGCACGGGCGGGCATCGACTCACCGCCGCGCTGAACGAGTTCGACTCCGAGGGCGCGACGCTCGTGCACTGCGCTGCCGGCAAGGACCGGACCGGGGTGATCATCGCGATCGCCCTGCTGTTGGCGGGCGTCGACGAGGAAGCGGTCGTCACCGACTATCACCGGACCGAGGACGGCATCGCCGGGGTGTTCGCGCGTCTGCGGTCCCGCAAGCGGATCCCGGCGGGCACCACGCTGGACGCCCCGATCCTGCGCACCCCGCGCGAGGCCATCGAACTCGTCGTCGGGGACGTGACCGGTGCGCGCGGCGGTGCGTGGGGATGGTTTGAGGAGCACGGCGGCGACGTCGACCACTTCCGGGGCTGGGTCTCGGGGTTCGTGCGTCCCGAGGGCGAGGAGGCCGGGCGTGACTGACGAGAACACTTCGGAATCAGCCCAATTCAGCCCGGGTGTCGTGGCAGCCGTGCTCGCGCACATGAACGACGATCATGCCGACGACTCGCTGCTGATCTGCCGTGTGCTGGGCGGGCGGCCCGATGCGGTCGCGGCGCGGATGACCGGATTCGACCACGAGGCAGCGACGTTCGACGCCACGGTTCCCGAGGGGGTCGTCGGGGTGCGGCTCGCCTGGGATCGCCCGGTCCGCGATCGGGGCGACGTCCGCACCGCGGTCGTCGCGATGTTCCGTGCGGCGCAAGAACGTTCGGGTACCTCTGCGTCCTGAGGGTCACGTGCTCCCGCGAACCATCAGTTCGACCGGGAGGCGGCGGGATTCGACGTTCCGCCTGGCCGCGAGGTCGAGGAGGCCGCGCACCGCGGTCTCGCCGATCTCCCGAGCGGGGGAGCGGACCGTCGTGAGCGGTACGGGGAGCTGGGCGGCCACCGGGATGTCGTTGTAGCCGATCAGGGCGAGGTCGTCGGGGATGCGGAGTCCGAGGTCGCGGGCGACACCGAGGACTCCGATGGCGATGGTGTCCGACACCGCGAAGATCGCCCGGGGACGGTCCGGACGATCGAGCAATGCACGCCCGGCCGCCGTCCCGCCGTGAACCTCGAAGTCGGAAGCGACGATGCGGTCGTGGGACAGCGTGATCCCGGCATGAGCTAGCTCGGCGCGGAACCCGCGGAGCCGGTCGGTGGCCGTCGTGGCGTGGCCGGGCCCGCCGATGACGGCGAGGTCGGTGTGACCGCGCTCCAGGAGATGCCGGGCGGCGATGCGTCCGCCGCGCACGTCGTCGCCGCCGACGAAGGGGAGTCCGGCCTCGGCGTGCCGGGTGAGGGTGAGCATCGGGAGGTCGCCGACCCGCAGGGACTCCACGAAGTCCCGGCCCGGCAGGTGTAGTCCGCTCAGCAGCAGACCGTCGACCTGCCGGCCGACGAGGAGTTCTATGGCCCGTCGCTGAGCGGCCTCCTCGTCGGGCGGGGACGACAGCAGGACCGAGTATCCGGCCCGGGTGGCGGCTTGTTCGATGCCCTGGTAGGTCGTGGCCACGACGCCGTCGGTGAGGCGGGTCATCACGACCCCGATCGTGGTGGTTCGGCGGGTCCGCAGGCTGGCCGCCCACACATTGCGCTGGTAACCGAGTTGGTCGGCCACCTCCCGCACCCGCAGAGCCGACGCCGACCACCCGTCGGCGGGCTCGGACTGTCGCAGCACCCGGGAGGCGGTGGACACGTGTACGCCGGCACGCCGGGCGATCTCCTTCAGCGTGGGGGCGCGCTGACCACTGACCACGCTGATCCTCTCTCTTCCTCATTGACCCGATGGGCATCGAACACCTACCTTAGGCGATGCAAACGTTCGTGCAAACGTTCTCGTCGACGGCCCTCGGTCCGCGCGAGTCCCATTCTCGACGGAGGTCCGCCATGTCCCGCACCAGCACGTTGCCCCAGCTCTTCGCCCTGGACTCGTTGCTCGACGCCGACGAGATCGCGATCCGTGACAGCGTGCGGGACTTCGCGGCGTCGAAGTTGCGTCCGCACATCGCCGACTGGTTCGAGGAGGCCCGGCTGCCGGCCCGCGACATCGCCCGCGAGCTGGGCGGGCTCGGAGCGCTCGGCATGCACCTCGAGGGTTACGGCTGCCCCGGGATGAGCGCGATGTCCTACGGATTGACGTGCCTGGAACTCGAGGCCGTCGACTCCGGCATCCGAAGTCTGGTCTCGGTGCAGGGCTCGCTGGCGATGTTCTCCATCCACCACTGGGGTTCGGAGGAGCAGAAGAACCAGTGGCTGCCGCGGATGGCGGCGGGCGAGGCGATCGGCTGTTTCGGCCTGACCGAGCCCGACTTCGGGTCCAACCCGTCGGGGATGCGCACCCACGCCAAGCGGGACGGCGACGACTGGGTGCTCAACGGGACGAAGATGTGGATCACCAACGGTTCGATTGCCGACGTCGCGGTGGTGTGGGCGCAGACCGACCTCGCCGACAGTCCCGGCGGCATCCGCGGGTTCGTCGTCCCGACCGACACACCGGGGTTCTCGGCGCCGGAGGTCACCAAGAAGATGTCGCTGCGCGCCTCGGTCACCTCCGAGCTCGTGTTCGACGACGTGCGCCTTCCCGCCTCGGCGATGCTGCCGAAGGCGGAGGGGCTGCGCGGACCGCTGACCGCTCTCGGCGAGGCCCGCTTCGGGATCATCTTCGGAGCGATGGGTGCCGCCCGCGACTGCCTCGAGGCGGCCATCGAGTACGCGCAGTCCCGCCAGGTGTTCGACAAGCCGCTGGCCGGCTACCAGATCACCCAGACCAAGATCGCCGACATGGCGCTCGAGGTGGGCAAGGGTCACCTGCTGGCCTACCACCTCGGCCGTCTGAAGGACCGCGGCGAACTCACGCCCGAGCAGGTCAGCACCGGCAAGCTGAACAGCACCCGCGAGGCGATCGCGATCGCCCGCGAATGCCGAACCATCCTGGGCGCGAACGGCATCACTCTGGAGTATCCGGTGATCCGGCACGCCAACAACCTGGAGTCGGTGCTCACCTACGAGGGGACCTCGGAGGTCCACCAGCTCACGATCGGGCGCGCACTAACCGGGTCGGCGGCGTTTCGCTGAGGCAGTCGGGCGCCTGGCGGTAACCACCGGCGCCCACGGAACGTGGCGCAGTGGGTTACGTTGGACGAGCACGCCGAACAATGCGCGTCCGTGGTCGTTCGCTCACGTCGGGCGTCGAAAGGGGTTCGACCATGACCGATCCGGCTGACGATGACGTTCACCGCAAGATCGCGGATCTGGCGCGTGAACTCCACGGCGACGACTCCGACGAGCAGGTTGCGAAGACGATCGTCGAGAACGCGCTGGTCGACATCCCCGGAGTCGCGTACGCCGGCCTCACCGTCGCAATCGACCGAAAATCGATCGCGTCGTTCGGGTCCACGCACGACGTTGCCGACGTACACGACCGTATTCAAGCGGAACTCGGTGAGGGACCGTGCATCTCGGCAGCGCTCGCCGATCGCATCGTCCGAGTCGACGACCTCGAGAACGAGCAGCGCTGGCCCGAATACCGCCGCCGCGCGCTCGTCGAGACGCCGATTCGTTCCGTCCTGTCGTTCCAGCTCTTCGCCGACACCACGTCGATCGGGGCGTTGAACCTCTACGCCGACGAGCCGTTCGCCTTCGACCTTCACGCCGAGGACATCGGGGTGGTCTTCGCGACGCATGCCGCCCTCGCGTGGAACAAGGTGAAGAAGGACAAGCAGTTCCACAGCGCCCTGGCCAACCGGGACGTCATCGGTCAGGCCAAGGGCATGCTGATGGAACGGTTCGACATCGACGCGGTGGCCGCCTTCGACCTGCTGAAGCGCCTGTCGCAGGACTCGAACACCAAGCTGGTCGACATCGCGCGGCAGATCACGACAGCACGGTGACCTGACGCGACCCTTCGAGGCTCGTCGCTTGCGCTCCTCGCACCTCAGGGGGCAGGAGACCCGCTCCCTGCATCTCACGGGGCAAGGTTGGTCACTCGGTGACGGTGAACTCCACCGTGCTCGGCCCGACCTGATCCTGGGTCAGAGCGCGTCCCGCGTCCTCGATGGACTCGAAAGTCTTGACATACGGCGCCATTCCGCAGAGTTCGAGGGGGCGGGTCACCGCGCGGCCACCCACGACCACCACTGGGACGAATCGGCGACCGGCGTCGTCGATGAACGAACGCAGTAGCACCAACCCGACGGTTCCGAAGAAGTTCAGGCCCGAGAAGTCGAGGACGATGCCGTCGACGGGGCCGCTGATCACGCGGTCGAGAGCGGCGGCGAAGTCGGCCGCCGAGTCGCGGTCGACGCTGCCGGAGAAGCCTTGCACGCAATACGATTTCGGGGAGACCAACTGGTGGGAATGGGCCTTCGGCGCGGACTCCGCAGTGGGATCGAACGCCGAACGAAAGATGGTCGAAGAGGTGAGAGCCATGATGTTCTCAATTCAGTCAAGTGCGTCTGGCCACGACCGTCACTTCTGGATCGGAAGCCTTGGTGCTGCACCGAATCGGCGTCAGTACCCCAAGTTCACGATCACCCGGTCAGAGGGATTGAGCGTGATGGTGGAAAGCGAGAAGGCCCTGGGCGCCCAACGCTCTAGAACGCAGCTTCTACCTGAACCGCATCTCTTACCCTACGTTGCACAAGAGCGACCTACAAGGTTGTGCCCACTTCGGCAGTTTCTATGCGGTGTGTTCCTGCCACGCGACGCCCTGACCAGCCGAGGGCCGCCGTGGCTGGACGCCGCCGGGCGACCGTGGTTGGGTGGACTCGGATATGCGTCGAACCCGGTGCGCACATCAGTCCTGTTCTGGATGCGGCACGAGGTCTGCGCATCGATCTCGAGCTGTCTTCGAAGTCTGGTGGTGAGAATGGCGTCGGGTGACCGGGGCGATCACGACGATTACAGTGATGTCCTTCCGGCTCTGCGGACCATGCACGAGGAGAAGGACGACGCTCGTCGTGCCCGGCTGCGGGAGGACGTCATCGCGAGGTGCCTGCCCCTGGCAGACCATGTCGCCAGGCGCTTCTCGGAGCGCGGGGAACCCATTGACGACCTGCGTCAAGTGGCGCGGATCGGTCTCATGCATGCCGTCGACCGTTTCGACGTCGAACGAGGCAATAATTTCCTGGCCTTCGCGGTCCCGACCGTCATGGGCGAGGTCAAGCGCTACTTCCGCGACAGCACCTGGTCCATCCGCGTGCCACGCCGGGCCCAGGAGGCGTCGCTCAACATCGCCAAGGCCAGCGAGGAGTTGCTGCAGTCCCTCGGACGGTCGCCGCGCCCGAGTGAGATCGCCCAGCACCTCGGGCTGCCCGTCAGCGAGGTGATCGAGGGCATGGTCGCCCGGTCGGCCTACACGGCGAGCTCGATCGATGCCGAAGCCGGTTCGTCGACCGACGGCTGGACGCTGGCCGACACCCTCGGCGACGAGGACGCGCGACTGGAACTCGTCGAAGAATTCGTCACGCTGCAGCCGGCCCTCGAGCGGCTGACCGAACGCGAGCGCACCATCCTCACGTTGCGGTTCTTCAAGTCCATGTCGCAGAGCGAGATCGCGCGTCAGGTGGGGATCTCCCAGATGCATGTGTCGCGCTTGCTGACGCGGATTCTCGAGACCTTGCGATCGGAAGTCGTCGATGACGATGACGAGAACTCCAGGCCGGGATCGCAGGCCGACAGCGAGCGTGCCGCGACGAAGGGCCGCGGCACGCCACGCGGGTTCACGGCTTGAGAATCACCTTGACCATTCCGTCGTCCTTCTTCTGGAATGTCTCGTAGGCCTTCGGTGCCTCGCTGAGCGGTAGTTCGTGGGTGGCGAAGGTGTCGACGCCCAAGGGGTCGTCGTCGGTCAGCAGCGGCATGATGTCGTCGACCCAGCGCTTCACGTTCGCCTGACCCATGTGCAGCCGGATCTGCTTGTCGAACATGGTCAGCATCGGCAGCGGGTCGGCCGCGCCGCCGTAGACCCCGGAGAGCGAGATCGTGCCGCCGCGTTTGACGATGTCGATCGCCGAGTAGAGCGCGCCCAGCCGATCGGTACCCACCTCCGACATCGCCTTGCGGGCGACGGCGTCCGGCAGCAGGCCGACGACGCTCTGCAGCGCCTTGTTGACCGGCGACCCGTGGGCCTCCATCCCGACAGCGTCGATGACCGAATCGGTACCCAGTCCTCCGGTCAGGTCGCGGATGGCGTCGCCGACGTTGTCGACCGCGTCGAAGTTCACGGTCTCGATGCCGCGGGCCTCCGCCCGGGCGAGTCGCTCGGGCACGCGGTCGACACCGATGACCCGCGCTCCCTGGTGCGCGGCGATGCGGGCAGCCATGTCGCCGATGGGGCCGAGGCCCAGCACCGTGACGGTTCCGCCCTGGGGGATCTCGGCGTAGGTGACGGCCTGCCAGGCCGTCGGCAACACGTCCGAGAGATAGACGAACCGCGAGTCGGGCTTCTCCAGCGGCACCTTGATGTGGGTGAACTGGGCCTGCGGCACCCGGAGGTACTCGGCCTGCCCACCGGGCACGGAGCCGTAGAGCTGGGAATAGCCGAACAGCGCGGCGCCCATCCCCTGCTCGGTGACGCGGGTCGTCGCACACTGCGTCATGAGGCCCTCGTTGCAGAAAAGGCAAGAGCCGCAGGAGATCTGGAAGGGGATGACCACACGGTCGCCGACCCGCAGGTCGCCGGTGTCGCTGCCGACCTCCTCGACGATCCCCATCGGCTCGTGCCCGAGGATGTCGCCCGCCTGCATGAACGGACCGAGAACCTCGTAGAGGTGGAGGTCCGACCCGCAGATGTTGGTCGAGGTGACCTTGATGATGGCGTCGGTCGGTTCGATGATCTTCGGGTCGGGCACCGTCTCGACCGAGACGTTTCGCTTGCCCTGCCAGGTCACTGCACGCATTCTCTAGGCCTTTCCGTTGTCGGCTCGACGCTCTTCGCGAATCTCCTCGAGGCGGTCGTCTCGTCCTCGTTCACTCTTTCCGGCGTGTTCCACCGGGAAGTCGTGGAACCGCTCCTCATAGCGTTCGGCTTCCTCGGCGGTGGTCTCGGGCTGGATCGGGTCCTGATGGGCCCGATCGCCGTCCCGGGCTGCGCGACGTCGCAGCAGGACGCGGCTGCCGATCAGCAGTCCGATCGCGAGCAGACCCATGACGACGGCGCCGACCGCCAGCCACACCGTCGCATCGCGGTCGCTCGCACCGGCGGCGATGGCGATGCCGGCGAGCACCAGCATCAGTCCGAGGCAGACGAAGCCGAGTAGGCCGACGGCCTTCAGTCCTCGCGACTTTCGTGCCGGGCGCCGCGCGATGGCCTCACGCGACGCGACTTCTCGTTCAGGTGTCAGATCTGGCATGGTGCACTCCCTGCGCTGTCTGGTCGGGCTCGGTGGCCGGCGTGCTCGACACCGGCCTCGGTGCGGAGGGTTTACCGCGAGCGGCCGGCGATGAAACGTCGCCCCACCGCGCCCGCGTCGGTCATGGGACGGATGGAGACGTGAATCTCATCGAGTCATGATCTGGGTAAACGCTCTGCTAACGTGTCGACACGTGTTCGGGGGGGCACGTTCAGCGCGGCAAGGTCCTCCGGCCGCGGTTTGGAACACGGAATCACGGGGCACTCATGACCAGACCAGCCGAGATCGGCACCACCAATCAACGGGCGAAGAAGACTCATTTGATGACCGATTCCGACGCGACGTCCCAGCTATCGATCGACGGCGGTACGCCGACGGTCCTGCGGGTTCCGGCCGCCACCGATCGTCTCGCGCTGGTGCGCGCTCTGGTCGAGACCGCGCTGTACATCGACGACTGGGCGCTTGACGACGTCATCGACGCCAAGGTGGCCGTGGACGAGATCTGCTCGCAGATCATCTCCGCCGCCGCTGAGGAGTCGTCCATCGAACTGACCCTGCACATGTCGTCGCAGGGCGTGATCGGCGAGATCCGGGGGGAGCTCGTCCCGGACGTGACCCTGAAGCAGTCGACTTTCGGATGGCGGATCGTGCAGACCGTCACCGACACTCACACGATCTCCTACGACGAACCGCTCCCGGGTGCCGCCTCCCGCGGCGTCGTCATCGGGTTCTCGAAGTTCCGTCGCTGACCCGGAGCCACTCGTCGCCTGCGGTGTCGTAGGCGACCAGGCCGCGGTCGGCGAACGCGCGCAGCCACCCCTCCATGGGCCAGGTGCCCCATCGCCGGTGGAACACCCGTGCGTTGCGGAGGATGTCCGCAAGGTGTTCGACCGGCGGGTTCGAGACCGGATGGTGCTGGTGGTAGGCGTGTGCGCCACCAACCCAGGCGATCCGAAACCCGTTGTCGCGCGCGGACATCGCGAAGTCCGTGTCCTCGCCGCCGTAACCGCGGTAGCCGGGGTGGAAGCCGCCCAGGGCGAGCCAATCGGTCGCCCGGACCGCGAACGACAGCGACCAGAAGAGCATCAGCTCCGATGAGAGTTGTGTCTGCCCGGTTCCCGGTGACGGACGCGCCGGGTGCGGATCGGTGAACCGGGCGAGCTCGCGCGCATCGAAGGTCGGCTGGTCGCAGGGGAGGTAGGTGACCGGGCCGCAGTAGAGGACTTTCAGGTCCGGTGTGGCCGTGCAGGAGCGGAGATAGCGCTCGAGCATGTCCGGGCCGGGGATGCAGTCGACGTCGAGAAACACCAAGAGCGAGGCCCCCGCGGTCATGGCGGCCGTGGCGCCGGCGTTCCGGGCATCGGCGAGTTGCAGGGTGTCCGGGTCGTCGCTGGCGAACCGGATGACCTCCACCGGGTGCCCGTCGGTGACAGAGGTGATGCCGGGGTCGTCCATGGCCACCACGAAGTGCAGGTCGGGCCGCCGGGTCGAATGGGCGAACGCCTCGAGTTGTCGTCGAAGGTGGCGGTGCCGCCCCGACACGATCGTGATGACGGCGACCACCTCGGGGACGCCGGTCATCGGTGCGCGACCGCCTCGATCGCCCGCGCCGCACGTTCGGCGGCGCCTGCGGTGTGCCACCGCGACCATTCCGGCGACGAACTCCCGGCGGTGTCGAGGATCGAGCGCCAGCGTTCGGTGGACGGCCATGACGACGTGACGAGAGCGAGTTCGGAGCGTGCGAGGGTGGTGCCGGTTGCCCGTTGTTCGGCGAAGGGTCGGTCCTCGGGGATGACCACCGCCGGGCGCCCGGCCGCGGCGGCGTCGGCCACGCTTCCCTGACCCGCGCCGATGACGGTCACCCGCGCACTGCACAGGAAGGGCCACGGGTCGTCGACCCAGGTGCCGAAGGCGGGTCCGAGCCCGACGACGGTGTGCTCCGGGAGCTCCTCGCCGAGTGTGGTCGCCGGATGCGGGGCACCCGGTACCCCGCCCGCGCCGGTGACGACGAGGATGTCGGCGGCGAAGGTGGGGTGGGACACGGGGAGTCGTCCGTCGAACCGCGAGATACCGCCGGTGAAGACTGTTTTCGGCAGATGCTCCCGGAGCCAGTCCGGTTGATACAGCTCGGCGGGCCAGGGCGCGATGATCGCATCGGCCGCCCGGTAGGCGAGCTGATGCGGCAGATCGTCGCGAACGCCGGGCTGCGCCGTCACGATCACCGGCACGCCCATCAGCCGGAGGAAGAGGGTGACCTCCACCGATACGTCGACGACGACGGCGGCCGGTCGGCGCGTCTCGACGAACTCGGCCAGCTGCGCCATGCGTGTCCGTAGTCCGCCGTCGTGCCGTGGGGCCCAGTGCAGCAGGCCGCCGGCGTCGACGTCCCGCGGCTGCGGGTCGGAGTCGTCGCGCTCGAGGGTGATCACCTCGCTGAACACCGGGGCGGTCAGCGACGCGCTGGTCAGCGCGACGACGTCGGTGCCGATGTGGCCGGCGACGGCGGTGGCCCGGGAACAGTGTCCGCGGCCCTGATGGTGCACGTAGTAACCGATCACACCCCGACCTCCCGGGGGAGCGAGGAGTCGGCCAACGGCCGCCCGGCGACCAGATCGGCGTAGATGTCGAGGTACCGATCGATCATCGCGATGTCCGTGCAGTGGTCCTCCGCGCGCCGACGCACAAGGCCCCGGTCGAGGGTGAGCGCATCGTCCACCGCGAGGGCCAGCGCGTCGATGTCGCCCGGCGGCACGAGGACGCCGGCGTGCTCGCCGACGATCTCGGGAATGCCGCCACGGGCGAAGCACGCCACCGGGGTGCCGCAGGCGAGGGATTCGGCCACCACGAGGCCGTATGGCTCGTCCCACACCGGGGTCACCAGTGTCACGCCGGAGGAGCCGACCAATCGCGCCAGGTCGTGCTGGTGGAGGTGTCCCTCGTAGTGGACGAGACCGCCCAGCGACGGGGCGATCTGTTGCTCGAAATACCTTGTGTCGCTGATGGGTCCGGCCAACCGGAGCCGACGGCCCGCGCGCTGGGCAGCCTCGATCGCGAGGTGGGCGCCCTTCTCCGGTACGAACCGGCCGAACCACACCAGGTCGTCTCCGCCGGGGCCGGCGGGCCAGCGGTCCAACTGAACCCCGTTGTGCACCACCGGGATCTCGCCGAGCACATGCGACCAGGACTGTGCCGTGTGCCGACTGACGGCGACACAACGCGTACCGGGCGCAAGGGTCAGCGCGGACTCGAGCCACGGCGTCGGCGGGGTGTGCAGCGTGGTGACCATCGGGGTCTCGACGGCCGGACCCATGGCGACCGGGAGGTAGTGCAGGCTGTGATTGTGGATCACGTCGTAGTCGCCGGGGTTGTTGGTGAACGACAGCATGAGCGACAGGTACGCGTGATGATCCTGCAGTGCTTCGAGTTGGGGCATCGACACATCCGAGCGTGCGGCCGCGGAGGGCTCGAACAACTCGCCGCGCAGGCGATCCGAGTCGACCGGCAGATCGCTGCCCGCGCCCGCGAACAGCGTGACCTCGTGACCGGCGAGGGTGAGGGCGCGAGTGAGATGCCAGACGTGGGCCTCGAGTCCGCCCGCGAACGGCTGCGCGATCGGGTAGCGGCTCGACGCGACGATGGCGATCCTCAACGTGTCACGCATCCAGAGCCCTGGTGTAGAGGGCGGCGTGCTGCTCGGCGAGCGACTCGCGCTGCGCGCGCCGGTCGGGCCACGAGGCCGCCGCGGGACGAGCCGAATATGCCTGTGCCAGAGCAGAAACGAGTGAGTCCGGATCGAAGGTGTCCTCGGTGAACTCGAAGGACAGGCAGTCCTGCTGCTCGCGGTAGAAGCCGCAGCTCGGCGCGATCACGGTGGTTCCGAGATCGTGGCAGGCCTCGAGCCACCCGGAATGGGTGCCGAATCGGTACGGCAGTACCGACACGTCCACGCTCCGCAGATAGTCCCACAACTGATCATCGGTGAAGTACTCATGTACGAGCACGCGGGCATAGGGGTGCCGGGAGAGTGCCAGCGCCGTGGTGCCGAAGTCCGGGTTGTATGCGTGCTTTCCGGGGACGAACACCTCGTCGTGGAGGTTGATCTGAACCGTCATGTCCGGGTAGTCCGCGGCCGCCTCGAGCAGGGTCATGATCACCGGCAGCGGATCCATGTTGGCGCGGATGCTCTTGGCGTGCACCCCCACCACGAAGTCGTCGGCGTGCGGCGCGCGCGGACCGAATCGGCCGGGCGGCACGACATGCGGGTGAGGCAGCACGGTCGCCTTGCGCTGCCAGCGGCGCGCGATCTCCCGGGAGACGCCGGGGGTCAGGGTGATGACCTCATCCGCCGCCGGTACGAGGATGTCCAAGACCTCCTCGTGGCGTCCCGGTTCGGGGTGATGCGGATTGCGCAGATCGTGCAGCGTGTACACGAGTGGTTTGCCGTGGGTGCGCAGCTCGTCGATCACCTTCGACATCACGGCCGGCTCGACGGCGTCGAACCCGAAGTGGAGATGGAAGACGTCGAACTCGTTGTGGTTGCGGGCGATCCACGCGGGGTCGAGCATGAGCGGGGGCCACCAGCCGCCCGGCACCTTGGCGCCGTCGGCCGGCACCGGGTCGGGCAGGCGTACGACCGAGACCGGGCCGGTGTCGAGCCCGCTGACCGTACCGTTCAGCGGCGACAGGTGGCGGACGTACACGTGGGAGTGCGGCACCGACGCGACGCGCACGCGGGTCGCACCGCCCCTCCGCGAACCGAGGCCCGCCGACATCGTCGACAGACCTCGTGTCGTGTTCGACCCCGTTGTCTCGAGGGTTGCTGTTCCGCCTGGCTGCGCACTGCTCACTGCCACATCCGTTCACTAGGGTCGCAACGGCTGTGTTCTCAACCGGGCCTGCACGATCGCGGCTTCGGCGAGCCGCAGATGACTGCCGGTTTCCGGCACCTATCTCGTGCCGGTGCGGATACCCCGGAATGTCGGCGGTGAAACCGCCCGTGGAGGCGATGAACGGTGGTGCGTCGGTGCTACTTCGAGGACGAGGCGTTCTCGTTGTCGGAGCGGTGTGCGTTGAGCAGCAGATGGTCGAACGACTGCCGGACCGGGTCCGGTAGCACCACGTACCGGTGGACGCCGGTGACGATCGACCGCGCGAGCTCGTTCACCTTGACGTTGGCCGTCTGCGAACGCCAGCGCATGACCTCGAACGCGCGATCGGCGCTCACGCCGTAGGCCAGCGAGATCATGCCCTTGGCCTGCTCGATGACGCCCTGGTGCTCGCGGAATCGCGCGACGTGCTCGTCGACGCGGTCCTTGACGGCCTTCTCCTCGATTGCCGTCAGATCGAGATAGAACCCCTCGGCGCCGATCACGGCGCCGGATTCGTCGGTGAGTTGCTGCGACACCACCGCGACGTGGCGGACCTCACCTTTGGTGTCGACGATGCGATGGCGGCTCGAGAACGGGATCCGGCGGTCGAGCATCGTCGCGAGCAGCTCTTCGAACGACTGCCGGTCGTCCGGGTGCTTGTGCCCCGCGATCAGCTCGGTCGTCGGAGTGACCTCACCGGGCCGGTAACCATGCATCTCGGCGACCTCGTCGGACCACTCCCATTCCTGGGTGTCGAAGAGGAACCGGAAGCTGCCGACGTGACTGATACGGGACTCGCCGGCGGTGTGATCGTTGGCGTCTGTCACCCTCACCCCTACAAACCACAAATCAACAGGAATGCCAGCGGTCTCGGGCGAAAGATGAGCTTACCTGGCTGGCGCACCCGGCGGGAATCGACCCGGTGCGTGTCCCCGGAGTCGGACTCGCGGAGATCGTTTCGGTGGCGTGTCGGCCGGGTATGTGCGGTACCCCGGGCCGGCGGTGAGACCCCGACCCCGACCGACACCGATCTCGGCTACGGCCAGGAGGACGAGAATGAGTACCGACAACGTGGGCGACAGTGCGACAGCGGCATCTGAGGGCATCAACCCCGATCTGACGTCGACAGCCGGTTTGGAGGATCTCGACGAGGACCGGCTCGGTCAGGACCCGCTCGAGGAGGGGATGGACCCGCCCGAGGACTGGTCGGCCAGTGATCGGACCGGCACGACCGCCCGGGAACAGCGGGAAGGCGAGTCCCTCGACGAGAAACTCGACCAGGAGATCCCCGACCAGAACCCCTGACGACGTCCGCGCCCCGGTCCGCGCCGATGTTTCCGCACGCTTCTCAGCGGGCACCATCTCGATCATGAGCGACCAGAACCCCGAGCACGAACCGAAGACGATCTCCTACCCCGGTGAGACCGACGAGATGGGCGAACGTCCCCGGGACGAGATGCGTGACTATCGCGGCCGCGATCTGCTGGCCGGCAAGACCGCCCTCATCACGGGCGGCGACTCGGGTATCGGCCGTGCGGTCGCGGTCGCCTTCGCCAAGGAGGGCGCCGATGTCGCCATCGCGTACCTGGAGGAAGACAACGACGCCCGCCACACGGTCGAGCTCATCGAGGCCGAAGGACGGCAGGCCCGCGCGTACCGCGGCGACCTCGCCGACCCGGCGCACTGCGCCGACATCGTGAAGCGGACCGTCGACGAACTCGGCGCATTGGACATTCTGGTGAACAACGTCGCCTACCAGGAGATCGTGGACGACTTCCTGGAGCTGACGCCGGAGCAGTGGCGGCGCACCTTCGACGTCAACATCGACAGCTTCTTCCACACCACGCGAGCGGCGGTGCCGCACCTGACCGGCGGCGGCGTCATCATCAACACGTCGTCGATCAACGGTCTGCGTGGCAACGACAGCCTCATCGACTATTCGGCCACCAAGGGCGCGGTGCTGGCCCTGACCTACTCGCTGGCGCAGGCGCTGATGGAACGGAAGATCCGCGTGAACTGCGTCGCGCCGGGCCCGGTCTGGACGCCGCTGATCCCGGCGACGATGCCGGCCGAGGCGGTCAAGGACTTCGGCACCCAGGCGCCGATGGGACGGGCGGCCCAGCCCGACGAGATCGCACCGTCGTACGTGTTCTTCGCGGCCGAGCAGCTCTCGTCCTACTACACCGGCGAGGTGCTGGCCCCGATCGGCGGCGAGACGCTGCCGGGGTAGGCCGCCTGGTCAGGGCACCGGCAGCGGCGCCAGGCTGTTCCCGCGCGGCAGCGAACCGCAGTTGCTCTGTGTCGGGGCACCCGCGAACCGCTCGGTGAGGTACTGCAGTGCCAGCGGTTCGAACGGGAGGAACGCCTCCTGATGGGTCAGGCCGTTGAGCTGCCGGTAGGTGATGTCCACGCCGCGTGAGCAGTACTCGTTCGCGAGGCCGATCACGTCACCGGTGATCATCAGGGTGTCCCCGATCGCGTTGTAGTGACCCACCGCGAGAAGCATCCTCGTCGACGGGGTGCCCGACCGTCCCATGATGTTGTCGTTGATCGCCCGCACCACCTGCGGCACGTCGAGCAGACCGGTGTACGGCGGCTTGACCATGTCCGCGCTGGTGAGTCCCGGATACTTCGACGCGAACTCCGAGATGCACTCGTCGCTGACGTCCTGGGCGACCTGTCGGCCGCGGGTCGAGAGGAACGTCGAGGTGTCGAGCCGGTAGGTCCGCTGGTAGGCGACCACGAGCGCCGGGATGACACCCGCCCACTTCGCACTGCCGTTGATGTAGGGCAGGTTGTGCGCGAGGTCCACCGGCAATCCGCCCGCGGCGGCGCCGACGATGTTCAGTTCGGGCGCGTAGCGCGGCGCGACCTCGGCGCCGAACTGCGTGGGGATGGACCCGCCGGAATATCCGACGAGGCCGACCGGGGTCGACCGCGGCAGCCGCAGGAACGACTGTGCGGCGCGGACGCCGTCGAGTGCGGCATAGCCCGACTGCCGGCCGATGGTCCACTGCAGCTTCTCGCCCTCGTAGTCCGGCACCACGACGGTGTACCCGGCGGCGAGATAGCCTGCGATGACGCCCTGTTCGGCGGTTGCGGTGCCGTTGGTGTAACCCCCGCTGAGCG
Organism: Gordonia sp. ALPHA1B1; assembly: GCF_005502615.1. Classification (NCBI taxonomy): domain Bacteria; kingdom Bacillati; phylum Actinomycetota; class Actinomycetes; order Mycobacteriales; family Gordoniaceae; genus Gordonia; species Gordonia sp. ALPHA1B1. Next base: position 44,497 of record NZ_SCOC01000010.1, on the reverse strand, counting down.
TGTACGACGGATCGCACTGAGACCCGAGCGCGTCGTAGGCCATGTGGTACGAGACCAGGCGCGTCGGGCCCGGGATCAGCGGTCGCAGCACGGTCGCGACCGTCACCACGCTCTCGCCGAACTGGTCGGTGGTGCGATAGAGCACCTGCGAGCCGGTGATCGGGGTGGACATCGTGGGTGTCTGGAACCGCATGGGACGGCTGCGGAGCACCGCTCCGGGAGCCACGCCCGACAGTGAGGCGTTGTAACGGTAGAACGGGTCGGCCGACGGCAGTGGCGAGCCCGGCCCGGGTGCGGCCTGGGCGGGGGGCGTGCCCGCGAACACGCCGAGCAGCACGCCGACGACCACACCGATGACACCCACGCGCAGCCAACTCGTGCGCACCCCGAACGACATGGCTCATCTAAGCATCGAACGGGCCGTCCCGTCCGGGAAAGGCATGCTGCCGGTCGGGTCGCTCAAACATGGGATGTTAGGTTGTTTGGCGTGTCCGGACCCATCAACCCGCCCCAGCGAACGAGCGAACTCGTGGTGCAGCGCATGCAGGAGTTGATCGCAGCCGGTACCTGGCCCCTGGGCGAGCGGATTCCTGCTGAGCCCGAGCTCGTGGCGCAGTTCGGCGTCGGGCGCAACACGATCCGGGAGGCCGCGCGCGCACTGGAACACGCGGGCATGCTCGAGCCCCGGCGGGGCGACGGCACGTATGTGCGCGGCCGGAGCCCACTCGCCGGTGCGATCGCGCGGACCTCCGCGCCGTCGGAGCTCCGCGATCTGCTCGAAGTGCGACGTGCACTGGAGAGCGAGGCCTCGGCCGGTGCGGCCGCCCGGGGCGACGCCGCCGACGTCGAACGTCTCCGCCTGTTGCTGGCGTGCACCGAGGACGCTATGGCCGACGGTGATCTGGATCGATACACCGAGGCGGACATCGCATTCCACGCCGAGCTCGTCGTCGCGTCCCGCAACGCGCTGCTCATCGCGATGTACGACGGAATCGCCGAGGCGATCGCCCGGACTCATCTGTCGGTCTTGCGACGTCCGCTGGCCGAGCAGTCGCACCCGCGCGGTCATCGGGACGTCGTCGACGCGATCGAGCGCGGCGACGCCGACGCGGCGCGCGCGGCGGTGTATGCCTACGTCGACTTCACCGAGGTGTCGGGATGAGTGCGCAGGCGCTGTCCACGCGCGAGAAGTCCGGCGTCGGGGTCATCGTCACCGCGGTCGGAGTGATGCTGGTCGCCGCGAACCTGCGACCGGCCGTGGTGTCCGTCGGACCGCTCATCGGCGTGATCTCCGACGACGCCGGCTTCAGCAGCGCCGTCGCCGGTCTGCTGACCGCGCTGCCGGTGCTGTTCTTCGGGATCTCGGCGCCGGTGGCTCCCCGTCTGGCCAACCGGTTCGGCATCGAACGGGTCATCTTCGGGGCCCTGCTCGTCTTGATCGTCGGCATCCTCGTCCGGCTCATCCCGTCGCCGGCCGCCCTGTTCGGGGGTTCGGCGGTCATCGGCGCCGCCATCGGCACCTGCAACGTCGTACTCCCGGCGCTGATCAAACGCGACTTCGCGCACCGCTCCGGGCTCATGACCGGCCTCTATTCGATGACTCTCTCCGGCGGGGCGGCGGTCGCGTCCGGGGTGAGCGTGCCCATCAACGACGCACTCGGCGGGGACTGGCGGCTGGCGTTGGCCGCGTGGTCGCTGCTCGCGGTGGTCGCCGTGGTCGTCTGGATTCCGCAGCTGCCCCTGGTTCACCGGGTGACCTCGGCGGCGCCGACATCGTCGTTGCTGACGAACCCGATCGCGTGGGCGATCACGGTCTTCATGGGAACGCAGTCGCTGATCTTCTACACGTTCGTGGCCTGGCTGCCGCAGTACCTCGTCGACGACGGCATGTCGCCGTTGCGGGCGGGTGCGGTCCTGGCGTCGGCGCAGGTGGTCGCCCTGATCATGTCGCTGGTCGCGCCGATCGTCGCCGGCCGCTTCGCCGGTCAGCGGGTGGTGACCCTGTCGGTGATCGCGGTCTGCGCCGTCGGCTTCGTGGGTCTGCTGAGTACTGATGTCTGGCCGGGATTCTGGGCGGCCTGTGTGATGGTCGGGCCCGGTTCGTCGATCAGTCTGGCCCTTCTCTTCATGGTGCTGCGCAGCTTGGGATCCGAACAGACGGGCCAGGTGTCCGGGATGGCGCAGTGCGTCGGCTACCTGGCGGCGGCGGCCGGCCCGATCATCATCGGCTCCATCCATGACGTCACCGGCTCGTGGACCCTGGCCATGGCGGTGCTCGGTCTCGTGCTGGTGCCCCAGGCCCTCTCCGTCCTCGGCGCCGCCAAGGACGTCAAGATGACCGGTTGACGAGGTCTGCGCCGGGACCCGGACGATTCGTCGCACAGTCGGTATCGGTCAGCCCTGACCGCTAATCTGTCGCCATGCATTGTGTGGTCGTGGGTGGGGGACTGGCCGGACTGGCGTCGGCGGTCTGGCTGTCGGAGGCGGGGCAACGCGTCACCCTGCTCGAACGTCGGGGTTCGCTCGGTGGGCGCACCATCTCGATGCCGCTGCACGCCGTCGACGACGTGCCCGACAACGGGCAGCACGTCTTCGCCAGCGGGTACGAGCACCTCATGCGCTATCTGGACAGCGTCGGTACGCGGGAGCACGTGGCCTTCCCGGGTCACATGACGGTCCGGATGCCCGGTGGGTCGACGCGCCGATCGGCGTTCACCGGCCTGCCCGGACTGCGGGCCGCACTCGGCGACCTTCCCGGGGTGACCGGCCTCGACCGGTTGCGCACGGCGCGTGCGCAGATCAGGTTGATACGGCAGGCATTTCGGCAACCCGACTGGCTCGACGACGTGACCGCCGACGAATGGTTCCGTCGCATCGGACTGCCGCAGTCGGCACGGGATGCGTTGTGGGACGGCATCGTCATCGGCCTCACCGGCGACAAGCCCGACATCTCCTCGGCCAAGGTCCCGGCCGATCTGCTCGTCACGGGAGCCCGCCGGGCGCGGGAGACGCGCACGCCGATCTCGATCGGGTATCCCACCGTCGATCTCGACACGTTGTTCATCGACGGCGCCGAGAAGCGCTTCGCCGACGCCGGTGTGGAGGTCCGACACCGTGCGGTGGTCTCGTCGATCGACGTCACCGACGGGACGGTGAGCGGGGTGACGCTGGCCGACGGCGAGAAGATCACGGCCGACGCCGTCATCTGCGCGGTACCGGTGTGGAGCGTGAAGGGTCTGCTCGACCAGGTGCCCGGGCACGAGCGGATCTATCGCGCCGTCGAGAACCTGACCCCCGTGCCCATCGTCAGTGTGAACCTCTATCTCGACCGCTCGATCGGGATGACCGACTGGGGCGAGATCCTCTACGGCGGTGAGGGAGTGCTCGAACAGGTCTGGGACCGCCAGCGCATGCACGGGCGCGAACCACGCGACAACTACTTCTACTCGACGACGGTGTCGGCGTCCTACGATCTGATCTCGAAGACGAACGCCGAGATCACCGAGATGCAGATGGACATGCTGCGCCGCTACTTCCCGCAGGCGGCGAACGCGCAGGTGGTCCACAGCCACGTGGTCCGGATGCCGAAATCGACCTTCGCGCAACGACCCGGGACCGCCGGCCTCCGCCCAGACCAGCGCACCGAGGTCGACGGCCTCGCCCTCGCCGGTGACTGGACCCGCACCGACTGGACCACGACGATGGAGGGCGCGTGTCAGAGCGCGGCGCGGGCCGTCGACATCATCCTGGAGTTCGCCCGGCTCGGCTGAGTCGAGGACTTTCTCCGCGGCGCATACCAGCATGGTTGCGGGGGTTTGTCGTCCCTGGCAGGGTGCACATATACGGCCGTTTCCCGAAGGGCGTGCAGAACTCCGCGCCGCGGACGCCGTACCTCGCGACGCGTCGTCGTGCGACGGTCGCGCACAACACAATCACCTTGCCTGCCGCCGGGGCAGAACTGCTCCGCGAGCGGCCCGCCGGATGAGGGAAAGGATCGTTGCGATCGTGGTAACTCACACAGCAGCCAGAACTCCAGAAGCCGCCGACGTCTCGCCCGGCGCGCAGTCGACGAGCACACCCGTCGACGTCTACCGCACCCGGCTCGCGCAGCGCAGCCAGATCGAACCGCGCCCACACAACACCGTGTGGGGGAGCATGGGAAACCCGGGCCCGCTGTCCGCGCCCGAACTCCGGCACTATGCCGATCGCGGATACCACACGGAGACAAACATTCTCGCGGACGCCGACATCGCCGACTGCCTACGCGAGGTGGAGTCGATCACCGAGCGGCTCGGCGACGACGATCGGGTGATCCGCGAATCGTCGAGCGGGCAAGTGCGATCGCTGTTCGCGGTGCATCAGCTCAGTGACGTCATCGCCGAGATCTGTTCGCGTGAAACGATTGCCGGGGTGGCCCGGCAGATCCTCGACGACGACGTCACGATCCACCAGAGCCGCATCAACCTGAAACCCGGGTTCGCGGGCGGTCCGTTCTACTGGCACTCGGACTTCGAGACGTGGCACGCCGAGGACGGCATGCCCGCCCCACGTGCGCTGAGCGTCTCGCTGGCCTTGACGCCGAACTACACCACCAACGGTCCGCTGATGATCATCCCGGGTTCGCACCGCCGGTTCGTCAGCTGTGTGGGCGAGACACCTGATGACTACCACCGGGAATCGCTGACGTCGTATCGGCCGCCATTCGGGACACCGGAGGAGGAGGACGTCGCGAGCCTCGCCGACGAACTCGGTATCGACACGATCACCGGCCCCGCCGGGTCCGCACTGTATTTCGACTCGAACTGCATGCACGCGTCCGGCGGGAACATCACGCCCTTCCCGCGCAGCAATCTGTTCGTCGTCTTCAACGCGAAATCGAACGCCCTCCAGGCGCCGTTCGGCGGGACCGCGCCACGCCCGGATCATCTGGCGCACAGGTGAGTTCGTCGTCCCCTGCTCCCTGAGGTGCGAGCGGCACGGCCCTGCTCCTTAACCCGAGAGAACGACCTGCCCCCTGCTCCCTGAGGAGCGCCCGGAGCTTGCGGAGGGCGCGTCACGAAGGGTCCCGTAACGTGTCTCGCCAGACCCTTCGTGACGCTCGCAAGCTCGCTCCTCAGCTCAGGGAGCGGAGGGGTCACAGGTGAACGACCTTCAGAACCCCGTCGACGAGCCCAGGTCCGGGGCCGGCCCGGCGAAGTAGTGCTCACCGTCGAAAATGGCCGGCAGGCCGGCGGCCAGGTAGGTGCCGATGCCGGGCTGCTCCAGCTCGGTGAAGAGCGGATTGCGCTGCAGAACACCTGATTCGACGACCTCGTCAAAAGTCCGGTAACGCTCCCAGAGCACGGAGGTCTGCGCCAGCGCGGCCTCGACCTCGACAGACGTGTGTCGCGCGAACCACGCCGCGAACAGCGGTGTGAGGACACCGCGGTGAATGTACCGGTCGTCCTCCCTGACGAAGTCCGCTCCCAGCGCCCGTTCGACGGCCGCGACCGCCTCGCCGGTCCCGGTCATCTCGACCAGCCCGCGGAAATGCCGCGGGGTCAGGGCGACGAGCATGAAGCGAGAGTCATCCGCGGTGACGAAATCGGTTCCGTAGGTGCCGTATACGTCGTTCCCGGTGGCCGGTCGGGTGTCGCCACTCAGCTGCGGTTCGGTGAGATAGCCGAGCGTCCCGGCGATGGCGAGAGCGGTGTCCTCCAGGGGCAGGGTGATCTGCGCCCCCATCCCGTTCTGGTCGCGGCGCCGGACGGCGGCCGTGATCGCCAGTGCGGCATAGAGGCCGCACGCGACATCCCACGCCGGCAGTACGTGATTGACGACGCCGGCGTAGTCGGTGGGGCCGGTGATCGACGGGAATCCGAGTGCCGCGTTGACTGTGTAGTCGACTCCGGGAGTGCCGTCGGTCCGGCCGAGCAGTTCCAGGGTGATGACGTCGGAGCGCCGCGCCGACAGCGTCTCGTGACTCATCCACGACCGTCCGCCCGCGTTGGTGACCAGGATTCCGCCGCCCGGCCCGCTGTCGATGACAAGATCCTGGATCATTCGCTGTCCCTGGGGGTCACGGAAGTCGACGGTGACGGACTTCTTGCCGCGGTTGAGCCCGGTCCAGTAGATCGAGTTGCCGTCATCGGTGACCGGCCAGCGGTTGATGTCGGCGGCCCCGCCGATTGGGTCGACCCGGATCACCTCGGCGCCGAGCTGCGACAGGGTCAGGCCGCACAGGGGTGAGGCGACGAAGCTCGACACCTCCACGACGCGGAGGCCTTCGAGCGGACGGGGATGCGAGCTCATGCGCGGAAACTCCTGGAGTGGAATGGGGGATTCGGCAGACGATCAGGCCATCAGGACGCGGAAACGCCAGTCGAGGACCTCGCGATCGGAGTCGTCGCCGTGTGCGACGACGGTGGAGCGCAGGCGCAGGACGCCGCCGGCGGCGAGCGGCGTCGCCTCCTCGACGAGGATCGTCGAACTGAGGGTGTCGCCCTCGTGCACCGGTCCGGTGTGGTCGCACGAATCCCAGCCGGTCACCGTCACCAGGTTCGGCAGCGCCCGGTTCGCCTGCGCGAGGGCCAGTCCGATGGTGTGCCCGCCGTAGACCAGCCGACCGCCGGCGGCCGCACCGGCCACCCGCTCGTCGTGGTGGGTGGCTGCGATGTTCAGCGAGAGCCGGGCGAGTTCGGGTGCGCTGGACACCACGTCGGCGCTGGAGGAGAAGGCGCGTCCGGCAAACTCGGATGAGAAATGTTGTCCGCGTGCGGATTCGCGATAGGTGTCGAGGTCCCATTCGGGGATGAACGGTTGCGCATCGTCTCCCGGTCCGATGGTGCTCAGGTCGTCAGCGTGCACGGTCCGCCCGGGATCGGCGTCGGGTGACAACGGCAGCATCGCGCACCGGTAGAAGTCGAGGACGGTGACGCCGGTCTGATCGGTGGTGACCATGTGGAGCGCGGCGAGCCCGGTCGGCGCACGTCCTGGCTTCGGTGTGTTCTCGCGCAGCCCGACCACTTCGGTGACGGTCGTCAACGTGTCGCCGATCCGGGGGTGGCTCAGGAACCGCAGGCCGCGGTAGAAGAGGTTCGCCTTCACGTGGTGGGTGGCCAGCGTGGATTGACCGATCGCGACGTCGGTGACCAGGCCGGGATGGGCGAGGACGCCACCCACCACGCGATCCGAGAGATGGGCGTCGAGCGAGAGTCGAAGGCGGTCACCGAGAATCGCTTGGTGCGTCGCGGCGAGACCGGATGTCAACGTGAGCGACGGCGCGTCGTCGAACAACTGTCCATGGGACAGTTCGTCGAAGAACGGGCCGCCCACGGCGACCGGCTCGGACGCGCTCATTCGGACGCAGCCTTGGCGAGGACGCGCCGCGCGGACACCGCGAGCGCCTCGTCGAGCATTCGGCCGTCGAGCTCGGCCGCACCGGCACCCGCGGCGGCTGCCTGCTCGAGTGCATCCAGCACCCGTCGCGCGTCCTCCACGGCGGCGGCGTCCGGGGTGAAGATGTCGATGGCGGACTGCAGTTGAGCCGGATGGATCACCCAGGTGCCGTCGAAGCCGAGGTCGCGGACCCAGCGCTTGGCGTCGCGGAAGGTGTCGTCGTCGGCGATCGTCAGATGCGGTCCGTCGATGACGTCCACGCCGGCCGCGCGCGCGGCGAGCAGCACCGAGTCCTGGACGACGTGCCACGTCTGCATCGCCAGGCCGGGGCTGCGTCCCAAGGATGCGGCGAGATCGGCGTAACCGATGAGGACGGCGTCGAGCCGGTTCGTGGCCGCGCAGATGGCGCCGGCGTCACGGATGCCGCGCGGTGATTCGAGCAACGCCTGCAGACGGACCGGCGCTCGGCCGAGCTGCTCGTCGGCCGACCGGAGGTCGGCGGGCGAGTCGGCCTTCGGCAGCACCACCGACGTCAGGTTCGGCATCTGGGCGCAGGCGGCGAGATCGGCGCCGGCCCAAGGCGTGTCGATCGCGTTGATGCGCAACGAGATCGCGCGGTCGGCGCCGAACTCGGCGACCAGGTCGGCGGCCGCTGCGCGTGCGGAGTCCTTGTTCGCCGGGGTCACCGCGTCCTCGAGGTCGAGCACGACCTCATCGGCGATCGAAGCCAGCGCCTTGCGGGCCTTGCGGTCGTCGGAGGCGGGCGCGACCAGGACGGCTCGTCTTCTCTGCACGGTTGCTCCAGGGGTCGAGATCAAATGTGCGGCCATATGTGATGCGGTTCCGGTTGTATCAGACCGCGCCGAGCTTTGGGAAGTGTTGACAGGTCCGACGGGGATCGACAAAATGGCCGTACAAATCCGCCGTAGATCGTAGGGGCACCGTCATGAGCTCACTTTCCGCCGAAGAGGCATTCCTGGTCGACACTGTGCGGTCCTTCGTCGACCGCGAGGTGAAGCCGTCGGTCCAGGAGGTCGAGCATGCCAACGAATATCCCGAGAAGTGGATCGAGCAGATGAAGCAGATCGGCATCTACGGGCTGGCGGTGCCCGAGGAGTTCGGCGGTTCGCCGGTGTCGATGCCGTGCTATGCGCAGGTCACCCAGGAACTCGCGCGCGGCTGGATGAGTCTGGCCGGCGCGATGGGTGGGCACACGGTTGTCGCGAAGTTGTTGACGCTGTTCGGCACCGACGAGCAGAAGCTCGAGTACCTGCCGCGGATGGCGACCGGTGAACTGCGCGCCACCATGGCGCTCACCGAACCGGGCGGCGGGTCGGATCTGCAGGCGATGTCGACCGTGGCGAAGACCGATGGCGACGAGCTGGTCATCAACGGTGCGAAGACCTGGATCAGCAACGCCCGGCGTTCCGGGCTGATCGCGCTGATGTGCAAGACCGATCCCGGCGCGCAGCCGCGCCACAAGGGCATCTCGATCGTGCTCGTCGAACACGGACCCGGGCTGACCGTGTCACGCGACCTGCCCAAGCTCGGCTACAAGGGTGTCGAGAGCTGCGAGCTGTCCTTCGACGGTTACCGCATCCCGCAGACGGCGATCCTGGGCGAGGTGCCCGGCAAGGGATTCGGTCAGATGATGAAGGGCTTGGAGACCGGTCGAATCCAGGTCGCCTGCCGAGCGCTGGGCGTCGCGACCGCGGCACTCGAGGACTCGCTCGCCTACGCGCAGCAGCGGGAATCCTTCGGACAGCCGATCTGGAAGCATCAGTCGATCGGCAACTATCTCGCCGACATGGCGACCAAGCTCACCGCAGCGCGCCAGCTGACCTGGCACGCGGCCGAACAGTACGACCGGGGTGAGCGCTGCGACATGGAGGCGGGGATGGCCAAGCTCTACGCCTCCGAGGTGGCGATGGAAATCGCCCTGAACGCCGTCCGCATCCACGGTGGTTACGGGTACTCCACCGAGTTCGACGTCGAGCGATACTTCCGGGACGCGCCCCTGATGATCGTCGGCGAGGGCACCAACGAGATCCAACGCAATGTCATTGCGGCACAACTCGTGTCGCGCGGCGGGATCTGAGCGGCACGCCGTCGTCCGGCGGGAGAGTGGGTTCCATGCGCGAGTCCGAGCAGTCCGCACCTGCGTACAAGACGCTGGCCGCGGAATTGCGCGCGCAGATCGTCGCGGGCAGATACGCCGACGGTGTGCGGCTGCCGACCGAATCCGAGCTCTCCCAGGAGTACGGGCTCAGCCGGCAGACCGTCCGCCGCGCGTTCCTCGAACTCGTGACCGAGGGCTCGGTGTACCGCGTGCCCGGCCGGGGAACATTCGCGACCGAGACCGCGGGTCAGTACCTGCGCCAGCTGGGTTCGATCGAGGACCTCATGAACCTGTCGACGGACACCGAGATGCAGGTGATCGAATCACCCTCGCGTCGCGTGGATCTCGAGGCGGCCGGTCGCCTGAGACTGGACACCGACGTGGTGTACCGCATCGTCTTCCAGCGATTCCACGACGGCGTCCCGTTCGTGGTGACCACCGTGTGGTGGCCGGAGTCGGTCGCACGCCTCGTGATCGACGCCCCGGAAGTCGAGACCGGAGCGCGGAGTGATCACACGATGATCGGCCTGCTGGAACCTCATCTCCTGCACCCGATCGAGGAGTGTGCGCAGTCGATCACCGCCACCATCGCCGATGCCGAGACCGCCGCACGGCTCGGATGCCCGGTGGGGCACACGGTGCTGCGTGTCGATCGGTTGTACACCGATTCACGCGGCCGGGCAGTCGAACTCGCGGTCAGCCACTTCCTTCCCGAGCACTACACGTATCGGGTGACGCTCCGTCGCAGCGCCGACCCGCGGCCGGAGTGAGCCGGCGCCCTCTGCTCCCCGGCGAGCGCGACCCCCTGCTCCCTGAGGAGCGCGACCCCCTGCTCCCTATCCGAAAGAACGACATAGCCATTGCTCCCTGAGGTGCGAGGAGCGCAAGCGACGAGCCACGAAGGTCTTGGCGACGTATCTCACCAGGACCCTTCGTGACGGCCTCCGCAAGCTCCGGCCTCCTCAGGGAGCAGTTGGTGGCTCGCTTCGCTCGCACCTCAGGGAGCAGTTGGTGGCTCGCTTCGCTCGCACCTCAGGGAGCAGTTGTTGGCTCGCTTCGCTCGCACTTCGAGGAGTAGTGGGCACGCGCCCTCTAACGAAGCGGTACCCCTGTCAGCCCCGAGCCGGGAGGGGTTGCTCCTCCGGCACATTCGACGATCCGCGACGCGAGGGGATGGTCAGTGTGATCGCCATGCCGACGAAGGCGGCGGCCGCGGCGACGAGGAAGCACCAGGTGAACGTCGACTGGTCGGGCACCTCGGTGCCGCCGAGCGAGATCGTGGCACTGGCCAGGATCAGTGCCATCACGGCGGAGGCGACGGTGGTGCCCAGCGAACGCATGAGTCCGTTGAGTCCCACGGCGGCACCGGCTTCGGTGGCCGGCACCGATCCCATGATCAGGGTCGGCATCGCCGCGTAGCCGACCCCCACACCGATGGCACACACGATCGAGGCCAGCATCAGCTTCCAGGCCGCGTCCATGAGGAAGAAGGCGAGCAGGTAGCCGCATCCCAGGATGGCGGCGCCGATGGCGAGGGTGATCTTGGCGCCGATCCGGTTGATGAGGATGCCCGAGACCGGCGCGAAGATCATCATCATCAATCCGCCGGGCGCCATCCACAGGCCCGCGGCCAGAAGCGACTGTCCCAGACCGTATCCGGTGGCTTCCGGTAGGCGCAGCAGCATCGGCAGCACGATGGACTGGGCCATCATGCCGAATCCGATCGCCGCGGCCGCGATGTTGGTCAGCAGGACGGCGGGTCGTGCGGTGGTGCGCAGGTCGACGAGCGGCTCGCGCTGGCGCAGTTCGAAGAACCCCCATCCGATCAGCACCAGGATTCCGCCGATGCCGAGTCCCAGTGTGGCGCCGGACGTCCAGCCCCAGTCGTTGGCCTTCGACACCGCGATGAGGAAGGCGGACAGTCCCACGGCCAGCCCGATCGCGCCGGGGATGTCGATGCGGCCGCCGGCGGCGTCGTTGACGCGCGGGACCAGGACCAGCATCGCCACCGTGACGAGGACGCCGAGGCCGGCTGCCACGTAGAACAGGGCGTGCCAATCCCAGGTCTGCACGATCCAGGCCGCCAGCGGGAGGCCGATCGCACCGCCGACGCCGAGCGTGGCACTCATCGCGGCGACGGCCATCGAGGTGATCCGGGGCGGAGTGATCTCACGGATGAGGCTCATACCGACGGGGATGAATCCCATGGCCAGGCCCTGCACGCCGCGTCCGATGATGAGCGGGATGAGCGAATCGCCCAGCGCGCAGATCAGCGAACCGACGGTGAGCAGCACCGCGCTCACCAGGAGGACACGCTGCTTGCCGAACATGTCGCCGAGGCGTCCGGCGATCGGCATGGCCACGGCGGCGGCGAGCAGCGTCGCGGTGATGATCCACGATGCGTTGCCGATCGATGTCCCGAGCAGACGGGGCAGGTCGGGCTGGATCGGGATGATCAGCGTCTGCATCAGCGAGGCGACCAGGCCGCCGAAACACAGCACCACGACGCTGCCGATCGCGCCGGCGGGTGCCTTCTCGACGGCGTCGGACGCGTCGTCGGTCAGCTCGGGCGCGGAACCTCGTACTTGGCTCATGGGGGAGACCTCCTTCGAGGTATGCAGCATACATATGTAATGTACACATGCAAATCGGACAGTAGATTGTCCACGTCGACAGATGGAGGAGAGATGTCGGAGGACCATGCGCCCTGGCAGTCGCCGGTGCATCGTGACCTGGCGCAGGAGTTGCTGCGGATGTCACGGCGTCGCAGCCTGGTGCACCCCGCGGTCGGCCTGGAACGCTCGGCCTTCGCGATCCTCTGGATTCTCTCCGACGGTCGGCCGCGGACGTTGCGGGAGCTGACCGCCGACCTCCAGCTCGAGCAGTCGACGGTCAACCGGCAGGTCAACGCCGCCATCAAACACGGCTACGTCGAGCGGTTCGAGGTCGAGGACTCGTTGTCGAAGTTGATCCGCCCGACCGAGGCCGGGCGAGAGGCGTTCCGGCGCGACGGCCTGCTGCGTGCCGAACGGCTCGAGCAGGTCTTCGCCGATCTGGCCCCGGGCTCGCCGCAGGCCCTGCTCCACGAGCTGCGTGCCTTCAACGACGCCTACGAGCGGACCCAGCACCGGCACGGTGCGGCCGATGAATCCGACCGCGGGAAAAGGGGATTGGCGTGACATCGGCCGGCACATACGCGGTGACGGGCTCGGCGTCGGGGATGGGTGCGTCGGTGGCCGCCGCCTTGCGCGCGGACGGTCACACCGTGATCGGGGTCGATCAGCGCGATGCCGACGTCGTCGCCGATCTGTCGACACCCGATGGCCGACGCCGCGCGGCCGACGAGGTCCTCGCCCGATCCGGCGGGCAAGTCGACGGGGCCGTGCTGGCGGCGGGCATGGGCCCCGCGGCCGGGCGGGAGCGGATGATCGTCGAGGTCAACGTGTTCGGGGTGACCGAGCTGCTGACCGCTTGGCGGCCCGCCCTGGCCGCCTCGGAGAAGGCGAAAGTGGTTGTCTTCGGCTCGAATTCGACGACGGTCACGCCGCTGGTCCCGAAATCCGCCATCCGACGCCTGCTGGCTGGCGACCCCGAGGGGGCCGTCCGGGTGTGATCCGACGCCGGCGCGGCGTCACGGGCCCGGTGGCGTACGCGTCGTCGAAGATCGCGGTCACGCAGTGGTGCCGCCTGCACGGGACGGCGACCGAATGGGCCGGTGAGGGCATCCGGGTCAACGTCCTCGCTCCCGGGCCGGTCATGACGCCGCTGTTGCAGTCGCAACTCGACGGTCCGCAGGCCGGGCACGTGAAGTCGTTTCCGGTTCCGGTGCGCGAGTACGGAACTCCTGACCAGCTCGCCGCCTGGGTCATGCTGATGCTGTCACCGGCGGCGGACTTCATGGCCGGCGCGGTCGTCACCGTCGACGGCGGCACCGAAGCCTTGATGCGCGCACGGGACTGGCCGTCGCCGCTGCCCCCGCGGGCGATACCCCGGTTCCTATGGACGATGTATCGTGCCCCCGACAAGGGCATGGTCGCCGAGTACTAGAGGCCGGCCCGCTCGAGCGCCTCGTCGAACTCTTCCGACGCCTGCTTCTCGCTCTTGCCGTCGTCGAGCGCCTGGCGATAGACGGCGAACAGTTCCGCGCCCCGCTCCACATAGGCCTGCGTCCATCGCTCGGCGTCGACACGCCAATAGCCGATGACGTCGTACGACCGGCGGTCCCAGCGAAGATTGCCGCGCAGGTGCTTGCGGATCGCACGCGACTCCGCCGCCTCGCCGGCGAACCAGCAGTACGCGCCCGAAGTCGGCAGGGTGAGTCCGCAGACCGTGTCCGCGAGACGGCTCGGCGTGCGGGAGTTGCCGCCGACGAGCGTGATCAGCTCGACGTCGCGCTCGGGCAGATAGGCCAGTTCGGTCGGGGCGGGCACCTCGACCACGGCGGTGACACCGTCGGTCGACGGCAGTTCGTCGAGGATTCGGGCCAGGGCGGGGAGTCCGGCCAGATCGGCGGCGAGGATCAGGCGTTCGACGCCGGCGGGTGGTGCGTACCAGCACCGCGCGTGCGTCATCACCACGTCGTGCCCCGCTTCGGCGCGCTGGGCCCACAGCGTTGCAGGGCCGGCGGCATGGATGACGAAGTCGACGACCATGGTGCCGGCGGAGTGGTCGACCGAGCGGATCGAGTAGTTGCGGCCGTCGGGCGCCGGGTCGGTGTCGTAATAGGCCCACGTGCCGTCGCGACATTCCATATCCGGTGTGACACGCTCGGGGTCGTGTGGGAAGTAGATGCCCACGGCTTCGTCGGCGCCGCCGGGCAAGCCGAGTCCTGGCAGATCGTTCACGTCGAAGACGATGCGACGCAGATTGGGCGTCAGGTCGGCGACGTCGGCAACGCGTGCTCTGGAATAGCCCATGAGGTAACCCTAACCTGAGTCGGGCTGGACCCCGGTTACTAGGATATGCAACCATCGGAGAACTGTCGGTGTGGAGAGGAGTTCGCCCGTGTCGGAACCATCGGTCTTGACGGAGGAGAACGGGTCGGCGCGGTCGCTGATCCTGAACCGTCCGAAGTCCATCAACGCGATCGATCACGAGATGGTCGGCTCGATGGCCGTGCACCTCGCGGCCTGGGCCGCCGATGACGCGGTCGAGGCCGTCGTTCTCTCCGGCGCCGGTGAGCGGGGCCTCTGCGCCGGTGGCGACATCGTCGCCATCCATCGCGACGCGTCCGCGTTGAGCGGTAATCCCGAGTCGACCGATCGTGACGCCGAGCAGTCGCCGTCGGCGAGGTTCTGGTTCGACGAATACCGTCTGAACGCGCTGATCTCGGGCTATCCCAAGCCGTATGTCGCGATCATGGACGGCATCGTGATGGGCGGCGGTGTCGGGGTCTCCGCGCACGGCGACATCCGCATCGTCACCGACCGTACGAAACTCGCGATGCCCGAGGTGGGTATCGGCTTCGTGCCCGATGTCGGTGGTACGCATCTGCTTTCGCGCGTTCCGGACGGGCTCGGAACCTACGCCGGCCTCACCGCCGGTCACCTGCGCGGCGCCGACGCCATCGCGATGGGCTTGGCCGATCACTTCGTCCCGTCGGAGTCGCTGCCGGCGTTCCTCGCCGTGATCGGCGAGTCGGGAATCGAGGCGGCACTGTCCGCGCACGCCGTCGACGCGCCGGCTTCCGAACTCGCCGAACATCGCGGATGGATCGCGGAAGCGTTTGCGGCCGATTCGGTCTCGGAGATCATCGAACGATGCCGCGCGGTGGGTTCGCCCTTCGCGGACAAGACCGCCGACGCGATCGAGGCGAAGAGCCCGACTGCACTGGCCGTCACCCTGCGTTCGCTGCGCGAGGCAGCCGGCGACGCGACCCTTGAGGACACCCTGGTGCGCGAGTATCGCGTGTCGGTGCGTTGCCTGCTGCATCCCGACATGGCGGAGGGCATCCGCGCCCAGGTCATCGACAAGGACCGCGATCCGAAGTGGGCCACGTTCTCCGGGGACGCCGTCGACGCCTTCTTCGCGCCACTGCCCGACGACCTCACGTTCCCGACCGTCTGACCGAGACCTTCCCCGGGTGGGAGTCAGCCCGTAACATCCCGCCCGTCACCGAACCGAAAGAGGACTGACCGTGACCGAACACCAGACCATCATCGTCGAGACCAGCGGCCGGGTGGGCATCATCACCCTCAACCGCCCCAAGGCACTGAACGCCCTCAACACCGAGCTGATGAACGAAGTGGTCGGTGCCGTCCGGGAGTTCGACGTCGACCAGGGGATCGGCGCCATCGTGATCACCGGCTCGGAAAAGGCGTTTGCCGCGGGTGCCGACATCAAGGAGATGTCGTCGAAGTCCTACGCGGACGTGGTCAACGAGCAGTTCTTCGGTGCCTGGGATGAGCTGTCGCGGGCGCGCACGCCGATCATCGCCGCCGTCACCGGCTACGCCCTCGGCGGCGGCTGCGAGCTCGCGATGCTGTGCGACACCATCATCGCCGGCGACAACGCCGTCTTCGGTCAGCCCGAGATCAACCTCGGCGTCATCCCCGGGATCGGCGGCTCGCAGCGTCTCACCCGCGCCGTGGGCAAGGCCAAGGCGATGGACATGGTGCTGACCGGCCGCCAGATGAAGGTCGACGAGGCCGAACGCCTCGGCCTCGTCTCGCGCGTCGTTCCCAAGGAGGACTGCCGCGCCGCCGCCATCGAGGTCGCCGAGGTCATCGCCTCGAAGTCGCTGATCGCCTCCGCCGCCGCCAAGGACGCGGTCAATCGCGCGTTCGAGTCGAGCCTCGTCGAGGGTGTCCGCGCCGAGCGCGCGCTCTTCTACTCCACGTTCGCGACCGACGACCAGACCGAGGGCATGGCCGCCTTCGTCGAGAAGCGGGACCCGAACTTCACCCACCGCTGATCCGAGACATTCGCAAACCCACCTCTTTTCGGTGTTTCCACCCCCTGTGTGGTGGGTGGATATACCGAAAAGGGGTGGGTTTGCGGCGTTCAGGAGAGTGTGCGCAACACCGCCAGGACCCGGTCGACGAGCGGGGACTGGGGCCCGTCGGGGAACGCGACGGCCAGTTCGACCTCGTCGTCGGTGTCGAGCGGGCGGTAGACGACGCCGGGTATACCGAGCGCTGAGGTGGGTTCAGGGACCAGGGCGACCCCCACCCCCGCGGCGACGAGTGTCACCAGCGTCGACGTCTCCTCGACCTCGTGCCGGATGCGCGGGACGAATCCCGCGCGTCCGGCGGCCGCCGACAGGACCCCGTGCATGACCGACTTCCCGCTGCCCGCGTGCACGATGAAGTCGTCGCCGCCCAACAGCGCGAGGTCGACGGGCGTATCCGATGCGCCGTGGGCGAGCGGGTGATCGTGGGGCAGTGCCACGATGAGGCGGTCGCTGCGGATCGACTCGACCCGCAGTCCGGTGGTGTTGATGGGCATGCGCAGTAAGGCAAGGTCGATGTCCCCGGACTCGAGCGCGGCGATCTGGGCCGGTGCCAGCATCTCGCCGCGAACGTGGACGTCCACATCGGGCAGTTCGTCGCTCAGTGCGCGCACGAGCGCGGGCAACAGCGAGTAGGTGGCCGAACCCACGCACCCGATCGCGAGGTTGCCCTGCCGCCCGTCGGCGATCCGTTGCGCCTGTCGTGCAGCGGCGTCGACCGAGTCCAGGATCGCGACGGCTCGCTGCAGGTAATCCGCACCTGCCGGGGTCAGCTCGACACGACGCGTCGACCGGGCCAGCAGTGCGACACCGAGCTCGTCCTCCAGCTGGCGGATCTGCTGAGACAGCGGTGGCTGGGCCATGTGGAGCCGCTCGGCGGCCCGGCCGAAGTGCAGCTCCTCGGCGACGGCGCGGAAGTAGCGCAGGTGTCGCAGTTCCATGGAGTCAGTCTAGAGCGTTGATATCTGCTCCATATCAAATGCCGGGATATGGATACTTCTGCATATCGCTGTTGCTTCCTAGGGTGGACTCATGGCATCTCTCACCACGGACGCGGGTACCGACATCGTTGTCTGTTCGCCACTGCGTACCCCGGTCGGGCGCATGGGTGGGGCGCTGTCGACCGTGCCCGTCACCCGACTGGCCACCGACCTCCTTCGCGAACTCGTCCGGCGCACCGGACTCGAGGAGGGTGATGTCGACGACGTGATCCTCGGGCAGGGCTATGCCAACGGTGAGTCGCCGGCGCTCGGTCGCATCGCGGCTCTGGACGCCGGTCTCGGAGTCGGCGTACCCGGAATGCAGATCGACCGTCGCTGCGGTTCCGGGTTACAGGCGATCCTGACCGGGGCGTCGATGGTCGCGACCGGCGGTGCGCGCCTCGTCGTCGCCGGTGGCGCCGAGTCGATGTCGACCGTCGAGCACTACGCGCTGGGTCTTCGGTCGGGGATCAAGCAGGGTGGCGTGGAACTCCGCGATCGCCTCGACCGCGGGCGTCTGACCGCGGGCGGCGAGTCACACCCGGTACCGGGCGGGATGATCGAGACCGCCGAGAATCTCCGTGCGCGGTACGGCATCTCGCGGACCGAGCAGGACGAGTTCGCGGCCCGATCCCACGAACGGGCGATCGCGGCGCACGACAGCGGCCGCTTCACCGACGAGTTGGTGCCCGTCACCATCCCGGGCCGACGTGGCCGTCCCGACACCGTCGTCGACCGCGATGAGCACCCGCGAGCGGACGCTACTGCGGAATCGCTTGCAGCGCTGCGTCCCATCAGGCTCAAGATCGACGGCGAGTCGACGGTCACGGCCGGAAACGCCTCGGGCCAGAACGACGGTGCGGCCATGGCTGTGGTCACCACACGCGCCGAGGCGGAGCGCCGCGGACTGGAACCCCTTCTCGCCCTGCGTTCGTGGGCCGTCACCGGTTGCGAGCCCGAGGTCATGGGCATCGGCCCGGTCGGGGCCACCGCCGCCGCCCTCGACCGCGCCGACCTCACGCTCGACGAGATCGACCTCATCGAACTCAACGAAGCCTTCGCCGCCCAGGTGCTCGCCTGCCTGGCGGAGTGGAAGGTCGACCCGACCGATGAACGACTGAACCCCAACGGGTCCGGGATCTCGCTGGGTCATCCCATCGGAGCCACCGGCGCCCGCATCCTCGCCACCGCGGCCTACGAAGCGCGCCGGCGTGACGCCCGATTCGTCCTGGAGACGATGTGCATCGGCGGCGGACAGGGACTCGCCGCTATCTTCGAGGCGACCCGATGAGCGCGCAGGTGCACGCCGTCGTCACCGGACGTCCCGACGGACCGGCGGTCGTACTGTCCAACTCGCTGGGTTCGACGCATCGGATGTGGGATTCGCAGGTCGCCGCGCTCGAAGAGCGATTCCGCGTGGTGCGCTATGACACCCGGGGGCACGGCGATTCGCCGGTGCCACCGGGGCCGTACTCGATCGATGAGTTGGCCGATGACGTCATCGCGCTGCTGGACCGCTTCGACATCGAACGAGCACACCTCGTCGGGCTGTCGCTCGGCGGGATGACCATGATGCGCGTCGCCGCACGCAATCCCGAACGAGTGGATCGGCTGGCCCTGCTGTGCACGGCGGCGTATCTGCCACCGGCGCAGGGCTGGACGGACCGTGCCGCACTCGTGCGCGCCGACGGCACCTCGGCGGTCGCCGCGGCCGTGGTCCAGCGGTGGTTCACTCCTGGCTACCTCGCCGCGAACACCGAAGCCCGACAGCAGTTCGAGGCCATGGTCGCCGCCACTCCTGCCGAGGGATACGCGGCCTGCTGCGAGGCGATCTCCGCCATGGATCAGCGATCCGACCTGTCGTCGATCATCGCGCCCACACTGGCGATCGCCGGTGCCGATGACCCGGCGACACCGCCGGATCTGTTGCGCGTCATCGTCGATGCCGTGCCGAACGGCCGCCTGCTGGTGGTCCCGGACTCGGCCCACCTGGCCAACGCGGAACAAGTCGACACCATCACTCCCGCACTCATCGAACACCTGGAGCAGCAATGAGCACTCGCGACAGTGCGGCCACGACGACGGTCGTCGACCGTCCCGGCGGCCCGACCAAACTCGCGGCGTCGGCCGCCGAGGCGGTCGCCGACATCCCCGACGGTGCGAGCATCGCGGTCGGCGGCTTCGGGCTGGCCGGCATCCCCGGCTTCCTGATCGACGCGCTCCTCGAGCAGGGGGCGGCGAACCTGACCATCGTCTCCAACAACTGCGGAGCCGACGGTGCGGGTCTGGGTCTGCTGCTGGAGGCCCGGCGCATCGATCGGGTCGTCGCGTCCTACATCGGTGAGAACAAGGAGTTCGGCCGCCAGTTCCTGTCCGGCGAGGTCACCGTCGAACTCACCCCTCAGGGCACCCTCGCCGAACGCATGCGCGCCGGCGGAAGCGGGATCGGGGCGTTCTTCACCCCCACCGGTGTCGGCACGCTTGTCGCCGAAGGCGGACTGCCCTGGCGCTACCACTCCGACGGCACCATCGCGGAGGCGTCCCCGCCCAAGGAGGTTCGGACCTTTCACGGTCGGGAGATGGTCCTCGAGGAGTCGATCGTCACCGACTACGCACTCATCCGGGCCGCCGTCGTCGACACGGATGGCAACTGCCGATTTCATGCTGCCGCACGCAATTTCAATCCGCCGGCGGCGATGGCCGGGCGCATCACCATCGTCGAGGCGGAGAAGGTGGTCGAGGTCGGCGAGCTCGGACCCGACGAGATCCATCTGCCCGGCATCTTCGTGCAGCGGATCGTCGAACTCGCGCCGGAACAGGTCGCGCGCAAGGGGATCGAGAAGCGCACCGTCCGTGAACGTCCCACCGCATCGCCGTCAGCCTAGGAGTGCCGACATGACCTGGACCCGTACCGAGATGGCCGCCCGGGCCGCCCGCGAACTCACCCCCGGTGACTACGTCAACCTGGGAATCGGTCTGCCCACCATGATTCCGGACCTCATGCCCGACAACTCCGGCGTCCACCTGCACGCCGAGAACGGCATCCTCGGGGTCGGACCGTTTCCCTACGACGACGAGGTCGACCCCGACCTCATCAACGCCGGCAAGCAGACCGTGTCGGTCCTGCCCGGGGCGTCGTACTTCGATTCGGCCACGAGCTTCGCGATGATCCGCGGCGGCCACGTCGACGTCGCGGTCCTCGGCGGCATGCAAGTCGCGATGAACGGCGACCTGGCCAACTGGATGGTGCCGGGTGCCCTCGTCAAGGGCATCGGTGGCGCCATGGACCTCGTCAACGGCGCCGGCCGGGTCATCGTGCTCATGGATCACGTCACCAAGAAGGGTGAGCCCAAGCTGCTCGAGGGCTGCGCGCTCCCGCTGACCGGCCGCGGCGTGGTGAGTCGCGTGATCACCGACCTCGGTGTGTTCGACATCGCCGGAACGGGATTCGACGTCGTCGAGTTCGCCCCGGGCGTGGACCTGGGGATGATCGAGGACCGGACCGGTGCGCCGGTCACCGACCGCACCGCCGCCTACGCGACGGCCGGAGCATAGATCGCCTGCAGGTACACACGCACGGTCGACGGAGTCTGACGCACGGTCGACGTCACCGGCGGGTGGCTGCGAGTTCGGCGCGGGACCGCACACCGAGCTTCGCGTAGATCCGGGTCAGGTGGTACTGCACCGTCTTCGGTGAGATGTAGAGCTCGGCCGCCACCTCCCGGTTCGACAGGCCGCGCGCGACAAGGGCGGTCACTGCCTCCTCCTGCGGCGTGAGTTCGGCGGCACCCTTTGTGGCGGTGTGGTTCTCACCACGCGACGTCGCGAGACCGCCGGCCTTCAGTTCGCGTTCACAGCGTTCGACGTAGGTGGTCGCGCCGAGCGACAGATACAGGTCGCGGGCGGTCCCGATGACGGCGTCGGCGGCCCGGCGCTTGCCCGCACGTCGCAACGTCTGGCCGTAGGCGAAGTTCACCCGCGCCTGGTCGTAGCGCAGGCCAAGACCGTCGAGGAGTTCGATGCCCTCCTCGAAGGTGCGCCGTGCTCCGTGGATGTCACCGGTTGCGCCGAGGTGGCGGCCGCGTGCGTACTTCATCCGGGCTGCCGACGACCGGTGGCCCCGCCCGGCGGACCGGATCTCGTAGCGTCGCAGCAGATCGTCGGCGGCCTCGTGCCGTCCCTCGAGGACCAGTGCGTTGGCGAGGACGTCGACCCACGGCCACAGGCCCGGCTCGGACAGGGCCGGGACGGACTCGGCCATCGCGACGAGCGGCGTCAGTATCCGCCGGACCTTGCCGTAGTCGGCTGCGGCCTCCGCCAGTTGGGCCCGGGCCAGCAGGTCCGGTATCCGCATGATCTCGTAGTCGCCGATGGAGGTGCTGCTCTGTGCGATACTTCCATGCGCGTCCTCCCAGTTCCCGCGCAGCGAATCAATCTGGCTCGCAGTCCAGTTGAGCAGGGGCGTGGTGAGCGCGATGCCGCTGTTGCGGGCGAGCGCGCGGCCGGCCTCGACGCCGCGCAGCGCATCGTCCCAGTCGCCGGTGAGGAACTGGACCCGGGCGAGCCAGGCCAGCGCCCACAACGTGATCCGGGTGGAGCCACCGAGCTGCGCCATCGACACGGCGGTTTCGAGATGGGTTCGCGCAGCGTCGATCTCGTCGAGGCCGAGTTCGAGCCAACCGCGACCCATGATCGCACGCTGCGCCTGCGCGCCGTATCGAACCCGTTCCGACACCGTCTGGTACTCGGCGCGTGCGGCATCCGGGTGTCCCGACCAGGCCAGTCCGAGTCCACGGATGACGGCGGCCTCCACTCGGGCGGCCGATCCGGCGTCGGCCATCGCGTCCGCGCGATCGGCCCAGTCCACCAACTCGGTGCCCTGGCATCGGACCAGGTTGTGCAGGACGAAACGTTGCGCGATCAGGGCGGCGACATCGGGTTCCCGCTCGACGTTGACGATCGCCCACGCCCGGTCGAGACGCAGCTGTGCCTCCGCCGACCGGCCCCGCAGGATGGCGAGGTACGCCAGGGTCGCATTGCGCAGCGGTGTCTCGCGCAGGCTCTCCACGGTCGGTACGAGGGCGCCGGCACCGGTGCAGTCGCCCGCGGCGAGAAGTGAATCGACCGCGAGCGTCACCCGTGTGTCGCGCTGCAACGGGTCGGGGGTGAGCCGGCCCGCCTGCCCGTACAGCCCGGCGGCCTCGGCCCACGCACCGTCGGCGCCGCGGGCGCGTGCCAGGTCGGTGAGGGCGTCGGCGAGGGCGGCGTCGACCGTCGAGGTGGCAGCGACGCGGTGATGGAGCTGTCGGGCAGGGTCGTCGACGAGGTCCGCGGCCCGACGGTGGGCGTCGCCCACGGTCTTCATGCCGAGGACCTCGAGGACGGCGGCCCGCACCAGGGGCCCGGCGAGACGCGGTTGCGCCTCCGCGGGTGTCAATGCCCTGTCGTCCGTCACCAGACCGGTTGCGCGCGCGTCGTCGATGGCGCCGAGGGGGTCGGTGATCCCGGCGAGTGCGACTGCAGTGGCGAGAGGCTCGGCGGGGTCGAGGATCGCGAGCGCTTCGATGAGCGCGCGAGCCGAGGTGTCGTTGTCCGGCAATCGTTTCCGCACCATCGCGACGACGTGGGCCGGCGCGGGCAGTCCCATGCCGGTGCGGGACCAGGTGCCTGGCGGGACCTCGTCGAGCAGGGCCACGATGTCGCGGGGATTCCCGCCGGTGTGCCGGGCCAGTTCCTCCCGCATCGCCGGGTGCAGCACGATGCCGCGCTGCGCGGCGAGGTCGGCAGTACCCGTTGGGTCCAGGCCGTCGAGTCGTAGCTCGTCGAGTGCGTTGCCGACGAGCCGGGCGCCCGGCCGAGACATGGTGAGGACGACCAGGATTCGGCGATCCCGGTGTTCTCGGGTGAGTGAGACCAACGCCTGCAGTGACTCCTCGTCGGCGAGGTCGGCGTCGTCGACGGCTATGAGTCCGGCGGTGTCGCCGGGCACCTCGGTCGATGACTCTGCAGGAGTGGTGACCGCTGCGAGTAGTGCGTCGAGCAGGTCGTCCGGGGTCGGGTCGGCAGCGGTCGCGGGTGTGGCGTCGGGCCGGTCCTGTACCAGCTGCCGGATGAGTGCGCCGGGCGTGTGCGCTCGCCACGGTGAGACCGCGGCCCACAACGTGGGACCGGTTGTCGGAGCGGACAGTCGCCGCCGGACCAGGTGCCTCAGCAGCGTCGACTTGCCGATTCCGGGATCTCCCGTGACGGCCAGAAAACCCGACTCCGACACGGCGTCGAGCCGCGAGAAGAGCAATTCGATCTCGCGGTCGCGGCCGACGCACCCGCCGGTGACCATCATCGGTCCATACTAGTCAGCAGCTCAACCCTGATCGCCGCCGGCGACGGGCAGCACGGTCCCGGTGATGTACGACGCCTCGTCGGACGCGAGAAAGCAGATGGCGGCCGCCTGCTCGTCGAGGGTGCCGTACCGGTGCAGCGACGACGACGCGATCGTCTGGTCGATGTGGGCCTGATACCACTGTGACTCGATCTCGTTGCGCGGCTCCGGTGTACCGCGTGAGATCCGACGCGGCGGTGCCTCGGTGCCTCCCGGCGCCGCGGCGACCACTCGGATGCCGTCGTCGGCGTACTCCATCGCCAGTGACGCGGTCAACGCGTTCACCGCCCCCTTCGCCGCCGAGTACGGGATCCGGTGAATGCCTCGCGTCGCCGCCGAGGAGACGTTGACGATCACCCCGCCCCCGGCGCGTGTCATCGACGGCAGGACCGCCCGGCACGCGTACAGCGTCGTCATCAGCGACCGGTCGATCTCGGCCCGGATCTGCTCCTCGGTGAATTCGACGAACGGTTTGAAGTTGATGGCGCCGCCCACGTTGTTGATCAGCACATCCACCCGACCGTACGTGGACAACGCCTGCCGGATCACCGACTCGGCGCCGCCGAAATCCTCCAGATCGGCGATGGCGGCTGCCGCGCCGGGACCGTTCGCGTCGAGGTCGCGGGCCACCTCGGCGACCAGTTCCGATCGGTCGGCGAGGACGACCTTGCCGCCCTCGGCGCTGATTCGCCGGGCGGTCTGCTCGCCGATCCCCTGCGCGGCACCGGTGATGACGACGACCTTGCCGGCGAACCGGCCTGGGGTGACGAAACGCGGTCGGCGCGAAACCAATTCGTCGGCCATCGCTCGGCGCATGGTCTGCTTCGACCGGTCGGCATGTGCGGTGATCAGTGCTCGTGCCGCGTCGTGGTTCCCGGCCTCGAACGCCGAGACGATATCGATGTGGTCCTGCGCGCACAACGGGTGACACCAGGTCGCGTTCCGTAGCACCTCACTCATGCGGCCCTTGACGCCGAGCGCCTTGTAGGCCTCGAGCAGGTGATCGTTACCGGTCTGGGCGAAGAGATAGTCGTGGAACGCGGCGTTGGTCTCGGTGTACTCCGCGGCATCGACGAAGCGATCACCGTCCACGTACGGCACCGTGGCGTCGGCGAGCAGACGGTAGCCGGCCAGCTGTTGCGTGGACAAGCGCCCGAACGTCAGCTCGAGGGCGCCCAGTTCCAGGGCGGCCCGGGCCTCGAACAGGGCGTCCGACTCGTGGATCGCCGGATGCTCCTCGCCGATCTGGTAGCCCTGCGAACCGACGACTGCCGGTCCCGCGACGGTGGGCGTTTCGGTCGCGACCGCGGGAACCGCTTCGTGTAGCGGTTCCAGGCTCGAGGGCGCGAACATTTCCTGCCCGGCGATCGACCGTGCCGGACCCGCCGGATTCGACGCCGTCGGTCGCAGCAACCCCGCATCGGAGTCCAGTCCGCGGTCATCGGATTCGCTGTGCCACATCGGCTGTCCCGCGATGCGGGTCAGCGAGTCGTCAGCGGCAACGACCGGCCGGGTGCCCGTCCACGATGCGAGATCGGCGGCCGGGAGGGTCTGCTGACCGGCGATCGACCGGGCGTCGGACGCCACGATGATCGGGTCGTCGGCGTCCGGCGCGGGCGCCGGTCTCGCCTCCGGCGTCGCCACCGGGGCGGCTTCGTCGCTGAGCGCCTCGGTCTCCTGGACCGTGCCGGTCTCGGCACCGGCCTCCGGACGCGCCGCGAGCGCGAACTTCTCGTAGTAGAAGCCCGTCGGCGCGATGCCGGCCTGGGCGACGTGCTTGCGGACCGACTCCACCATCGGCGGCGGACCGCACAGGTAGATCGCGACATCCCCGTCGTAGAGGTGGGCCGGCTCGATCAGGCTCATCACGTAGCCCTTGTTGACCGCGGAACTGGCCGGGTCCGAGACACAGTGGTCCCACGTCAGACCGGGCAACTTCTCAGCGAAGAACTCGATCTCGTCGAGGGCAACCAGATCGGTGTCGGTGGACACCCCGTAGATGAGATGGACCTTGCGACGGCTGTTGTCGGCGTGCAGCTTCCGCAACATCGACAAGATCGGCGCGAGGCCGGTGCCGCCGGCGAGCAGCAGCACGGGGCGGGTGGCCTCGCGCAGGAAGAACGATCCGTGCGGACCGGTGAACGCGATCTCCTCGCCGCGCGCGGCGCGGTCGGTCAGGTAGGTCGACATCGCGCCGCCGGGACTCAGCTTGATGAGGAAGACGAGACGGTCCTCGTGCGGGCCGTTGGCAAACGAGTACGACCGGGTCACCGGGGTGCCCTCGCCGTCGTCGCTGCCGGGGATCTCGATGTTGACGTACTGTCCGGGTAGGAACGCCAGCTCCCCGCGGTTCTCGATCCGGACCTCGAGACACATGGTCGAGTCCGAGAGTCGATCGAGTTCGACGATGGTGCCGGTGAATCGGGACGCCTGGGTCTTGGCGACATCGGAGGTCGCCGGGATCTGCAGCACGAGATCGGACTTGGGCTTCATGCAACAGGGGAGCGCATAGCCCGCGGCGGACTCGTCGTCGGAGAGCGCGTCCTCGATGTATACCCCGCCGTCGAAATCGCCGGACTCGCAGAACGACTTACACGTTCCACAGGCCCCGTCGCGGCAGTCCAGCGGGATGTTGATCCGCTGACGGTAGGAGGCGTCGGCGACGGTCTGGTCCTCGCGGCACGAGATGAACCGCGTGACACCGTCTTCGAAGGACAGCGCCACCTGATGGATGGTGGCCTCGCCGTCGGGGGCTCGCAGATCGGCGCCGACGCCGTTGTCGGTGGTGACAGTCATGGACGGGTCCTAGAAGTGGTAGATGTCCACCACGTGGTGGATGTAGTCGTTCTTCAGCACGATCGTCTTGCGCCGGATCAACGGCTGCTCGCCGGAGAAGTCGATCGTGTAGAAGGAGGTCCCGTAGTACGGGTCCACCGTGTTGTACCGAAAATACATGGTGTGCCAGTTGAACCGGACGTCGACGAGATAGCCGCGCCGCTCGATGACCTCGACGTTGCCGATGTTGTGGCTCGTCCGGGGTTCGGGCAGTGAGGTCGCCGACGACCGCTCGGTGCGGATGCGGAAGACCCGGTCCTCGAGGCCGCCCTTGTTGCCGTAGTAGATGAGCGAGATCTCGCGGTGCGGGTTCTCGGTGAGACGATCACGGTCGTCCCAGGCCGGCATCCAATACACGACGTCGTCGGCGTAGCAGTCGAGCCACTTCTCGAACTCGCGGTCGTCGAGGTAGCGGGCCTCGCGGTACAGGAACTGCTCGATCATGTTCTGGGTGATGAGCTTTCCGCCGGTGGATATGCCCGACCCGGCGGGATCGGCAGCGGCGGAATTGGTCTCAGCGGTGGTCATGGTGCTCTCCTTCAGGGCGGTGGGCTGGGCGGCGGTCTATCGGGCTTGGGCCCCTGCTTGTCTGGCAGCCGACTCTTCCTTCGCGGCAGCTGCGCGCATCCGCTCGAGCCAGTAACCGTGCTGGACCGGGTAGAGCCCCTCGTCCTCGTTCTTGACGCCGGCCGAGATGACCCCGGTCATGCCCAGCGATTCGGCGACGGGATCGGGACCGGTGAGCCAGTGCTCGGCACCGCGGCTCATGTCGTTCCACGGCGCGGCTTGCGCCCGGAACGTGAGCTGGCACGACCGGAACTCCTCGAGGTCGTCGGGAGTCGCCATTCCGGACGCATTGAAGAAGTCCTCGTACTGGCGGATGCGGTGAGCCCGCGCGGAGTCGCTCTCACCCTTGGGCGCGATGCAGTAGATCGTCACCTCGGTCTTGTCCGGCGCGATCGGACGAAAGTGGCGGATCTGCGTCGAGAACTGGTCCATCAGATAGACATTCGGGTACAGACACAGGTTGCGCGACCCCTTCACCATGAACTCGCCCTTGGCGTCGCCGTGAGTCTCCTTGAGCTCGTCCATCTTGTCCCACAGCGGCCGGTCCTGAGGGTTCGCGGCCCACGTCCACAGGCACAGATGACCGTTCGGGTACGACCAGTAGCCGCCCCCGGACTTGCCCCACCCGCCGGCGTCGAGCGCCTTGGTGTCGTTCGTCGACTCGCCGGTGCCGCGTCGCGATGTGGTGGCCGCGTAATTCCAGTGGGTGGCGGTGACGTGGTAACCGTCGGCGCCGTTCTCCGCCTGGACCTTCCAGTTGCCGTCGTAGGTGTAGGTCGACGCGCCGCGGAGCACCTCGAGGCCGTCCGGCGACTGGTCGACCAGCATGTCGATGATCAGTCGGGTATCGCCGAGATGCTCCCCTAGCGAGGCGACGTCCTCGTTGAGGCTGCCGAACAGGAAGCCGCGGTAACTGTCGAAGCGGGCGACCTTGGTCAGGTTGTGCGAGCCGTCGACGTCGAAGGTGTCGGGGTAGCCGGCCCCATCGGGATCCTTGACCTTCAGAAGGGTCCCGTCGTTGCGGAACGTCCAGCCGTGGAACGGGCACGTGAGGGTCATGCGGTTATCGGTCTTGCGCCGGCAGATCATCGCGCCGCGGTGCGCACAGGCGTTGATCAGGCAGTGCAACTCGCCGTTCTTGTCGCGGGTGATGACGACGGGCTGCCGGCCGATGTAGGTGGTGAAGTAGTCGCCAGGCTCGGGGACCTGGCTCTCGTGTGCGAGATAGATCCAGTTGCCCTCGAAGATGTGCTTCATCTCCAACTCGAAGATGTCCTCATCGGTGAAGATGCGCCGATTGGCGCGGTAGACACCGGCGTCTCGGTCGTCGACGACCGCGTCGCCGAGGACCGAGTTCACATGATTCAAGTGTTCCGATACGGACGCGGTCATGGTCGTATACCTCCAGAAAGTGGGCTGCTCTCTGCACTGTGGCAGCACGTGGTGGCGATCACACCCGGGTAATTGCCAGTCCTGGCCAAGCAACCTATTGATCAATGGCGTCGATCAATCGCCGCAATTTGTGTCTTTGTCATGTATGGATCGACGCTCTACCGTGAGACGTGTCCGCGGTCACAGCCGCGGTGATCGATCGGTAGGAGACGAGGTAGGTCATGGAGCTACGGCACCTGCGGTACTTCGCCGCCGTGGCCGACACCTGTCATTTCGGGCAGGCGGCGGCGTCGTTGCACGTGGCACAGCCCGCGCTGTCGTACGCCATCCGCCAGCTCGAGGCCGAGCTCGACGTCACCCTGTTCACGCGGACCACCCGTCAGGTGTCGCTCACCCCGGCCGGGCAGTACCTCAGGGCCCAGGCCGAGCGAATTCTTGCCGGCGTGGACGAAGCCGTGGACGGCGTGCGTCGGATCGCCGCCGGCCGCAGCGGCCTCGTCCGGGTCGGTATCACCGGTATCGCCGCGTTCTCCCATCTGCCGCGCATCGCGCGGGTCGTCAAGCGGGAGTTGCCCGATGTGGATCTTCGCATCCAGTCCGACATGCTCACGCCGGGCCAGTGCGACGCCCTGCGTGCCGGCACCCTCGACCTCGGGATCCTGCGCCCGCCGGCAATCGGGGAGCACATCGACACGACGGTCATCGATGTCGAGCCGATGGTTCTCGCGGTGTCGGTCGATCACCGACTGGCCGCCGAGCCCGTGGTCTCCGTCGCCGACCTCCGCCACGAGCCGTTCGTGCTGTACGACAGCCGGGACTCCGCCGTCAACGACGCCGCAATACGGACATGTCGCGCAGCGGGTTTCGTTCCCCACCGGGCGCACCAGGCGCCGGGTACCGCGGTGCTGCTGGCCCTGGTCGCCGCCGGGCTGGGGGTCGCCCTGCTCCCGGCCTCGGTGCGGTCACTTCCGCTCGACGGTTTGGTGGTGCGCGACCTCGTCGATGCCGACACCGTCGAGGTCGCACTCGCCTGGCGATCGGGTTCCGACGACCCGGTCGTCACCGCGGTCGCCGACGTCATCGCCGCTGCCTTCGCCGATTCCGCCTTCATCGATCCCGCCGCCGCAGAGTCGCGCGACACCCAGCTTGCCGACCACCGTTCCGTGAGGACCCGACTGGGTGCTCGATCTGGAGAGAAACCGTGAAAATCACCGCTGTGGAGGCGATTCCGTTCGCCATCCCGTACGTGAAGCCGCTGAGGTTCGCCTCCGGCGAGGTGCACGCCGCGACCCACGTGCTGGTCCGGGTGCACACCGACGCCGGCGTGGTCGGCGTCGCCGAGGCGCCGCCCCGCCCGTTCACCTATGGCGAGACCCAGGACGGCATCATCGCCGTGATCGAGGGCATCTTCGCGCCCGCGGTCGTCGGCCTGACCTTGCTCGAGCGTGAGGTGGTCGCCGCCCGGATGGCTCGCACGGTCGGCAACCCGGCCGCGAAATCCGCTGTGGACATGGCGATCTGGGATGCGCTGGGCAAGGTCCTGGGGTTGCCCGTGGGGGACATGCTCGGCGGTTACACCGACCGGATGCGGGTGAGTCACATGCTCGGTTTCGCCGAGCCGGCCGCGATGGTCGCCGAAGCCGAGAAGATGGTCGACACCTACGGGATCCGCACCTTCAAGGTGAAGGTCGGACGTCACCCGGCATCCCTCGACACCGCGGTCGTCCGCGCGCTCCGCGAGCGGTTCGGCAGCGACGTCGAACTCTACGTCGACGGCAATCGGGGTTGGACCGCAGCCGAGTCGGCGCGAGCCATGCGGGAGATGGCCGACCTCGATCTGCTGTTCGCCGAAGAGCTCTGCGACGCAGCCGATGTGCTCGGTCGCCGGTGGCTCGTCGAACAGCTGCCGGTGCCGTTCATCGCCGACGAATCGGTGCCCACGCCGGCCGATGTCACCCGCGAGATCCTCGGCCGGTCGGCGACCGCCGTCAGCATCAAGACCGCGCGGTCGGGTTTCACCACCTCACGCCGCACGCATCACCTCGCCGAGGGGTTGGGCGTCCCGGTCGTCATGGGCAACCAGATCGACGGACAGATCGGGACGGCGTGCACGCTCGCCTTCGGCAGCGCCTTCGAGCTGACCTCGCGCTACGCGGGTGAGCTGTCGAACTTCCTGGACATGAGCGACGACCTGCTGACCGAGCCGTTGCAGATCCGCGATGGCCACCTGCACCGTTCGACCGCGCCGGGCATCGGTTTCGAGATCGATCCGGACAAGCTCGACCGCTATCGCACCGACAACTAGACCCGCACGCCCACAACACGTCTCGTGGCAGCCCCGCGAACCCAGTAGCAAGGAGAAGAACATGACCACCACCGAGCATCCCCAGGAAGTCGCCACCGCCGCGGCGTCCGGCGCCTCCGCCACCGAGCGGTTCCACGCGGACAAGTCTCCGTTCGAGGCAGTGAAGGACACTGCGCCGGAACGTGTCTCGACCCTCATCAACGAGGTCCTCGCGGGCGTGCACGAGGTGATCCGGAAGCACAAGGTGACCTACGACGAGTACAACGCGCTCAAGGCGTGGCTCATCAACGTCGGTGAGGACGGCGAGTGGCCGCTGTTCCTCGACGTCTGGGTGGAGCACGTCGTCGAGGACGTCGCGACCTCGCATCGTCAGGGCAACAAGGGCAGCATCGAAGGCCCGTACTACGTCCCGGACGCTCCGGAACTCGGCGCCAAGGGCACTCTGCCCATGCGGGACAACGAGCCCGGCGATCCGTTGGTGTGGACCGGCCAGGTCCGGTCGTGCGACGGCACCGCCCTCGCCGGCGCCACTGTCGAACTCTGGCACGCCGACGACGACGGCTTCTACTCGCAGTTCGCGCCGGGAATCCCGGAGTGGAATCTGCGCGGCACCTTCACCGCCGATGACGAGGGCCGCTTCGAGATCACCACCATCCGGCCCGCGCCGTACATGATCCCGACCGATGGCTCGTGCGGGAAGATGATCTCCGCGGCGGGCTGGCATCCGTGGCGTCCCGCGCACCTGCACCTCAAGGTCTCGGCGCCGGGCCACGAGCAGCTCACCGCACAGCTGTACTTCCCGGGCGACCCGCACAACGACGACGACGTCGCCAGCGCCGTCAAACCCGAACTGGTGCTCGACCCGCAGGACGACGGCAAGGGCGGCTTCACCGTCTCCTACGACTTCGTGCTGGACCCGGCGAAGTAGTGCTGTTCCACGTGCGGATGGACGTCTCCATTCCCGACGACCTCGACCCCGACCTGCGGGCCGACACGGTCGCACGGGAGAAGGCGTACTCGCAGGATCTACAACGCGCCGGCAAGTGGCCGCACATCTGGCGGATCGTCGGGGAGTACTCCAACTACTCGATCTTCGACGTCGAGTCGAACGACGAACTGCACACCCTGCTGTCAGGTCTGCCGCTGTTCCCGTACATGCGGATCAAGGTCACCCCACTGGCGACCCATCCGTCGGACATCAACGGCTGACGGCCGCTGCTCCTCAAGAAGCGAGCCCGCCCATCTGCTCGCTAATCCGAAAGAACAGCAAAACACCTGGTCCCTGAGGTGCGAGGAGCGCAAGCGACGAGCCACGAAGGGCTGGCGAGATACGTTGCTACACCCTTCGTGGCTCGCTTCGCTCGCACCTCAGGGAGCAGGGGTTGGGTCCCTATCGCTCCTCGCACCTCAGGGAGCAAGGGGCTGGGACCTGCGGTTATGTGGTTCTTTCGGATCAGGAGGCAGAAGACGCCGATCGCAGCGTGAGGATCGTGATCTCCGGCGGCGTCAGGACACGGACCGGCGGGCCCCAGGCGCCGGCGCCGCGGGTGGTGTAGATCGTGGTGTTCCCGATCTGGTCGAGCCCGGTGATCGTCGGCTGCTGGGCGCGGACGAGGTAGCGGATGGGCCAGAGCTGGCCGCCGTGCGTGTGCCCGGACAGCTGGAGGTCGACACCCAGATCCGATGCCTCGACGGCCTGCTTGGGCTGGTGGGCGAGGAGCAGGGTGAAGTCGTCGGGAGACGTTCCCGCCAACGCCGCCGGGAGGTCGGGCTCGTACGGTTCGGGGGCGGTGGCGTCGTGGACGCCGGCGAGTGTGATGGTCGCGCCGTCGACTTCGATGGGCACCCGCACGTTGCGCAGCGTGCGCACGCCGACCTCCTCCCAGACGTCGAGCCACCGGCCACCGTCGTCGGCGTAGTACTCGTGGTTGCCGCTCACACCGAAGACCCCGAGAGGCGCATCCAGATCCGCGAGGGGTTCGAGGGTGTCGCGGACGTTCGGGATGGTGCCGTCGGTGAGGTCGCCGACGAGGACGACGAGATCCGGCTTCTGCTCGTTGACGTCGTCGACGACGCGCTGGGTGAACGACGCGTCACGGGCCGGGCCGACGTGCAGGTCGGAGATCACCGCGATGCGCGTTCCGTCGAACTGCGGCGGCAGGCTCGCGAACGTGGCGTCGACGTCGACGACCTGGGGGCGAGATGCTTCCCACACCCCGTAGCCGGTGACCCCGAGCGCGACC
Source organism: Gordonia sp. ALPHA1B1 (assembly GCF_005502615.1). NCBI lineage: Bacteria > Bacillati > Actinomycetota > Actinomycetes > Mycobacteriales > Gordoniaceae > Gordonia > Gordonia sp. ALPHA1B1. The sequence goes on along the minus strand of NZ_SCOC01000010.1, from coordinate 11,351 downwards.
ACCACGACCGCGGCCGTGGCGACCCGGAGCTTGCTGAGCCGACGGGCCGCGAACGAGGGGTTGTCCTGCACTCCGGATCGACGTCGCCGGATCCAGCGGACGATGTGTGCGGCGAACGACACGAGGCCCACCACCGCGAGGCCGAGGAACAGGTAGAAGACGGCGGCGAGCCAGATCAGCCCGATCGTGCCGATGGGCCGCGCCCACGACGGGTCGAGCACCCGTCCGGTGGCGAAGCCGATGAGGGCGAGCGCCCACAGGACGACCAGCGCCACGTCGGCGATGATCGACCAGGGGCGCGGCATCGCGGTCGCGCGGACGATGCGCCGGTGCAGCCAGAAGGTGATGAGTCCGAAGACGACGGCAGGAAACAACGCCACGGGATGGACTCCTGAGGGTGGTGACGACAGGGCGACGGAGGCCCAGGTGCCCGGTCATGGGCGGATTGCCCCATTCTGCCATCGGGTCGCGTTGGTACCCTCGCCGCCATGGCCGAGGTCCTCATCACCCCGCTCGAGCTGGCCGAGATGCTGCTGGCGACTCCGCCGATCCTGCTGGACGTGCGCTGGCAACTGGGCGACTTCGATGGTCGGCACGCCTATCGCGAGGGTCACATCCCCGGTGCGGTCTACGTCGACCTCGACTCCGAACTGGCGGCCCCGCCCTCCGGACCGGTCGGCGGCAGGCATCCGCTGCCCGACGTCGCCGACCTCCAGGAGGCGGCCCGGCGATGGGGGATCGACGACGCCGTCCCGGTGGTGGTGTACGACGACTCCGGCAACCTCGCGGCCGCGCGCGCCTGGTGGCTGCTGCGGTGGGCGGGAGTCGCCGACGTGCGACTTCTCGACGGCGGCCTCGCGGCGTGGCGTGCCGAAGGTCTGCGCACGACCACGGGCGACGGCGGTCGGCCGCGAACGGGCAACGTGACCCTGAGCGCCGGACACCTGCCGGTCGCGACCATCGACGACGTCGCGGCCGGGCCGGCACACCTGCTCGACGCCCGGGCCGCCGAACGCTATCGCGGCGACGTCGAACCGGTCGATCCGCGCGCCGGCCACATCCCCGGGGCGATCAGTGTCCCGACGGCTGACAACGTCGACACCTCCGGCCGCTTCCGTACGGCGGAGGAGCTACGACGCCGGTTCGCAGATCTCGGTATCGACGCCGGGGCCGGCTCCGATGTCGTCGTCTACTGCGGTTCCGGGATCAATGCCGCGCACCAGATCGCGGCGCTCGCCATCACGGGGATCGACGCCACGCTGTTCCCCGGATCGTTCTCGCAGTGGTCGTCGGACCCGGAACGGCCGGTCGCCGAGGGCGACCGGCCCTGAGGGGTCAGGCCGCGAACACCGACAGTCGGGCGGGTTCTTCGACGACCGAGTAGTGCGTCGCGTCGCCCTGGAGAACCTGGCTCGCCTGACCGTGGACGTCGACGGGCACATCGCCGGCGAGGGTGATGCGGTGCAGTTCGCGCTGCTGGTTGCCGAAGTCGGCGATGCCGTAGTGCTGCGTGGCGCGATTGTCCCAGATCGCCACGTCGCCCAGTTTCCAGTTCCACCGGAAGGTGTTCTCCAGCTTCGTGATACGCGCCTGGAGGAGCTGGTAGAGGTCGGCGAACTCGGAACTCTTGAGGCCGCGGAACTCCTTGGCGAAGTGTCCGAGCAGCAGGCTGCGTTCGCCGGTCTCGGGATGGACGCGGACGACGGGGTGCAGCGTCTGGTACTCGGAGCTGGTGAACTCCTTGTAGTGCTCGGCCTTGCGGCTGACGTGGACACCACCCGAGGGCTCCTTCTGGCCGACGTAGTCGTACAGGTTGGTGTGGGTGGCCCACAGCTCTTCGGTCAACGCGCGCAGCGGTTTCGGCAGCTGCTCGTAGGCGGCCACCGTCGACGCCCAGGTCGTCGCGCCGCCGTAGCTCGGCAGCGTCACCGCCCGGAGGATGGACGCCTTCGGGATGCGATCGACGAACGTCACATCGGAGTGCCAGCTGTTCGCGGCGCCTTCGATGGTCAGCAGCTGTTCGCCGCGTGAGGTCACCGTCGGATGAGGTGCGGTGGGATCGCCCAGGAGTTCGGCGAAGGCGTACTGGCTGTCGTCGTCGAGCTGGTCCTGGCCCTCGAAGACGATCGTCTTGTTGATCGCCAGCGCCAGGCGGATCGCCTCCACCTGCTCCGGGGTGAGGTCGCCGCCGAGCCGCACCTGGCCGATGCGTGCCCCGATGTGCTCGCCGAGCTTGTCGACGGTGATCCCCGCGTCGCGGTAGATCTGCTGAGCTGCCTGCTCGCGCTCGGTCCGGTCCTCGATCTGCGCCAGGGTCATCTCTCGTCCTCTTCTCAATGTCGTTTGATGGCAATCGAATTCATCAGACCACTGTGGTGGTGGTGCTATCGAGGGAAACGCTCACGGTGATCGGAACGCTTCAGTCCGCCGAGGCCTCCGCCGCGTCGTCGATCTCGCGACGGACATCGGCCGGAACGCGCACCGTCCTCACCGCCCGAGGACCGGTACACCCGGGACCTCGTCGATGCCGTGCCGTTCCCGGACCCGGTCGTGCAACGGGCGCGTCGGGAACGGATTCGATGAGTTTGTCTCAAGCGTCCACCCCGGACCGGGGGTAGATGGTGTGATCGGGTGACCGACGATCCCGGGAGTCGCCATGAGTATTGCCCTGACCGATGACCACGTCGAACTCGCCTCGGTGGTGCGCGAATTCGCCGTCGACCGAAAGGTGCGGGCGCAGGCGCGCGACCGACTCGACGCGCTCGAGGAGGCCAGACCCACGTTCTGGGCGGAGATCGCCGAACTCGGATGGCTGGGTCTGCACGTCGCCGAGGAATACGGCGGTTCTGGTTTCGGGATCGCCGAATCGGTCGTCGTGACAGAGGAATTGGGCCGCGCGGTGGCGCCTGGTCCGTTCCTGCCCACCGTGATCGCCTCGGCGATCCTGACTCATGCCGACGACGAGACGCGTGCCCGCTGGCTGCGGTCGCTCGTCGACGGCACGGTCACCGCGGGTGTCGCGGTGGTGCCGGGACTGACCGAGGCCGGTGGGGCGGTCTCCGGTCAGGTCGACGCGGTACTCGGCGCACCGCTCGCGGATCTGCTGGTACTCATCGGCGACGACGATGTGCTGGTGGTGGAGTCGTCGGACTCGGGTGTCGAGGTGGGCGCGCACGCCGATCTGGACCCGACCCGATTGTCGGCGAGGGTGTCGCTGTCGAGTGCTGCCGCCGTCCGTCTGCCGAGACTGGCGGCCACCGCGCTGGCGCTCACCCGGACGCTGGTCGCGGCCGAAGCCGTCGGCGGGGCGCGGGACGCGCTGGACGCCGCGGTGGCCTACGCGAAGGTCCGCGAACAGTTCGGCCGGACCATCGGTGCGTTCCAGGCCGTCAAGCACCACTGCGCGAACATGCTCGTCGGCGCGGAGGCCGCCAGCGCGGTGGTGTGGGACGCGGCGCGAGCGGCCGACGAGAACGCCGACGCGCTCGGGCTGGTCGCGGCATCGGCGGCCGCGCTGGCACTGCCCACCTACACGACGAACGCCGAGCTGAACATCCAGGTGCACGGCGGCATCGGCTTCACCTGGGAACACGACGCACACCTGCATCTGCGCCGCGCCACGGTGCTGCAGGCGCTGTTCGGCGGACAACAGCCGGCTCGTGACGTGTACGAGTTCTCCGCAGGCGGCGTCACCCGTGCCAACAGCCTCGACCTCCCACCCGAGGCCGAGGAACTGCGTGCGCGCGTTCGAGCCGACATCGCCGAGATCGCCGGCGTCGGCGAGTCCGCGCTGCGCGAGAAGCTCATCGACACCGGTTACGTCATGCCGCATTGGCCCAGGCCGTGGGGACGCGCGGCGGATTCCGTCGAACAACTCGTCATCGAGGAGGAGATGGCGACCGCGGGTGTGAAGCGGCCCGATTACAGCATCACCGGGTGGGTCATCCTCACCCTCATCCAGCAGGGCACGCAGGACCAGATCGACCGGTTCGTCCGTCCGGCGCTGCTCGGGGACGAGGTGTGGTGTCAGTTGTTCTCCGAGCCCGGTGCGGGGTCGGACGCGGCGGCGGTCAGCACGAGGGCCACGCGCGTCGACGGCGGCTGGCGCATCAACGGCCAGAAGGTCTGGACCAGCGGCGCCCACCTGTGCCGGCGAGGGCTGGCAACGGTGCGGACCGACCCGGAAGCCCCCAAGCACAAGGGCATCACCGCGGTGTTGATCGACATGTCGGCGCCCGGTGTCGAGGTACGTCCGCTGCGGCAGATCACCGGCGGGTCCGAGTTCAACGAGGTGTTCTTCACCGACGTCTTCGTCCCTGACGAAGACGTGGTGGGCACACCGAACGACGGCTGGGCCGTGGCCCGCGCAACCCTCGGTAACGAGCGGGTCAGCATCGGCGGCGGTGCGCCGGGTAGCGAGGGTGCGGTCCAGCAGATGGTGGCACTCGTCCAGGGCTACGGGGACCGGGTCGAGGGGGCGGCGACGAAGGTCGGTGAGTTCCTCGCCGTCGAGGATGCGCTGCGACTGCTGAATCTGCGTCGCGCCGCCCGATCGGTCGTCGGCGCCGCTCCCGGACCCGAGGGAAACGTGACGAAACTGCTTCTCGCCGAGCATCTCAGCGACCGCGCCCATCTGGCCGCGGAATTGCTCGGACCCGACGTCGCGTTCTCGTCCGGTCCCGGCAAGCTGGCCGGCCTGCTGATCCTCGGGGCTCGCGGGATGTCGATCGCCGGCGGGACGTCGGAGATCACCCGCAACCAGATCGCCGAACGCATCCTCGGCTTGCCGCGCGACCCGCTCACCCGCTGAGCGGACGCTTTGATCCTGAGGTGCGAGCGAAGACCCTGGTCCTGATCCCTGAGGTGCGAGCGAAGACCCTCGTCCCGATCCCTGAGGTGCGAGCGAAGACCCTCGTCCCGATCCCTGAGGTGCGAGCGAAGCGAGCCTCGAAGGGTCACCGTCGCCCGGGCGGCCGGTCACCGGCCGGGCGCAACGCCCACGACGGCACCCAGTGCGTGACCTTCTCCTGTCGGTCCTTCGAGGTGATCGTGTAGGTCACCTTGCCGTACCAGGCACCCCATTCGTCGCGCCCCCACTCGGTGAGGACGCCGAGGTGCACCGACCGGATCTGCAAACCGTCGGGGTGGTACTCGCCGCTGAAATGCGGTGCATTGGGGTAGAGCGCGCCAAGGTCGATGAGCACCGCCTTGTGGCCGACCCGCACGAAGGCGGGCCGGTGTGGTTGGCCGTTGTCCCCGCCAATCCACTTCATGCCCACCCAGTCAGTTTCGCACGTGTGTTCGAGCGGTGTCACCCTCGGTCGGGTCGGCCGGGCCGCCCGGCGGGAACTAGGGTGTCACGATCGCGAAATCGGGATCCGGGTCGTCCAGGTAGCCGGCGAGTTCGCCGAACGCACTCGGATCACCGTCGACGCCGACGTCGCCCGCTTCGACGGCCGTGCCGAGATCCACGAGCTCGAGGAGCAGCGTCAGCAGGGTCTGCTTCGTCAGGGTGAACGTGGCTGCGACGGGGTCGCCAGCGCTTGCCTGATCCACGTCGAAATGAACCAGGAGGCCGTTGCGCAGCTCCGATCGGTGGCGTCGGTCGACATCGGTGATGTGCCAGTCGAGGACGATGTGGGCGTCCCAGGCCGCTGGCCCGTCGACTCGTAGGGCGACGGCGTCGAAGAGCTGATCGACCGACAGGGCGGCGACGATGTCCGTGGCCGCCGTCGTGGTCGGCGTCCCGACGGGTCCGTGGCGCAACTCGTACGCCCCCATGAGGTAGAAGTTGCGCCACGTGCCGTTCTCCGAGCCATAGCCGAGCTGTTCGAGCGTGTCCGCTTGGAGACTCCGCGCCTCCTCGTGCGCCGGGTCGGCGAAGACGACGTAGTTCAGGACCTGTGCGACCCAGCGGAAGTCGCCCGCCTCGAACGACCGGCGGGCCTTCCGTACCACCTCGTCCGCGCCGCCCATGAACTCGAGGTGCCGCGTCGCGGATTCCACCGGCGGGTGTTCCCAGAGGTGCGCCGGATTCCCGTCGAACCATCCCATGTAACGCTGGTAGATGGCCTTGACGTTGTGGCTCACCGAGCCGTAGTAGCCATGTGTGTGCCAGGCGTTCTCGAGTGCCGGGGGCAATCGGATGTCCTCGGCGATCTCGAGACCGGTCCGGCCCTTGTTGAGCTGCCGAAGGGTCTGATCGTGGAGGTATCCGTAGAGGTCGCGCTGGAGGGACAGGAACTCCGTGAGCTCCGCGGTGCCCCATGTCGGCCAGTGATGCGACGCGAAGAGCACGTCGGAGCGCGCCGCGAAATCGCTGATCGCCTCGGTCAGGTAGCGCGACCACACGTGCGGATCACGGACCAGGGCACCCCGCAACGTGAGCAGATTGTGCAGGGTGTGGGTGGCGTTCTCGGCCATACAGAGCGCGCGCATCTGCGGAAAGTAGAAGTTCATCTCGGCCGGTGCCTCGGTGCCGGGCGTCAGCTGGAATTCGATGGTGACCCCGTCGATGGTCTCGACCTGTCCGGTGGTGGTGATGTCGAGGGTCGGGGCGATCAGGGTCGCCGTGCCGGTGGACGTGGACTGGCCGAGGCCCGCGCCGATCGCACCGCGCGGGCCCCTCGGCAGCGCGGCCCCGTACATGTAGGCGGCTCGTCTCCCCATAGCGGTTCCGGCGTAGACGTTCTCGGCGACCGCGTGCTCGACCATGCCTGCCGGCGCGATGACATGGCACTCGCCGGCGTCGACGGCCTCCTGGGTGGTGACTCCCTTGACACCGCCGAAATGGTCGATGTGCGAATGGGTGTAGATGACCGCGGTCACCGGCCGATCGCCACGATGCTCCCGATAGAGGCGCAGGCCGGCGGCCGCGGTCTCCTGCGAGATCAGTGGGTCGATGACGATGACGCCGGTGTCGCCCTCGACGACTGTCATGTTCGACAGGTCCAGGCCACGGATCTGGTAGATCCTATCTGTCACCTTGAAAAGGCCTTGTCGGGCAACGAGACCCGACTGCCGCCACAAGCTGGGGTGGGCGGTGGCAGGCGCCTCCTCGGCGAGGAAGGAGAAGTCATCGCAATCCCACACCGGTTCCCCGTCCTGGCCGGCGATGGCGGGGGGATCGAGTTCGGCGACGAGTCCGCGCGTGGTGGCGTCCAGGTCGCGTGTGTCCCGGAACGGGAGGTGATCGTGGGCGGACGAATTCGCCTGTGCCACAGAAGGGGATGCGTCTCGAGAGAGAGCCATGTGCTTGACCTCGTCGATTCTCGGTTGAGTGCGTACGGTGACGTTCTCGGTGAGCGATGCGTACGTACCACTTTGTCAGAAGCGCGGATGCCTCGCCGGGGTTCGGCACGCTCAGTTGACACCCGACCGCTCGCCGACCGTGTGGACGACGACGACCTCGGGGTCCCAGGGGACCAACTCGTCGACCGTCGTCTGGAGCTCGTCGATCGGCGGCAGGTCCTCCGGGGCCAGCACACTGACGGTGACCGTGCTGCCGGTCCAGCTGACACCGGTGACCTCGGACGAGTCGTTCCCGCCCGATCCGAGCCACGACTCCGCCGCGGTCGCGATCTGCCGGGACCACAGTGACGAGAGCGAGTTCGCGACCATCGGGACGGTGACGACGACGAGAGCTACGGCCAGTGCCGCGTAGGCCCGGCGTCGAGGGGCCCTCGGATGTTCCGCACCGGCGAGATCGGCGGCCTCTCGGCCATAGCCTGCGATCGTCAACACGACGAGGCTCGTGATGATCATCGCGACCACGTTCGACGCGAACAGCACGAAGGCGCCCAGTGCGAGCGACGGGGCTCCCGACCCGAGGCAGACGCCGACGACCCCGAGTGGCGGCACCAGGGAGATGGCGATGGCCACGCCGGGCAGCACATCACCGACGTCGCGACGGGTGATGGCGATCGCGCCGACGAGGCCGGTGGCGAGGGCGGCCAGGAGGTCGACGAGCGTCGGTGACGTCCGGCCCAGCACCTGTGAGTTGGAGAGCACGTTCGTCGGGTTGGGTAGCAACTGGGCGAACACGACGCCCAGGATCGTCACCAGGATGACCCCGGCGAGCACGTAACCGACACTCGCGAGCACGAGTCGACCACGGCCGGTGGCGATCCCGAGTCCGATGCCGAGGATCGGTGTCGACAGCGGCGCGACGATCATCGCCCCGATGACGGTCGCCGTGCTGTCGGCGACGACTCCCGAGACCGCGATGATGCCGGACAGCGTGAGCATCAACCAGAAGGCGCTGCGTTTGGCGGTGCGGTCGCCGACGGAGAAGTCGAGGCGCTCGACGATCTCGTCCAGGCTGCGACGCTGTGAACCGGGGATGAGGGAGAGCACGATCGGAGCCCCTTCGTCTCGAGGTCCTCTGAAAGTACCCGTTCGCGGTCCGCTGTCCAGCAGAGTCGGCGCAACCGTGTGACCATGGATGAACGCCGGGGAAAGCACAGGGGGCGAACATGGATCGGTTCACCGGATGTCTGCTCGCCGGTGCTGCCGGCGACGCGCTGGGCGGGGCAGTCGAGTTCTCGACTCGGGACGCGATCCTGGAGAGGTTCGGACCCGCGGGCATCACCTCCTACTCCGAGGCGTACGGCGGCCTCGGCACCATCACCGACGACACCCAGATGACGCTGTTCACTGCGGAGGGTCTGCTGCGCGCCTGGGCCCGCGACTGCGCGGGAGGCATCTCCTGCTACGCGGCCACGACGGCCCGCGCATACCTGCGGTGGTTCATCACGCAGGGCGGCCATCCGCGGCACGGCGTGCTGGCGACGACCGAACGGTCCAGTTGGCTGGCAGGGCACCAGCAGTTGCACAGCCGACGGGCACCCGGCACCACCTGTCTCGAGGCGCTCCGGGTGACCACTCGTCCGGGCGTCCCGGCCGACAACGACAGCAAGGGCTGCGGAGGTGTCATGCGGGTGGCGCCGGTCGGTTTGTTCGCGGCCCGCGCGGACTGGTCTGCCGCAGGCACTTTCGACCTCGCGACCACACTCGCGGCGCTCACCCACGGCCATCCCTCCGGTTCGCTTCCCGCCGGCGTTCTCGCGGTCGCGGTCCGCGAGCTGATCGACGGAGCCGGCCTGCCGGAGGCGCTGGCGACGGCGAAGGGCATCCTCCGGGATCGGGCCGGTCACGAGGAGACCCTTGCCGCACTGGAGGCCGCGGAAGTCCTCGCCGGTTCGGGCCTGTCCCACGAGTCGGCGATCACGCGCCTCGGCGGGGGCTGGGTCGGAGAGGAGGCGTTCGCGATCGCCGTCTACTCCGCGCTGGTGGCCGACGACCTCGAGGACGCGGTGATCATCGCGGTCAATCACGACGGCGACTCGGACTCCACCGGCGCGATCGCAGGCAACCTGCTGGGTGCGCGCGACGGGGTCGAGGCCATCCCGCCGCGCTGGCTGGAGCCCCTCGAACTGCGCGACGTCATCGCCGAGATGGCGGGCGATCTACACGAGTTCGTGGACTGGGACATCACCGAGACCGATGAACCGGCCGGGTCGGGCAGTTGGGTCGAGAGGTATTGGGGACCCCGTCCGGGGGCGACTCCGGACCTTCGCCCCGTGGGCTGAGTTTCCGGCGCGACCGGCGCCATCGTCGTCACCCGCCAGAACGTGGCAGGTCAGCGCCTCGGCGTCGGGGCGACGAGGTGCGCAACACGACGGCCACGACGGGGTTGCCCGATGGTCACAGACGTCGGTTTGAGTTCTCCCCATGGCAGTCGCTCTGAGATCCGACCGTGGAATCCGTGTGCTCACAGGCGCTTCCGGGGTCGGGTTCATTCTCGCCATCTGCGGCTCGAATGCGATGACGCCACTGCTCCCGGGATACATGGACACCCATGAGTTCGGGCCCGCCGCGGCGTCGGTGCTGTTCGCCGCCTACTTCATCGCCCTGATCATCATCCTGTTGATCTCGGCTCGCGGCCCGCTCATCCGGCACAGCCGCACGGTGTTACCGCTCGCTCTCCTCGCGGCGATCGTCGGCGACCTCCTGCAGATCGTCGGCGCGTCGGTCGAGGTGTTGCTGTTTCCGGGACGGTTCCTCACCGGGGCGGCGGTGGGCCTGAGCACGGGCGCCGCCGCGGCGATCATGGTGGCCGCCCGCGGCGAACGGGGTCGTGCGTTCATCGCTTCCGGTTCGCTCATCGGCGCCGGAAGCGGGCTGGTTGCGGCCATCGCGATAGCCGTGTTCCTGCCCTGGCAGCTGGTCACGGTGTACGCGATCCACGCCGCGGCGACCGCCGTATGCCTGATCGTCTTACTCGTCGGTCTGCGTCTGGCTCCCGGTCTGCTTGCGTATGGCAATAATTCGTCGATGGACGACGGCTTCACGCCGCAGTCGACGCACGCTCACACCGGCGACCTCGACGTCCACACCGGCGACCTCGACGTCGCGGGCACCCGTCGTCGAGATCCCGGTGCCTATCTGGTCGGCGCGCTGGCGTGGGCGATCGGTGCGCTCGCGGTGGGCGCGATGCCCGCCGCGATCCTCGCGACCGGAGCGAGCGACTCGCTCCTCGTGGCCCAATGTGTCGGTGGCGCATGTCTGTTGGTCTCGATGGTCGCGAGTCTCGCCGGCGTGGGGGTGCGGCTCGTGACGACGCTACCGGCGGTCGGCGTGCTCCTGGTCGTCGGATGGTCGACGGCGGTGGTGGGTCTCGTCCTCGGCCGGCTCGACGTGATCGTCCTGGGTACGGTCGTCGGCGGGATCGGTCAGGCCGGGGGGTACCGAGTGGCGCTCGCCGCTGTCACCCGCGGTCTCGGCGCCGTCGAGCAAGGTCGTGTGGCGTCGCGGTTCTCCGCCTTCGCCTACAGCGGTGCGGGTGTGATGGTGGTGCTCGACGGTGTCGCCGGCCAGGCAGTCGGGACCCTCGGTGGCGCCATCGTCACCGGCGTCGTCTACGCCGCGGTCGCGGCCGTCGCCATCGGTCTGGTCGTTCGACGAGCCTTTCCGCGCCCCGATCCGAAAGTCCGCAGTACCGCAGGTGTGATGGCGGCTTCTCAGGGAGCAGGCATTGACGCTCGCAAGCTCGCTCCTCGGGGAACGGGTCATGAGTGACTCGGGCGCACCGGCTCTGACTGAACAAGTGGGACTGATGGGGCTTCTGTTCACCACAGTTCACCACGGTTCACTGCTGGTACGAGAGTAACAGCGACTGCTGTGCAACAGGATTCGCTGTCACCGCGGTTGTGGATGAATCTCGTCGTCGAACGTGATTGGATCTCGTGACCTGAAAGTGGGCGGTTTTCGGTCAGTTTCGATGTGGAAGTTCCGGGCATGCGCCACCCCTGGTGAGGTTCGCCATCGCGATCAAAGCGTCAGGTGTGTGA
>NZ_SCOC01000103.1:0-1030 GCF_005502615.1 Gordonia sp. ALPHA1B1 | reverse complement strand
CCTTGTGGGAGGGAGCTGTCGAAGGTGGGATCGGCGATTGGGACGAAGTCGTAACAAGGTAGCCGTACCGGAAGGTGCGGCTGGATCACCTCCTTTCTAAGGAGCACACAACAACACCCATTTCTGCCGGCGTATGTCTGTGCGGTGGGTGTGTGTTCGAGGGTGAAACATCAGACAGGCCCACTCCTTCTACACCGGTAGAGGGATCGGGGGTCACTGCGGGTCCGTGAGGGCTGGCGGGTTCATTGTCACGCTATCGGGGTTCTGAGAGAACACACTAGTGTTGTCTCTGACCTAGCTGTTCGGCTGATCATGCTGGTGAGGTGTCCTGTGATGGGGCGCGGAGGTGTGGGAGGTGGGATGGTGTGTGTTGTTTGAGAAGTGCATAGTGGATGCGAGCATCTTTATTTCAAACCAATGCTTCGACTGTTGTTGGAGTGCTGGTCTGTGATTTAGCAGAAATGTAGTTTTGTGATGTCTACATTCGATCCTCGTTCATGGCTGGCCTGTGTGGTTGGTTGTGGGTGGGGGGTTGTTTGTAGGTGTTGTTGTAAGTGTGTAAGGGCGTTCGGTGGATGCCTTGGTACCAGGAGCCGATGAAGGACGTGGTAGGCCGCGATAGTCCTCGGGGAGTTGTCAAACGAGCTGTGATCCGAGGGTGTCCGAATGGGGAAACCCAGCACGAGTGATGTCGTGTTACCACCAGCTGAATGTATAGGCTGTGTGGGGGGAACGTGGGGAAGTGAAACATCTCAGTACCCATAGGAAGAGAAAACAATTGTGATTCCGTGAGTAGTGGCGAGCGAAAGCGGAGGAGGCTAAACCATGCGCATGTGATACCGGGTAGGGGTTGTGTGTGTGGGGTTGTGGGGTTCGTCTTCTTCCATCTGCCTGTGGAAGCGTGAGTGAGAAAACTATGTGTTAGGTGAAGTGGCCTGGAATGGTCTGCCGTAGTCGGTGAGAGTCCGGTAGCTGAAAACACATGGTCTTGCGTGACGGTGTCCCCAAGTAGCAGCGGGCTCGTGGAATC
>NZ_SCOC01000102.1:0-1038 GCF_005502615.1 Gordonia sp. ALPHA1B1 | reverse complement strand
GTGGGCCTCCAGCAGCCGCAAGGCCCTCGAACGGACCTCTGGGTCGATTTTCTTAGGCATGTGCTCATCCTTCCTGACTCAGAAGGAAGCGGCATCAAACCTGGGGTGATTCACGGGTGTGGCCCGGGTGCGAAGGTGCTACGCGAAAGTCTGGTGGTCTGTGGCGGCAGCGGTCAGGCGGCGTCGTCGAGTCGCATGGTGCGTCGGTTGTAAGCGGGCAGTGGTCGGCGCCGCGGATCGATGGTCGCGGGTGGGACGAGCCAGGGATGACGGTCGAAACCCATCACGATGTCCCAGCCGTGGTGGTGGACCTGGGTGTGGCAGCGTTGGCAGAGCAGGCAGCCGTTGTCGAGGTCGGTGGGTCCGCCGTCGGCCCAATGGGTGACGTGGTGAACCTGGGTATGTGACGGTGGTGCACCGCATTTGATGCAGCAGGCGTCACGCACGATGATCGCCTTGCGGAGGTGTGCCGGATACAACCGATGAGTGTGACCCATCTGCAGCGGTACGCCCTCACCGTTGAGAATGATCTCCGTCAGCGAGCCGTCGCACGACGCTTGTTTCGCGGTGGCATGGCTGACCGGCCCGGTCCACGGCAGCGACGCCAGGTCTCCGGTCGCGGGGATCGTCAGCATCAGTTGCGTGCGTGGGCTTCCGACGGTGTCGATGGTCGCGCCGATCGCTGCTTGATCGAGGATCAACTCGAAAGCGTCGGCGCGGCGTTGCTCGGCGGTGCGTCGATCCTCGGTGCCGTCGGGTTCGCGCCGCGGACAGGACCGTTCGTCGATCATCGCCATGAACTTCTCACCGACCACCTGGGTGAGGTCAGCGCGGACCTCGACGCGGCCGTCGTCGGTGGTGTGCGCGTTCACCGAATTCAGTGATGGGTCGTCGGCGGCGGGGATTCCGGCATCGGAAGCGTCGGCAAGGTTGTTGGCGATCGCGCGAGCATGCTTGAGTACTTGCGTCGGCGCCGCCCCGGACAGTGCCTGGGCGACGAGTTCGAGCTCATACCGTGAGCGCTTGTCGTCGGAAAGC
>NZ_SCOC01000101.1:0-1040 GCF_005502615.1 Gordonia sp. ALPHA1B1 | reverse complement strand
CGGTGTCCGCAGTGCAAGAAGCGCTGCCCGGGTTACGATCAGCCGCCGGCACCGCGGTTGTGGCGGCATCTGGATATGGGCGGCTGGCGGTGTTTCCTCGAGCTGCCCGCGACGCGTGTGCGGTGCCCTCGCCATGGTGTGAAGACTGAGTTGGTTCCGTGGGCACGTCCGGAAGTGAAGATGACCAGGGCGTTTGACGACACCGTCGCGTGGATGTGTGCGCACGCCCCGATGACCGCGGTGAGCGCCTACCTGCGGGTCTCCTGGCGGACGGTGTCTCGTATCGTCGAGCGTGTGGTCGACGATCATGTCGGACTCACCAAACGCTTGAACGGGTTGCGGCGCATCGGTATCGATGAGATCGCCTATCGCAAGGGCCGCCGGTACTTGGTCGTCGTGGTCAACCATGACACAGGGCAACTGGTGTGGGCTGGTGAGGGCGCCAAGAAGGCGACCATCGAGCGGTTCTTCGATGAACTGGGTGATGTGCGAGCCGGCGAGATCACCCACATCAGTGCTGATGGCGCCGAGTACATCGGTGCGGTCCTCGCCGAGCGGGCGCCGGGAGCGTACTGGTGTATGGACCCATTTCATGTGCTGCAGTGGGTCAATCAGGCGCTGGATCGATGCCGGTCTCGGGTGATGAGCCGGATAGCTGGCTTGTCAAAGGTGGAACGCGGCCGATTGAGGTGGGCGTTGTTGAAGAATCCTGACAACCTCACCGAGAGTCAAGAGCGGCTGCAGTCCATCGTGGTCGCCGATGCCAACAGTGTGCTGGCCCGTGCGTATCAGATGAAAGAAGAAATAAGGCACATACTTTCAGGTGCGTACTCCTCATGTTGGGCGCCGTTGCGGCGCTGGTTGAGGAAGGCAGAGGCCTGCGATATACCCGAGATTCGCACCTTGGCGCCGAGTATCCGTAAACGAGAGGTGCAAATCTACAACGCGGTCACGTGTCAGATGAGCAACGCTCGAGTCGAGGCGACGAACTGCCATCTGCGGTCATTGACAAAGCGGTCATACGGATTTCACACTCCCGA
>NZ_SCOC01000100.1:0-1102 GCF_005502615.1 Gordonia sp. ALPHA1B1 | reverse complement strand
TGGCTGAGCCGCGTTCGACCGCGGAGGTGGCCGAGGCGCTGGAGGCCTCGGGCATGGTCGATGAGTTGTTGGCCCAGATCGATACCGGCCAGGTCCAGATCACCGGCGACGGCGGCCTGATCCCGGGTCTGATCAAACTCGCTCTCGAACGCGGCCTGAAGGCCGAGCTGACCGATCACCTCGGTTATGCCAAGGGCGATCCGGCCGGTCGGCAACTGCCCAACGCCCGCAACGGGTCGAGCCCGAAAACGGTGGACTCCGCGGCCGGGCCGGTCGAGTTGAACGTTCCTCGTGACCGTGAGGGCACGTTCACCCCACGCCTGGTACCCAAGGGTTCCCGCCGGCTCGGCGGCCTCGACGACATGATCATCTCGCTGTATGCCGGCGGCATGACGTTGCGCGACATTCAGCATCATCTGGCCTCGACGATCGGCACCGATCTGTCGCATGAGACGATCTCGAAGATCTGCGACGAGGTCCTCGACGCGGTCGATGAATGGCAGAACCGGCCGCTGGAGGCCTTGTATCCCGTCATCTACCTCGACGCCCTGGTGGTGAAGGTCAAAGACGGCGGTCATGTCCGAAACAGGCACGCCCACATCGCTATTGGTGTCGACATGGCCGGCGTCAAGCATGTGCTGGGCATCTGGATACAAGCCGAGGAAGGCGCGAAGTTCTGGGCCGGGGTGTGTGCGAATCTGGCCAACCGCGGCGTCAAGGACGTGCTCATCGTGTGCTGCGACGGGTTGACCGGGTTCCCCGAAGCGATCGAGGCGACCTGGCCATTGGCCACGGTGCAAACGTGTGTGGTGCATCTGATTCGCAACTCGATGCGGTTCGTGAACTACAAGGACCGCAAAGACGTCGCGCGGGCGATCAAACCGATCTACACCGCCCCCGACGCCGAGACCGCCCGCCGCGAATGGGAAGCCTTCCGAGACTCGGAACTGGGGACCAAATATCCGAGTGCCGCAGCAGCTTTCGATCGAGCGTGGGACCGGTTCATTCCGTTCTTGGCGTTCCCGCCCGAGCTCCGCAAAGTCATCTACACCACCAACTCGATCGAGTCGCTGAACTACCAGCTCCGCAAGGTCATCAAGAA